>JBKBVT010000056.1:0-13866 GCA_046289305.1 Hyphomonas sp. | reverse complement strand
GCTGTTCACGACCTGACACCTTCCCGGCGTCCGCTGCGCAGTCAGATCTGTCACGGTTCAGATTTATCAGTCATCGGATAATCCACCAGGAAGCGAGAGGCGCATGTTCAGGCGGTTGCCGCTTTACAGCTGACGCCGGGTCCGTGAACTTCGAAGTTTCCGCCGACTGCAGGCGTAGCGCGGTCTTTTCATCGGGTCCTTCTCAGTAAGCAGGTGCCGCACGATGATACCCGCGTCCTGAAGGTCGTTGCCGAAATCGAGCATTCCACGGATCCCCCTTCAGGTCGCGCGCTCTCCTTCAGACCGGAAAGCTGGGGATTACCCTGCAATTCGCCTGCTCAGTTCGTGCCCGCGATGTTAAAAGCTGGGCATGGTACTTCCGCACATGCTCCCGCCGCCGGCGATCTCTGAGCTGCATCACGATCTGATCAGCATCGAACTGGTCTGCCGCGTGAGCACGTGCCGTCACAGCTCGGTCCTGCCTGTGGACGCATTCGGCGCAGACGAGACTGTCATCTCGATTGGCCGCCGATCAAGGTGTTCGAGGTGCGGTTCAAAATCCGCCAACGTGCATCCGCGCTGGAAACCAGTGAAGGGCGCCGGGCGCCCTATGTGACGGACGCACCGCAGGTCGGGGGGGATCACCGATCGACATAACCATACAGGCCGGAAAGAACATTGTTATAGAACGCCTGAGACAGGGCGGCGGAAGCGGAATTTAGCTGGCTGGTATCCACTCAGTCCGGCCAACGCGGACGTCGTATGGCAGATGACCTGCCATCTGCCCTCTGCCCTCTGCGTTGGCTTGCCCGCTCCCGGCCTTAATCCCAGCGTGAAGCGCCAGAAGCACAATTAGCGACGTTGCGAGGCATGCTCAAAGAACCCGTATGTATTTCATAATCCGCTAGCGCCCCTTCATGACCGGCTCGTAGGACGGCGCCATCATGCCCGCCTCGGGGGTGAATGCTTCGCCGCGGAACAGGCCGGGGTAATGGAAGGCGCGCAGTTCGGCGTGGAAGTCCCTGACGGATTGTTCGTAGGCCAGCACCGCCGGAACATCCGTACGCGCCAGAGTCTGAAAGGTTCGCTCGAGCAAGACCGGCGGCGACAGAATCGAAGCAACTGACGCCGCCCTGTCACGCGCCAGCCGGCCATCCGTATAGGCCTGTGACAGCGGCTCTGCGGTCTGGTCGCCGACCTGCTGGAAGGCGTAATACCACTTCCATTCAAAGCCGGCCTCGACCCGGCTATAGTCCCGCCATTCCGGATGACGGGCGAGGAAGGCTTCCATTGTCACTTCCCTGGGAAGATCCCAGCCATTGTTCACGGCTTCGCGCTGCGCCATCATGATCTCTGCGCCAGAAGGCACAGGGACCGCGCGTTCAATCAGGGTACGGCTGAAAGCAGGAATGAGAACTGCCATCACCAGCCATAGACCCATCAGGATGGTCAGGACGGTGGTCGGTGTCGCGACCCGGCTGCCGGCGAACACCGCAATGAAGGTCCACACGACAAGATGCAGGATGACGCCGGCGCTTGCGGCAAGCAGGGCAACCGCCCCTGCGCCCTCGATCAAGCCGCCGGCCCAGAATGGCAGGAGTAGAGAGAGTGCGAGGTAAAGTAGACGGACGCCAGCCCGCGCGCGCCATGGCACGCCTCTGCCTTGCGCCGTTGCGGAAAGCAATTCGAAGCGTCCAGCAGCGCGCTCACCGGTTTTCAGGTCATACATCATCAGGACAACGAGAAGCGGGGCAAGGAAAGCAGCTACGAAGGCAAAATCGATCCGGCCTATGAGGGCAACTTCCGGATTGAGCGGATCGGCCTCATGGATCTGCCCTTCGAGCGCGAGCATCCGGACCCGGTGCTTCCAGGAAGCTGTCTCACGCTGGCCGAGCGCAGCAAAGGCAAGCTCCGAAGGCGGATCATAAGTGAGGTGAAAGGCGTAATAGGCCGCGCCGCCCCAGTCGGACTGTTCGGCGATTTCTGCGGCGCGGTCTGCCCGGTCCGCTTCGAGCAACCGTTCGATCGTCTGGCGCTGTGAATTGACCTCGGTGACGCCGCCCACGACGGCAAAGGTCGACAGCAGAAACGCAAGTACGAGCCAGATCAGCGCCGCCCGGTCCTTCAACAGGAACCATGTTTCGCGCGGAAAAGACGAGGACGAACTCATGGCCGCAGCCTCCCTGCGACCAGCCCCAGCGCTGCAATGAGGCCGCCAATCCACACCATCAGCATGGCCAGGAACGGCAAAATTTGTTGTAGCCGGGTCTGAACCGGAGAGGGCCCGAAACGGAAATCACTCAGCACCTGCCAGGAATCTGAACTGATCCGGGCACGATCGAAGGCAGCCGCGTCCTGGTTGCGACCGACGTCATCTGCATAGGTGAGCTCATGCGCATGGGCCGTGTTCAGCCCCTGCACGAAGTCATACCGGACCGTCTCGGCCTCATGCAGGAACCTGTGATGCGTTGACAGATCCGTACCCGAAAGAGTTCGGGATGCAGCCCCTGCTGCAATCAGCGGGGAGGCCCAGCCGAACGCTTCGATGACGCGCGCCTGCTCGTGCTCGCGCGCCATCTGCGTTTCGGCATACTCATTAAGGATGGCTGTCAGCCTTTCCTCGGACTGACGTGCGACCATGCCGCGAAAATTGACCGGAAGATCCTCGACCCGGTCAACGCCGTATTCGGCGAGCAGGTTGTCCCGGAGCGATTCAAAGGCAGGCGCCGCTGCGTTGTGCCCATCGCCGATGGCGCGCAGGTCAGAAACGAGCGCGAGGTCGGTCTCGATTTTGCCTTGAGCCGGCACAAGGACGCCTGCCGCATTGACAGCCACTCTAGGCAGGATGATGACTGTGAGCAGCCAGAACGCAAACAGGACGCCGAGTGCGAGGCCGCGGTGTGCGGCGAGGGCAGATACAAGCAGGGCGGCAGCGCCCCAGAACCCGAGATAGAGCGCATAGCTGCCAGCCAGTGCCAGTCCGGCCAGTGCAGCCTCGCCCTGCGCGGTTGCGAAGAGGGTCAGCGCGATCAAAGGCAGCAGCATGACGAGAATGACGCTGGCGATCGCTGCGGCCTTGCCAGCGAGCAGCATGCCCGCCCCTACGCCTTGCGCCATGAGCGGTGCAAGCGTCGCGCTCTCCCGCTCACGTACGATCAGCGAGTAGCCAAGCACGATGAGAAGGAGCGGCGCGAAGACCTGATAGACAAGCGCGGGCGTCAGTTCTGCGAAGCTTCCCAGCGACGCACCGGCGCGCGCTTCGGCAAACATGGCGGAGTTCTGGCGGTGGCCTTCGAGGAAGATGGATTGGCCCGTGACACGGTCGATGCCCGGATCAAACATCGCCAACGGTCCCGGCACCCGGTAAACATAATGGCCGTAGTGAACCATTCGGTGCGGATGTCGATCCGGCTGGGCGAGAAAACGCTCCTCAGCGGCAATCTGGTGGGCGAGCCGGACCTCCCGCTCCTCATTGACCCGCGAGACGGTCACAAAGCTGGTCACGATCAGGAGCGCTGCCATGATTAGCAGCCCAGAGACGGCAATTCTTGACCTGACCCAATAGCGCCATTCCTCGCGCGCGATCTTCAGTATCCGGCTCATGCGACCGCGCGTCCGGAAAAGGCCGCATGCACGAGCGACGTGTCGATCCGGCCATTCTCCGGCGCTGTGTAAAGTCCGACCAGGTCTCCTTTCCTCAGAAGCCCGATCCGGTCGGCCACCTGACAGGCTCCGTAGACATCGTGCGTCACCATGAGGACCGACCGGCCGGCCGCAGCGAGACGGCGGACCAGTTCATGGAATTCGTCAATAGCGACGGGGTCGAGCCCCGAGGTCGGCTCATCCAGGAGAAGGATCGGCGCCTCGCGCAAAAGCGCGAGGGCGATAGCCACCTTCTGACGCATACCTTTCGAGTACTCGCTCATGCGGGTCCCACGCGCTCCAGACTGGAGGTTCACGCTGTCTAGCGCCGCTTCGACTACATCTGACGCCGCCGGGACACCGGCGAGTGACAGGAAGTAACGTAAGTTTTCGCGCGCGGTCAGATGGCCGTAGAGGGTGGCGGCTTCCGGCAGATAGGCGATGGCGCGGCGCGCCGCAGCGACGTCTTCGGAGACCGGCTGGCCATTGACGCGCACCAATCCTGAGGACGGCGTCAGAAAGCCGAGGAACGCCAGAAGCGTCGTCGACTTGCCCGCACCATTGCCGCCCAGAAGCGCAAACACCTCGCCGGGCGCGACATCGAAGGTTACATCATTCAGAACAGCCTTTCCTGAGCGCGTTACACTGAGTTTTTCGGCTTCAAGTACAGGTATCATGATCCCCTCCTCAGAAACGGTAGGCAGCTGAAATCCGGAAGCTGCGGGGCGTGCCGGGCTGGACCCAGAGCTGGGAATAGGAATTGGCATACCAGGTCTCGTCGGTCAGGTTGTCGACCTCGGCCCGGAGCCTGAGCGACGCAGTCAGGTCGTAGGCGGCGAACGCGCGCAGCAGCGTGTAGCCCGGCAATTTGAAATCCGTCCCAATCTCGCCGAGCCGCTCACCGACATAGACAAGCCCGCCGCCTACCGTCAGGGGCCGCGCGGCGAGTTCAAGCTCTTTCGCCATCTGCAGGCTGAAGGAATGTTCGGGAATGTTCAGCAGGCGCGAACCGGCCTCAACCGGCAGCCCGAAATCGGGATCGAGGAGATCATTTCTGAAGGACGCATCGACATAGGCGTAGGAGAGCCAGAGCGACAGCGTGTCCGTGACCTGCCCCTGCAGGTCGATCTCAAATCCCTGGCTCTCAGCGTCGCCGCCGGCGATGGAGAAGCCCGCATTGACCGGATCTGAAACGAGGATGTTGTCCTGTTCGATCTTGAAGACGCTGACCGTCCCGGCAATGCCGCCATCGCGAAGCAGGAATTTAAGGCCGCCCTCGATTGAGGTCGACTTGTTGGGATCAAACGGATTGCCACCGAAGTCCGAGCCCGAGAGTGGCCGGAAATTTTCTCCGTACACGCCATATACGGAAACCGCATCGTTGACCTTGTAGACAAGGCCGAATTGAGGGCTGGTCCGGGTGAACGACTGAGAAGCGACGCTTCCATTTGCGCGATTTTCGAGCGTCTGTGTGTAATCATCATAGCGAAGACCGACCCGAACTTCGAGCCGGTCGGTCAACCTGATCTGGTCCTGAATAAACACCCCGGTCGACTCCTGGGTATCGATACGGTCTGTCAGAGGGGTGGGGTCGGGCAGCGTATACTGGCCGTAGACGGGATTGAAGATGTCGATGGCCTGAAGCTGGGCAAGCGTCGGATTGGTCGCCAGAGTGGGCGCGCGCGCGCGGAGAAACACCTGATCATTTTCGAACCTGTCCACATCGGCGCCGAACAGCAGCCGATGCTCGACAGGCCCGGTCGTGAACCGGCCGCTGACCTCACCGCGCACAACGCGGTAGTTTGCATCATATTGCCGGAACCGGCGCTGACGCGTGAGTGTCTGCCCATCGACCAAAAGTTGCTGGCGAGCAGGCGTCAGTTCGGCTTCGGTCGAAAACCCCTCAAGCGATGTGTCGCGCAAGGTTGCGCCCAGCATGACGCTCCAGTCACCCGTGAAATCGTGTTGCAGTTCGATCTGATGACCGAGTACGTCCGCTTCGAGCGGGCCATCGCCTGGCTCACCCAGGAAGCGGCTTTCGGGGATGCGTCCAAGCTTTCCGTCAACCGCCACAACGCCGCGGTCGAAGGGAATTTCCTTGTGGCTGTATTCGAGTTCGTAGGTCAGCAGCGTCGCATCCGACACACGAAAGGCAAAGGACGGGCTCGCGCCGTATTTCAGCGTCTCGACCGTATCGCGGAAACTGCCTGCGTCTTCATAGAAGCCAACGATCCGAACCGCCGCGCGGTCGGACAGAGGTGTTGTGAAATCACCATCGGCGCGGAAAGTCTCAAAACTTGCCGCTGAAACGCGCACTTCGCCGGCTGTCTCGAAGGTCGGGCGTTTGGTCACGAGGTTGACCGTGCCACCCGGCTCCCCCCGGCCGAAAAGCGCGGCGCGCGGGCCTTTCAGCACCTCCACACTCTCGACGCCGGACAGGTCCCGCGGTCCGCCGAAGCCCCGGCCGGCATTGAAACCGTTGACGAGATAATTGCTCGGCAGGTTCTGGTCGCCGACGAAGCCACGCACGGCAAAGCTATTCCAGAGGCCGCCGAAATTATTCTGCCGGGCGACAGATGCGGAGAGGTCCAGCGCCTGGCTCAGATCGACCGCGCCGGCATTGCGCAGCACATCTTCCCCAATCACCTGATCTGCTTGCGGAATATCCAGTGGCTCGAAGTCCCCCCGGTATGCCTGCCGCGCGCCGAGAACCAGGACGGTCTCGCGGCGCATGGTCTCCTCGCCTGACGCTTCTTCAGCAAGCGCCGGCACGGCAAAAAACCCGATAGCGGAAACAGCCGTCAGGAGGCGGCAGGCGTAAGATGTCATGACGAGGGACCCGGAAACCAGAATGAACGCAATAAGAGCACGCCACATTAAAATGTGACGTTATAACGTCCTTAATTGGCCGGGAGCCTGTGTCAATGGCTCAACATTGACTTGGCCGCGGTAAACCGGCGAAAGGATCGCCAAACTAACTCTTACTCCTGCCACCCGGAGGCCATGACCTTGCTGCAACGATTCCTGCCCATCGCCGCTGCGTTCCTGCTGTCAGCCTGTCAGACCGGCGGGCCTCAGCCACCTGCCGCCGAACCGCTCCGCATCGCCGCCTGGAACATCGAACACCTCACCGGCCTAACCGGTGCGGGCTGCTTTCCGCGCGACGAGGCCGGGCTTGATCTCGTTGCCGGTTACATCGCACAGGTGGACGCCGATATCTGGCTCCTCCAGGAAATCGACGGCGAAGCAGCGCTGGAGCGGGTCTTCGGCGAAGGTTGGACCTTCCATGTCGAAGCGCGCGAGCCGGCCGGTGAGTACCCGCTCTGCCGCGGCCGGGATGACGGAACGCGCCTGCGCGCGCAGAACACAGCCATCGCCGTGCGTAATGGCATCGAGCACGAGCGGCTGGCTGACTTCACAGACCTCGACGTTAATGAAAACCGCCGCACCCGCTACGGGGTTGCGATCACCCTGCCCGGCCCGGCACCGATGGACATCATGAGCGTGCATCTCGCCTCCGGCTGCCATGCCGGGGGCGAATCAGGCGTGTGTCCGCTCCTGTTCAGTCAGATCGAACGGCTGGAGACCTGGATCGACGCCCGCAGCGCCGCCGGACGCGCCGTGATCGTCGGCGGGGACTTCAACCGCCGGCTCGAGCTCAGCGGCGATACCGTCTGGGAAGAACTCAATGACGGCGTGCCGTCCGCTCTCCATATCGCCGGGGCCGGTACGGGTCCGGCCTGCGACCCGCGTTATACGGAGTTCATCGACTTCATCCTGATGAATGATGCGGCAAAGTCCGGGAAGGTCACGGGCTCTTTCAGAGAGACAACAGATACCGCCCCTGAGCGGCCGTCTGATCACTGTCCGATCTCGGTTGATCTCCTCCGCTAAACCAGCTTGGCAACAGTCCTGCGCTCTGTCAAAAAAAGTCCGCAGACCAGTACTCCTGGGGTTTCAGAGGGACAGGCAGGATGAGCGGATGGGACCGCGATGAAAGCGGAGATTACACGCCGCCCCCTATGCCGCGCTGGATCTGGCTCATGCTCGGCCTCGCCGTGTTCGGATTTTTCGCGCTGGTGATATTCACAGGCCTGAACCCAGGCGCCTAGACGGCACAGGCTTTGAGCGCCCCGCGTCCGCGTCATCCCTCCGCGGCCAGACCACCGGGAAGTCGCCCGCGTCCAGCGTGTCGCCGTTCCGCAGACCGCCTGCGCCGCCCGGCTGTGGGAGCGCGCCCTTGCGGTCAAGGTAACGCACCTGGTCCCCGCAATAGCGCAGCGAAACCGCCCGCCGCCAGCTGCCGGACGGATTGCCGCCGGCGCCGTGAACGGTTCGGACATGATGCAGGATGACGTCGCCCGGCCGGACATCGAATGAGACGATGTCATAGGCGCCGGGATCGGCTTCGATATCCGGGCAGCGGGGCCCCTCGGCCTCCGGGAACAGCGTCTGGGTGATGAAGATGTTCGGGGCATAGACCTCGTCCCAACGATGCGAGCCCCGGACGTACTGCGTCACACCATTATACAATCCGGCCGGATCGAGCGGTATCCAGGCAACCAGGCACTGATCTCCCTCGATCTGGAAATAGCCGAGATCCTGATGAAATGCAGTCTTCTGGCGCGTGCGCGGCGCCTTCACAAACGTCGTGTCTTCCCAGAAATATACCCGCTCCGCTGATAGCAGCCCAGCTGCAATCCCGGGCAGCGCGGAACGAAAAGCGACCTCCCGGATGCCCGCATCTGCTCTCCATCCGGCGGCGTCATAAAAGAACAGCCCGGGCTCCGGCGAAGATCCTGCCTCCATCAGGGGCCGCGCGTCCGGGTCTGCGTCAACGAGGCCGCGTACCGCCGACATATCGAAGCGCGTCGCCGCGCCTGCGTCCACCCTGCCCTCCGGGTCCCAGACCGCCCGGGCCATCGCCTCAAAGTCATACCCTGTCGGCGAGGAGCCCAGCGCGTCCATCTGGCGCGCGACCGCGGCTCGGAGCAGCTCCACCTCCCCCGGGTCAAGAACATCCCGCAGGCAGACGACCCCGTCCTCGAGGAATGCCGCCCGGTCCGCGTCGGCCAGGGCGAATGACATACCCGTGCTCATGCGGCGCGTCCTTCGCCGTCCGGCGTCCGGCCCGCAATAAGGGCGTCTACAATCTCGGGCCCGCGGCGATAGAGGTCCAGCTGCCGGTCGAGCGCCGGCAGGTCGACTTCAGAGACCGCCGCAATCCAGGCCCAGTCATCGCCCTCGCATTGCGGCAGGCCGAGCGGCTCGGTCCGGAACAGGCCGGACACATGGTTGTAGAACTTCTGATGGGTCAGCCAGCTGAGCCGGCCGATCCCCTGATCGAGACACCAGGTGGTGATGCCGATACCGAGCCAGGCACGCAGGCGGAACGCTTCGAGCCGGTCGGCCGCGCCTTCGGTGTCAATGACGAACCGCGAACACTCCCAGACATCCGCGCCGACCGGATAAGGCTGCAGGTCGCAATACGCCGCAAACAGCTCACTCATCATGTGCGGCCGGGTCGTCGGGTTGAGGCGGGCTGAGGCAAGGACCCGCCCGGCCTCTCCGGCGACGACGACATAGACCGTGTCGCCCGTATCGAACTGGTCCTTGTCATAACCCGGGCGCACGCCGGGAATGTCCCAGCCCCATTGCTCCACCACGATCCGGTAACGCAGCCGGTGCATTTCGCCGATCAGCGCGGCCTGCGCGCGCCTTTGCTCAGGAAGGATGATGGTGAACATCGGACGCATCTCCTGTCTTCTGGACAGATGGCAGTGTCCGGCAGAGGAAGGCGCGCGTCATGTCCCCTTTCGGGGACTTGTCAGGGGAAGATCCGGCCGGTCCGGATGGCCGATGCCACCAGCTGAGCGCGGTTCACGGCGCCGAGCTTTTCACTGGCCCGCTTCAGCGTCTTCTTCACGGTATCCTCCCGGATGCCAAGGATGGTCGCGATTTCCCAGTTGGTCTTCCCTGCAGCTGCAAAGCCGACGCATTCCGTTTCGCGCGCCGTCAGCTGGGCGAGTTTCTGATAGGGAAACGGACCCTGCGACGCTTCGAGATGGTAATAAGCCGCCTGGCACACGATCTCGAGTTCGAGCACCTGCGCAGGCGACAGGTCGAGGGCCGCGCCGCTGCCCAGTGAGACGCCTCCCGGCAGATGGTTGATAGCGTGCATCGGGAACATGATCCCGTCGGTGATCCCGTAATTATGGACCATGTCGATCACGCGGCGGCCCTCTCGCGTGGCCTGCGCATGCGCTTCCTGCCATCGGAACGGGCGGCGCGCGGTAAGAGCGCAGCGGGCGACCGGATCATGCAGGATTGCCATCTGGCTGCGCCGCTCGGCCTGAAGCTCATCTGGCCAGTCGGAGGCGTAGAGCATATCCCGCGTCGCAACCGCGGCAGGGTTCACGAGCTGGCCGAGATAGATCCGCTCAAAACCATACCGCTCCACAAAGCGTGACAGGGCCCCCATCGCGCCGGGCAGACCATCTGCAGCCTGGACCGCGCGAATGGCATCAAGGACGGAACTGCCGTCATACTGTGTCATGTCAGGGCCCTCCCTTGAGGTACCCTATAATAGTACAGTTTATCTATTTCTGAAAGAAATGCTTTCACCCGGCCCAATTCTTCCCTGCGCCGCCCTCATCCCTTCGCGGACAGGACCCTGAGGACATCCACCATCTGCCGGAGGGCTTCTTCGGATGTCGCCCGCGCCAGGATGTAGGTCCCGGTCTGGCGCAGCGTCTCCATCTTCTCGGCTTTCGCACTTCGCGCAGCGCCGCCCGGCGCTCCTTCAACGCGGAACAGGCTTTCCAGCGGCACACCGAGTATCTCGGCAACCCGCGCGACCATGCCGGCGCTGAGCCGGTTTGCGCCGGTTTCGTATTTCTGGAGCTGCTGATGGCTGATGCCGATCTCTGCAGCGAGCTCCGACAGGGTCTGATTGCGCGCAATCCGTGCCCGCCGGACATTATCTCCGACCGCGCGGTCAATATCTGTCGGCGAGCGCGAGCCGCCTCTGGGTGTCCCCGGTTTTGTCATGTTTTTATCCTGCTCCCTTCAGGTCCCCTCTGGAGGACTAACGATCATAGAACTCAAACTATCAGACGTCGAGGAGAGCGGGTGGTGTGGGCGAGCGCCCGGAGCGAGGTCATTTTCGACACTTTTGCTAGATTCTGCTTACTACTTATGGTAGCAGTTCTATTCTCGCAACGTCGGGTGCAGAGGATGAAGGAACACATATCTGCTCAAGCAACTCTCTGCTCCGGTGCAGACCGGATTCCGCTTCTGCAAAGCTGCATTGCCCAGCTCAGACAAGGCAGGTCCGACTTGGCGCTCCCGGCGCTGCATCAGATTTGGGCGTCTCACCCCGACGACCGAGTTGCCGGCTACTTCCTCGCTGCGACGCTATTGCGCAACGGACGCGCATCGGAAGCCCTTGCGGTCTTCGACTCCCTGCTGAGGCGGCATCCGCACGACGCCAAGGCTCACCATGCCCGAGGGCTCGCTCTATTCGCGCTCGGAGATCGCTCCGGTGCGCTTGATGCGTTCAGGCAGGCCGTCGCCGCCGATCCGTTGTCATGGCGCGCCTGGCAGTCGATCGCCGACATCACGCCGCATGAAGACGACCGCATAGATGCTGTCGAAGGCGCGGCGGATGCATTGGTCGTCACGTGTCAGCTGGACGCGACGCCGCCCTACCGCGCGGCCGCCGAAGCTCTGCTCAAAGCGCGCCAACCGACACGGGCCTGCCGCCTTCTTGAAGACCGGGCGGGCGGCCCCGGTGCAGACCTCGCCCTGATCCAGCTTTTCGCCCGCAGCTTCTATCAAATGGGCCAGTTCGAGCGAGCCTTCACCGAGGCAACCCGACTCCTGACCGCACTCCCGGCCCCGCCCACCCCGCGGTCAAAGCCAGCCGGCCTTGAGCCCGGCCATGCGACCGCAGTCCTCATCGAGATCCAATCCATTCTGTCAGCGGCCGGCGTCAGCAGCTTCCTCGTCGCCGGAACGCTTCTTGGATTTCATCGAAGCGGCGGCCCGCTGCCTCATGATCGCGACATCGATATTGGCGTGCTCCGGGACTCGAACGGCGGACCTGACATCGCCGGCATCCTCCGCGCTCATCCCGAAATTCTCCTGCCTTCGATCAGCCGTCCGGGTGACCGGTATTTCGGGCTGCAGCACCGAGGCGTTGCCATCGACATCTTCTTGCACGACCGGAAAGACAATCACGTTCTGTATGGTTTCAGCAATCTGCCCGGTGACATCCAATGGCGCCTCAACGCCTTCACACTCAACAATGCATCCTATGGCGGCAGGGTCTGGACAGTACCCGGCGCCCCTGAGCGCTATCTGTCCCAATCCTACGGACTGGGCTGGGAGACCCCCGATCCGCATTTTGCTTCCGCTATCAGCTCTCCGGCACTTCATCAAACCGATCCCCACGCCCGCGCCTATTGCGCAGTGGTCCGGTCCTGCCGCGCCCGCGCCGCCGGCGATACGGGCAAAGCCAAAGCCCTGCTCTTCCAGTCCCCGGTCTCTGCTTCTCAGTCTTCGTGACCCTACATACCGTCCGATAACGGACTACCGACCACTAGGCTAGCCTCACAAGGGGCGAAGCACAGCCCAAGAGCTTTACCGCCGCATTGTAGGTGCCGGCGCCAAAATGGCTTGCGACAAAACCTTGAATACATACACAATTTGTAATCTTTAGGCGCATTGACTCTACTTAAGGTTACGCGCATCGTCTAACTGTCACCAGGCCAGTGACACCCACCTCAAAAACAGGAGAATACACATGAAAGACCTCATCACAACCAATCCGGAAACGGATGAATTCGCCCCCATCGAGCTCGGTTCGGTGTCGGCAGAAACCCGGGGAATCCTGGGCGTCGAAGAGGAGTTTGACGGCGCTTCAAACTCCCAGCCCCTCTGAGTCCACAAACTGCAGGAGCGCATCGCGCGCTCCTGCAACTGGAGGTCTGCGCCGTGTACGAATCAGCCCCGCACCCGTCCATCCCAAAAGGCGGGTACCGTCTGCGCACATCGGTTCATTGCTGCAAGGTTGGCGACGTCTTCATCTTTCTGGATCTCGAACGCGACAGGTACGTATCTTTGACACCGCGGCAATCCGCATGGTTCGAAGACATTCTGTATTCTGAGCTTCCGGCCCTGCATGGATCAGCGCCTGATACTTTGGCGAAACACCTCGTAGATGGTGGTTTACTCGTCCGCGATGAGACCCTGAAGGCTCCGCCCCGGCTGCCGCCGACTTCCGCGCGCTATACGTTCTTAATCGGCGAAACCGACTGTCTGAGCAGGCCTTACCTCTTGGCGGACATTGTTCTGCTGTTCTGCGCGCTGGTACACACACGGCTTGTCTGGTTGCGGCGGGCTGATCTTCTGAAGGTCCTACACAAATTCAGCCGCTGGACGCAATATGCTGAGGCGGCCCGCGCAGCGCCCGAAGAGCGGGTCATCCAGCTCACTCAAGTCTTCCATCATCTGACGCCGTACTTTCTGACGACCCGGGACACCTGCTTCTTCAAAAGTCTTGTCCTGGCCCGCTATCTCAGTCTGCGAGGCGTGGCATGCCGGCTGACTTTCGCCGTCCGGATTGCCCCCTTCGCGGCGCATTGCTGGCTGGAGCGCGAAGGTCTCGTCCTGAACGAACAGGAGGACATCGTATGTGCCTACACCCCCATAGCTTCGGTATAGGGGGCAGCCCGCTTTGCGCGCATATCTGGCGATCCTCTGGGATGAGCAGCAGCCTGCCAAAGCGGCTGCCCAACATCTGAATGCGCGCATTCGCAAGGCCGTGGGAACGTCAAGCGCAAATTTAATCACCCCAGGCTTCAGCCTCTACGAACTTTCAGCTCTTCGTTCAGGCCCATCTATTATCCGATTGCAGACGCCGGAACCCGGTTCTGGCGCAATCTTTGGACAGATCTTTCGCAACGGTTTGTCCTCCTCCGCCCTTAGTCCCGGCCCCCTAGGTGCAGAAGAGAGCCAACGCATATCAAGGAGCGGCGGACTTCGTCTGATGACAGACTACTGGGGAAGCTATGTCGCTTTCCTCCGCACCGCTTCAGAGGCCCACATTCTAGCGGATCCGACATCTGCCCTGCCATGCTACTACATGCAGCAATCGGGTCTTCTGCTCGTATTTTCACATCTGGAGAAGTGCCCATTCCTGCACCGCTCCGCCCTCTCCAT
>JBKBVT010000055.1:0-13892 GCA_046289305.1 Hyphomonas sp. | reverse complement strand
GAACGACGCTTTCACCTGGCCCGGCAAGCCCGTCCCAGTCGGGGCCGACAATCAGGAAATGGCGAGTGCCGGCGCTTTCATTCCGCAGGATTTCAAATGCGTCCGAAAACATGTCCATCAGCTCGACGCTGTGATAGCGCGCGCCCATCGCCGGGATCGAAAAACGAACGGGGCCGGTTGAAAGGTCTAGCCATGCGGCAGAGTACAGCGTGTCATTGTTCGGGGTCGTTATGGACCGGTCGGCTGGCCCCGACAGTGTGGAACGATGGCGCAGGCGGTTTATCTCCGCGCCAGGTGCCTCCAACATCCGCTGTCGCATGCGGCTCATTTCATAGAGCGGAAAAGCAAAGAAGAAGGCCTGGCGTGCAGCTTCCGTCTCGGATTGCGGCGCCTTGCACGCACCTGGCGTCTCAACGTCCGGCGCAGGCAGGCTCGAACAGGATGATACGAGCGCAGCACACGCGATGATCAAGATTGAACGCCTCACCAGATCGGACCTTTCTCCAGGGTGGTTGAAGGGACTCAATCTCCAGAAACGACGGAGGCAAGATCTGTAAGATGGCCCTTCTAATTGTTCGCCTAACAAGGGCGCTTGGCGAGGAATGTCGAAAATGCGACATTCCATAGCGATGGACCTTTCCCGGCACCGGCCCAAACCTTTCCTGAACTTCCTTTCAGAGGATCAGATTGTCCTGCTGAAAGAGAGCGGCCATCGCCGGTCGCTCTCGGATGGCCAGTTCATTCATAGCCGTGGAGATCATGAGCCCGGCATTTCGGTCATCGAGAAAGGCGCTGCCCGCGCGGGAATCTATGGCCCGGACGGAGGGTTCATCCTGACATCCTTCATCGGGCCCGGCCACTCCTTCGGGGAGTTCACCGTGTTTACGGACCTTCCGCTCAGCCATGATATCTCGGCGGTGGGACCAACGACGCTCATAAACTTCCCTGCGCAGAAGTTTCTGGACCTTTGCGAAGCAGACCCCGCCTATCTTGCCGCACTCCTGCGCGCGACGCTTCTGCGCTCACATGTCCTCATCGAGATGCTGCACGCCCTCAGACTGCTACCACTGGTACCGCGTGTGGCAAAATACCTGCTGATTATGGCACCTGACAGATCTTCACATGCAAAGCTGCGATTTCGCCAGACAGACTTCGCCGCAACGCTCGGATTGTCCCGCGCCTCAATGAACCGTGCGCTGTCTGAACTTGAAGGCCTCGGATTGATCAGCCGTAGCTACGGCTGCGTGGAAATTTGCTCAGTGCCCGCCCTGTCCCGGTGGCTCGAACACGCGGTCGGCGACGACTAGAGCGCAGGTTGGATCAGACCACAGTTTCGGCAGAATGCCCCAGATGGCATGCCCAGAAAGCTTGCGCCTTCGAAGAAAACCAATTGTCGAAATTTTGACATTCTTGGATATGCCCCACTGATACGTCCAGTCCATTGACCGTCACAGAACCGGTCGGGAGGATGTCATGAGATTTCAAAAACGCACTTCAGTTTCAGGCCGCTCAAAGCACCCGCTGTTCGCGGGGGTGTCCACATTGGCACTTTTGTGTGTGTCCCAGGCCGCAGCGGCGCAACAAGCTGAGGACGCCCCGCGCACACTCTCGGCGGTGACGGTCACGGCGACGCAGCGCGCTGAAAGCATCCAGGATGTTCCAATCGCGGTGACCGCGCTCGATCCGGAAGCTCTGGAGCGCGCAGGTGTCACGGACATCGCCGGTCTCGATAGCCTGTCGCCAAGTTTCAACATGAACAGCGCCGGTACGGTTTCGGGCGGCACCTCGCTCAGGATCCGCGGCGTCGGGACGACCGGAAATAATATCGGCCTTGAGAGTTCGGTCGGCGTGTTCCTTGACGGTGTTTACCTGTCCCGTCCGGGCGTCGCCCTTGGCGACCTGCTCGACCTTGAGCAGATCGAAATCCTTCGCGGACCACAAGGTACCCTGTTCGGGCGCAACACGTCTGCAGGTGCCCTAAGTATCAAGACGCGGAAGCCGGATCTAAGTGCATATGACGCGTTCGGAAGCGTGACCATTGGCAACTACAATCTCGTCAACATCCAGGCCGGCATCAATATCCCGCTTGTCGAGGACAGGTTCGCTGTTCGCCTGTCGGGGGCAACACACAAGCGAGACGGCTTTGTCAGAGGCCTCGACGGATCCGAAAGTCATGACCGGGACCGGTTCCTTCTTCGCGGCCAGGCGCTTTGGGACATGGGAGCGGGTGGGACCTTGCGCGCCATTGCCGACTATTCTGAAGCGGATGAGAAATGCTGTCAGGCGGTCTGGTTCAGCGACACGTCCCTTCGCGCTGTCTTCGGCCCGGCCGGACTTGATCCGACGGGCGGTGCGCCAAATGTCGGCCCGTCGGCCCTGGACGCGCTCAGATCCAATGACGGAGAATTTCGAAACCCGTTTGAGCAAACCGGCTTTTCGGTTGAATATAACAACCAGACACTGCTCGGCGACCTGACCTATATCGGCGCCTACCGCGACTACAAGGCCCGGCAGGCTCTCAGCACGGACTATACCGGGCTGAGAATGTTCACAGCCGGTGCTTCAGCGGAAGCCATCGCGCTCGGCGGCACGAACTTCGATCCGGGCAGCAACCTTACCCGGATCGAAACCTCGACGCACGAACTCCGTCTGCAGAACACAGCATTTGACGGCCGCCTCGACTGGCTTGTCGGCGCCTATTATTCCGATGAAGAAATCAGAACCGGCGGCTCTGTGACCCTGCTGGATCAATATCAGGCGGCCGTCAGCGCCGGCCTGCTCGGTCAGACGTCGAATCTTCTTCTAGGCTTTGCCGGCGGCGCGCCTGCGACAGGTGACTTCGCCAACAATGCATTCCGGCAGGATGGCAAGTCGGTCTCCATCTTCACGCACAACATTCTGTCGGTCACCGAAAAGTTGGATCTTACAGTGGGCGTGCGCTATGTGGAAGAAACGAAAGATGGCAGCTTCACGCAGTTGGGCGGGCAGCATAACGCCTGCCTTGGCACGTTCGGCAATCTGGCCAATGTGCCGGCCCCGCTTTCGGGAGCAGCCGTAGGCCTCAATTGCTTTGTCTTCGCCGCGCCCGTCTTCGACCCTGATAATCCCGGCCCGCTGTTCGGGGCCATCGCAGCTTCTCCCGCGGCAGCCCTGCTGAATTTCCTCCCACAGGAATTTGATGACAGGTTTGAAGACGAAGAAGTCGTCTACACGATCAAGGGCAGCTATGCGCTGACCGGCGACATCAATGTGTATGGCGGTTTCACCCACGGGTTCAAATCGGGCGGCTTCAACCTTGATCCCTCCGCGGCGGCTGGCGGGGTGGATCCCCGGTTCGACTCCGAACTCATTGATGTCTGGGAGATTGGCGTCAAAGCCGATCTGTTCGATGGCCGCGCGCGCGCAAATCTCGCCGTTTTCCAGCAGGATCTGGAGGGGTTTCAGGTTCTCGAATTTACCGGAGTTCAGTTCCGGACTTTCAATGTCGGCAAGGCCAGATCGAGAGGCTTCGAACTCGATACCGAAGCCGCCCTGACCGATACACTGAGCGGAGCCCTGTCAGTCGCCTACTCAGATGCGGGGTATCCGGACAATTGCGACGTTCTCGTTCCCGGGACACCCGGCTTCAACGCCAACTCAGCGAACCTCTGCGGCGCCTCGCTTACCAATGCCCCTGAATGGGTGGTCACCGGCGGAGCGACTTATGAGCGTCAGTTCAATACTCTGAATTTTTTCGCAAACGCAAACTTCCGCTACGAGGATGACCGCAGAACGGGTACGCAGCCGACAGAGCTCCTGGCGCCCGCTCTACTCCTGCCAGGCGACATCCAGGAAGCGAACACCAAGATCAATCTTCGCATCGGCCTTTCGTCGGAAGACAAACGCTGGGGGATAGAGCTCTGGGGGCGTAACGTGACGGATGAAAAGACCGTCAACAGCACGTTCACCGTCCCGCTCAGGGGGCTTTCGCAAAACCTTTCGCGCGCGCAGTTCACGCAGGACCCGGCCACCTATGGGGTGACGCTGAGAACCCGCTTCTGACTTCACCCTTCCGCGTTGAGACAGTGTTTCCGAAAGGATTGATAAATTGCCGCCCCGTTTAGCCTTTGCGTCATCTGTGTTTGCCGTGTTCATCTTGAGCGGTTGTACGACAACCGAAAGCGCGCCCGGGCAAAGTCTGCACAGGCCTGCCGCTGATATCTCAGCGGCCCTGGCTGATATTGAACCTCACCTGCAGCAGGCAGCGGGTGAAACCGGCGCGGCAATCATCATCTTCGAACCGGACGGCTCGATCATGTATCAGGCTTCGACCGGGGAGCTGTCGACCGACGAGCCGATCTTTGTCGCCTCAGCATCGAAATGGGTGGCCGCAGCGTTGCTGATGGTCCTGGTAGATGAAGGCCTTCTTGAACTCGATGTTCCGGCGAGCCGATACGCACCCTATCTGACAGGCAACAAAGCCGGAATTACGCTTCGGCAGATGTTCTCACATACGTCAGGCATGAACTCGGGCCACGCGGTGGAGGCGATCCCGACCGGGTCCATGCAATCATTCGCAAGGGAGCTCGGGGAACTCCCCCTTGAGAGCGATCCCGGAACGACCATGAGCTATGGCGGCGTCTCGATGCAGATCGCGGGGGCAATCATGGAGGACGTCGCAGGCCAATCCTTTCAGTCGCTCTTTCTCGAACGCCTGGCTGAACCACTCGGAATGAAGGACGCTTTTTTCTGTCATCCTCTTGAGTGCAATGCCAGCACACCAGAAGCTGTAACGAACCCCCTTATCGGAGGTGGGCTGAAGATCAGCGCCGCCGATTACGGAAATTTTCTCAGAATGATCGCCGGCCGAGGCACCTACAATGGTCATCGCATAATGTCCGAGAAAGCCGTCGCCGAGCTGTCAAAGGTGGTAACAGTCGGCTTGAACCGCGGCGCAATGCCGGGTGTGTCAAAGCCCGATTGGGAATACGCGCTAGGGCAATGGTGCCATGAGGGTGAAGGCGAAAAGTGCAGTGTAATCCAAAGTGTTGGCGCATTCGGAGCCTATCCCTGGATCGACAAGACGCGCGGCCTCTTCGGGATCGTGATGACTGACTCCCTGCTACCGCTCGTCTTTGAAGATATTATCTCTATAAGGACGAGTGTTGAAGATGCCTATGATGCAAGCCTGACAAGCCTTGAGAGAAGTGCGGCTTCTCCGGCTCATTAGATAGAGAAGAAAATCGTTCGATTATCAGGCGGGCGTTGCGGCCATGCGGGCTGCCGGAAGTCTGCCATTTTCGGGTCTTGCGGATTCCGGCCTGGCCAAGATCGAGAGGACACGTCCTTCTGAGAAAGTGCGTGACCTGCGACGGCTTCTGGACTGTCTGCACGTCTGACCGCTCTCGCCGCAGCAGGACCTGTCGGACCTCGGCCGGTTGGACCCTGAGAGGTTCGCTCGCGGGACTGAACACCTCGCTGATCTCGAGCCTGAACTCCGGCGTGTCGGGCGCCCTGCCGCAGAGCTCTTCTTCATCGGGCTCCGGCGGCGGCGGCGGCTGGTAGGGCCGGGTGTTGTCCGCGCAAACGGCGTTGCGGCATCCTCATGATCGACTATCTCAGCGTTCATCTTCCCGAAGCGGGCAGCAATTTCCTGATCGGTAAACCTGCGGCGGGACGCGCTGGGGAGTTTCCAATAATGTCCCGAGCGGGAAATATTGCTTGCCGGGTGGCATTGTATGTGCCTAAATTTACCGATCGGGAAATCGGATCATGACACCGGAAGATATCGGTAAACTCATCCGGACTGAGCGCAGGGCGCAGGGCCTGCGCCAGCCGGAGCTGGCGGCCGCGTCGGGCGTCGGCCTGCGCTTTCTGGTCGAGCTGGAACGCGGGAAACAGACAGCCCAGCTGGGAAAAGCCCTGGCCGTACTCGCGGCTCTCGGCTGCGCCTTGACCATCAGCGCGCCCGGGACCCAGCGATGAGTTTGCCCGCGCTGACGGTCTGGTGGGCCTGCGCATTCGGGTTCAACAGGACCTTGTGCTCAAACCCCATGTAGATCCGTCATGACCCAGCCCAGCCTGAAGATCGGTCCCCTTCCTGGCCGTACGCCCCTCAAGATCAGTGTACTGATTGACCCGGCCCTGAAAACGGAACCTGAGACGTATGCGGCGGTTTACGCCGAAGCTTACGGGAGTGCGCCGGGGACAGAAGCGCTGGTGCCCGCTATGCTGGAGACGTTTCTTGCCTCGGATGCCGGGTTCAGACGAGCAGGACGGGCGATCATGGGCCGGCATTGACCGCCCGCTTTCGCCAGGCGCGCTGGACAATCCCATAATCAGGTAGTTCATTTGCCAAAATCATGGGGTCGAGGATGCAGCTTACAGACTATTCCGAATATGACGCTTTAGCGCTGGCTGAGCTTGTCCGTGCCGGGCAGGTGACAGCGCTCGAACTTGTTGATGCGGCGATTGAGCGGATCGAGCGGCATAATCCGTTGCTGAATGCCGTCGTGCACCAGGCGTTCGATGAGGCCCGTGAGACAGCAAAAGGGGCACTACCTGACGGACCGTTCAGGGGCGTGCCCTTCCTCATAAAAGATCTTGGTCAGAGAGTGTCCGGCTGGCCGCGGACATCAGCGAGTATCTATGCAGAAGTAAAGGCCGACGCGGATGACAGCGAGCTGGTCCGCCGGTACCGCGCGGCCGGGCTCGTGCTGACGGGCAAGACGAACACACCGGAATTCGGGATCCCCGGGGTGACCCATTCGGAACGCCTCGGCGCCTGCCGAAATCCGTGGAACCCGGAACACATTTCAGGTGGCTCGTCGGGCGGTGCGGCCGCGGCGGTGGCGTCCGGCATGGTGCCGCTTGCCCATGCGAGTGACGGACTTGGCTCGATCCGAATCCCGGCGGCCTGTTGCGGCCTCGTCGGCATGAAGCCGACACGTGACCGCAATCCGAATGGCGGCGAGGATTCCGATCGCGCCATCGGCTTTTCTGTCGATCACGTCGTGTCGCGAACGGTGCGCGACAGCGCCGCGATGCTTGATGCGACAGGCTATCCGGAAGCTGCAAGCCCCTACGCTTATCCAAAGAAGGAGCGGCCCTATCTCGAAGAGGTCGGCCGGGCTCCCGGGCGGCTGAAGATTTTCTGGTCTGCGGAGACGCCAGGCGGCCGGCCGGTGGCGCCGGAAATGGCCGCTGCAATCGAGCGGACCGCGGACCATCTGGCAAAGCTTGGGCACGATGTACGCGAGCAGGCGATCACACTGGACTGGCGCACGTTCTACCGGGCGCAGGCGGTCGTTTCGGGCTCAAATTTCGCGGCGGGCATGGCACGGATGGTGCAGGCAATCGGACGGGAGCCGGGCAGCGATATCGGCCCGCTGGCCCGGCGCGGCTATGACCGGGGCCGGGAAATCACCGGGCAGCAGGCAATGTGGGGCTGGCAGCAGCTGCGACTGATGAGCCGGGTGATTCTGGCAGTGTTCGAAGAGTGTGATGTCTACCTGTCGCCCGTGCTTGGCACTGAGCCGCCAAGGGTGGACTGGCTTGATCCGCTGAGCCTTGAAATCCGGGAGTATGACAAGCGATCCGCGGCGACATTTCCGTTCACACCGGCATTCAATATTACCGGTCAGCCGTCTCTGTCTTTGCCGCTCTGGCAATCTGACAATAACCTGCCTCTCGGCATGATGTTCACCGGCAGATACGGCGATGAAGGAACACTCTACAGCCTGGCCGGTCAGCTTGAGAAAGAAATTCCGTGGAAGGATCGTCATCCATCCGTCTGGAACTGACATCGCAGTTCTGACGGGCATTTCCGCCCTGTCAGCTCGATATGCTTTGCCTCAGGCTGCGGCGGTTGCTTCGATTTCGAACAGCAGGCCCGGGATCGCCAGCCGGGTAACGCCCAGCAGCGTCATCGGGGGAGCGCATCCGACCGGCCCGAACCGCCTGCCGAGGAGATCAAAATTCTTCAATGCCGCGTCGACGTCGGTTGCATAGATGCCAAGCCGAATGACGTTGCTGAGACCCATGCCCGCGGCGGCAAGAACGGCTTCCAGATTGTCCAGCGCGAGGCTCATCTGGGCGCGCATGTCGCCGGGGTGCCGGGGACTGCCCGCTTCGTCGACGGCGGTCTGGCCCGCGCAGATCAACTGGCGCGAAATCCCTTCGATGATTTCTCCCTGATTATAGCCCAGCTTGACGGACCAGTCCCACGGGTTGGCGGCTGTACGTTGCATTTCTGAAATTCTCCCTGGCTGAAGTGGCAGGTGTTTCCTAAGGTGAAAGGGTGCCATTTTTTGTCACCATATGTGCCAGTGTAGGCAGATGAATATCCGTCTCCGCCATGATGCCATCCTGCGTCTCCTGCGCCGCAACGGGACGTCCACGATCAATGAGCTTGCCAGAGAGGTTGGCGCATCAAGGCGTACCGTCCTGCGCGACATCAGCGCGCTGCGCGACGAGGGCACGGTCATTCATTCCGAGCCCGGGCGCGGCGGCGGGGTGCAACTTGATCGACGCTCGGTTCAGACCGCCGCGCGCCTTTCCGTGTCCGAGGTGTTTGCGCTCCTGATCAGCGTTGCGGCCATGCGGGCGGCCGGAAGTCTTCCATTTTCAGGTCTTGCGGATTCCGGCCTGGCCAAGATCGAGAGGTCACTTCCTTCTGAGAAAGTGCGTGACCTGCGACGGCTTCTGGACTGCCTGCACGTCGGACCGCTCTCACCGCAGCAGGACCTGTCGGACCTCGGCCGGATGGACCCTGAATTGCTGACCGTCTTCGAGGCCGCGTTTCTCGAACGACGGCTCATGAAGTTTCAGTACCGGGACGCAAAGGGACAAAACACCCGCCGCAAGGTTGAGCCGCAGGCGATACTGGTCCTGCCGCCCCTCTGGTACCTGGTTGCCTGGGATCCGGTGCGGGAAGATTTCCGGCATTTCCGGATGGACCGGATCACAGGGCCGGAACAGATCGAAAGCCTGACGTTCAGGCCGCGCCGGGTGCCATTCGAAACGATGTCTGCCCATACCGGGACCTGCTGAAGTGAACGGGTTCGCAGCCGGAGTTTCAATCGGCTGCAACGTGCAGTACCTGTCAGTTGCGGATCAGAGAAAGAAAGGACGCCTGCATGAACCTTTTCCGGGCCATCTATACATCGCAGCCTTTCGGCTATGATGTGAGTATGCTGAGCGGTATCCTGATGGACGCGCGGCGGGCAAACGCGCGCGACGGCATCACCGGCGCACTCATCTGCCGCGCCGACATCTACATGCAGTGGCTGGAAGGGCCTGAAGCGGCCGTCAGGGCGGCCCTCGCGCGCATCGCAAAGGACGACCGCCACCTCGAGGTCACCCTGCATGTCGAGGCGCCAGTGACAGAGCGGATGTTCGCAAACTGGTCGATGCTGCACGATCCTGCCGCCACCTGGATATGGACGCCGGAGGAGATGGATGCCGGCGCCCTGAAGCGGGCCACACCGGACGAGCTCATCGGCTTTTTCATGAAGCTGCGCGACCTTAACAGCGCGTCTGCCTGATCGGCCGGATGTGCGCCGGGTTAATACTCGCCTGGGCCGATCACGACAGGTCAGACGTTCGTAGCCGCAAAGCTTGACGGTGCGTCTACCATACCGTTTCTGGCAGCTGACCTGTTTCATGTCCGAGGGGGCAAGATGTTGATCTACATATTGATCGCAGTCGCCGTGCTGGCGCTGGGCGGGTTGATCTGGCTCTACAACCTGCTCGTCCGCCAGTGGCAGATGGTCAACAATGGCTGGGCGGATATCGATGTTCAGCTGAAGCGCCGCTCCGACCTGGTACCCCGCCTGGTGGAGGTGGTCAGCGCCTATGCAACGCACGAACGCACGCTGTTTGCGGATATCGCGGAAAAGCGGTCGCTGGCGGAAACCGCCGGCGAGGATCCGGCGCGGCGCGCCGAGGCGGAGGCGGCGCTGGTCCGGCCGGTCACACGGCTGCTGGCGCTGGCAGAGGCCTATCCCGATCTGAAAGCGAGTACGAACTTCGCCGGCCTGCAGACCGAACTCGTCGAAACCGAGAACCGGATCGAGATGGCGCGCCGCTTCTATAACGGCGCCGTGCGGCAGCTGAACACGACCGTTCAGAGCTTCCCGTCCAGCCTGGTGGCGCCGCTGATCGGGTTTTCGGAGCGCGATTATTTCGAGATCCGCCCCGCCGACCGTGCGGCGCCGCAGGTTACGCTGACACCGTCATGATAGCGCTGCGGTCCCTTCTTCTGGCGCTGATCACGGCGCTGTTCGTCCTGGCAGCGGGCGCCGAGGAGCGGATTGACCGGTTTGATGTCAGAATCGATGTGCAGACGGACGGCGATATCCTCGTCACCGAGCAGATTGCCATCACAGCCGAAGGCCGGGAAATCCGGCGGGGGATTTTCCGCGATCTGCCGCGATACTTTGAACGCCGCGGAGCCCGGATTGCCTACCGCTACGATGTGCTCGGCGTCACAAGGAATGGCCGCGCGGAGCCTTATGCGTCAGAGACCGATGGCGGCGCAGTCCGGATCCGGATCGGCGACGGCGCCGTGTTGCTGGAGCCGGGTCCGCACACTTACGAGATCCGCTACCGGGTCCGCAACCAGGTCCGTTATTTCTCCGGCTATGATGAGGTCTACTGGAACGCGACCGGTACTTACTGGTCGTTCCCGATTCTCGCCGCCCGGGTGAGCCTGGCCTTTCCGCCTGGCGCGCGGGTTGCGGCGACAAGCGGCTATACAGGCGCTCTCGGCTCTGATGGCGCCGACTATACCTATACTGAGACCGATGGCCGGCATGTGTTCGAGACGACGCGCCGCCTGGAAGCGCGTGAAGGACTGACCGTGGCGGTGGGGATCGCGAAGGGGCTGATCGACCCGCCGTCCGCCCTGGATGAAGGCTGGATGTGGTGGCAGCATAACGGGTCGCTGGTCATTCTGCTCGTCTCGCTGGCGGCGCTGTCATGGTATTATGTGCGCAGCTTCGACAGCGTCGGGCGCGATCCGCCCAAAGGGCCGGTATTTGCGCTCTACGAGCCGCCGAAGGGATACTCTCCGGCCGCCGTGCACCACATCTACTACCGCGGACTTCGCGGGAACGGCGCGCTGATCGCGTCCCTGATGAACCTCGCCGTGAAGGGGCAGGTCAGGATCGACACATCGGAAAAGAATGTGACCGTCCTGGAGCAGACCCGTGGGGGCGAGGCGCCTGCAGGCATTTCTGCCGAAGAGAAGGCGCTCAGCAGGAAGCTGTTCACAGCGGCTGGCCGCAAGGTTCTCGACGGAAAATATGATGCGGGGTTCACCGCCGCGTACACGTCGCTGCGTGCCTCGCTGTCGCGGAAGTATGGCCGGGATTATTTCAGGTGGAATGCGGCCTACACGGTCGCGGGCCTCCTGCTGACCACCGGCGGCCTTGTGTTTG
The DNA here is from genome assembly GCA_046289305.1 of Hyphomonas sp. GTDB lineage: Bacteria > Pseudomonadota > Alphaproteobacteria > Caulobacterales > Hyphomonadaceae > Hyphomonas. The sequence goes on along the minus strand of JBKBVT010000055.1, from coordinate 2,472 downwards.
CCATCCTGCAGGCTACCCTGTGGACGACGTGGCACACGTTCGCCGTTCTGGCACTCGCCGCGCTCAACATCCTGTTTCTCTACCTGATGCCGGCGCCGACGCCGAAGGGCCAGAAGGTCCGTACCGGGATTGAAGGCTTCCGGCTCTATATGGAAACTGCTGAGAAGCTCCAGCTCAATGCGGTCGAGGTCGGAAGCGAAAAGCTGCCGCCGATGTCGAAGGAACGCTATGAGGCTTTCCTGCCTTACGCGGTTGCTCTCGGCGTTGAGAAGCCGTGGACGCGGCATTTTGAAAGACTGCTGCCGGCAGAGGCGGAAAGCTATAATCCGGGATGGGCCGGCTTTTCCGGCGGCGGGGGACGTTCGCTCGCAGGACTGAACACCTCGCTGATCTCGAGCCTTAACTCCGGCGTGTCGGGCGCCCTGCCGCAGAGCTCATCTTCATCGGGCTCCGGCGGCGGAGGCTCATCCGGAGGCGGCGGCGGCGGCGGTGGTGGCGGCGGCTGGTAGGGCCGGGTGTTGTCCGCGCCAACGGCATTGCGACATCCTGTAAGGGTGACACGCATGCGGTGTTGAACCAGAGCCCGTTTCGCGGTTTTGCAGCCTCAGCTGAACTCATCGAGCCTGGCGGCTTATATCCCTGACGCGACGTCCGGGTTTTTGCCTCTCAAATCGACGATGTATCATTGCTTATCTTCCCGATCGGGAAGACATGAGATGATCACCAACGCCAGAGATTTCGGACAGATGGTCGCCCGTGGCCGTAAGGCGCTGGGGATAACCCAGCGTGAGCTGGCGCTTGCCATAAATGCCGGTGAACGCTTCATTGTCGATCTGGAAGCGGGCAAGCCGACCGCACAGCTCGGCAAGGCTCTCGCGGCAGCCCGCGCCGCGGGCATACGCCTTGAGGACGTTTCGGGTAGAGGCGCTGAGTAATGCTGCCGGTCTTTGCCGAAGGTATCCGGGTGGGCGATGTGCTTGTCGATGAAGCGGGGCCGTCTTTGCGGTATTGACCCCAAAGGCGAGGTCGAGGGTGGATCGTCCTGCTGATTAAGCCTGCCGGATGCATGTCAACTGCGCATGCACTACCCGTGCTTGCTTCCGGCAGTGATCCGCGACGGGCCTCCGGGCGGGAATTTCATCGCATGCCCCTAAAGCGAATAGGCGGCGATCAGCTCGAGCACGTAGGCGCGTGCGCGGCCGGATTTTTCCTGCTTCTGTTCCGGGGTGTCCTGCATCGTGTGATGGGCGTTGATGACGATCAGCACATTCTCGTCGTCCGAATTCGGATACATGCTGAGCTGCCCCCTGTCAGAGCGGTAGATGGAGGTAACGCTGCCACTAGCATCCCCGATCAGGCTGAACGCCGGCATTTCATCCACAAGCCGGACGGCTTCCCGCCGGTCTCCGGCAAGATTGACGGCGCTGTCGAAGAACTGGATGCCGGCGCTGAAAGCGGGCGTGCCGTCATCATTGCGCCAGATGCAGCGCAATCCGGTCGAAGAGCGTTCGCCTTCACCGGAGCCTGCGATGCCGATGGACACCAGAAAATCGTCCGGCAGCCAGTCGCAGGGTTCGGAATTGACGAGCGCCGCCCATATGTTCCAGTCGAAGCCGGAGGAAGAATGTGACGCAGCGGGCGCTTCGGGCGTTTCTGTGGAGGCTGCGCCCGCGGGGCCGGCAGGGGTATCCTCTGCCGCGCTGCAGGCGGCGATCGTCAGAAGCAGGAGGGCAGGCAGATATGGCAGCGCCTTCATGAGCTCATTCCTTCAGATAGCCCTGCCGGCCCGGCAGGATGAGAATATCGACACGGCGGTTTTCAGCCCGGCCCTCTTCTGTGGCATTGTCCGCCACCGGACGGCTTGCGCCATAGCCCCGGATAGTTACATCCTCCGGCACGGGCGACATCTGCCCGGCGAGGAAGGTCCAGACCGAGTCTGCGCGGTTTTCCGAAAGGGTCTGGTTGGCCGCGGCCGAGCCGGTCGAGTCGGTGTGGCCTTCCACCGTGATCCGGATGTCCGGGCCATAGGCGGCGATCTGCGCGGCGAGGTCTTCCAGCGATGTCGCTGCCTCGGGCTTGATATCGAACTTGCCGACATCGAAGAGAAGGGCGCTGTCAAGCGACAGACGGATTTCCGCGCCAACCGCGGCGATGGCGTCAATGTCCGCCCCCGAATGATTCCCGCCGCAGGCGTCGCTCGCATTGGTGAGGCGCACGAAGTAGAACCGGTCGCCCTTGTTCACAAATGGGCCGATATCGACATCGGCGCGCGCGCCTTCGATCACGCCGACGTCGATCCAGTTTTCGCCGTCGCTTGAGATCGCAAGCTCGGTCTTCTCCACCATCGGGCCGACTTCAAAGATGTAAAGGTCGACGCCGTCAACATCGACGAGGGCATTGTCCGTGAACTGTGTGACGAGGACGCCGTGACAGCCAAGGGATATGAAGTCTGCGCTGTAAGTGTTTCTGTAC
>JBKBVT010000054.1:299-13955 GCA_046289305.1 Hyphomonas sp. | reverse complement strand
CATCCGGCAGACGACGCGATGGGGCTGGCCCCGCTGGCCGCGGCGCGCCGGGCGCTGGACTTGCACAATGCGAGCGCGGACTGGGCCAAGGCGCTGATCGACAATGCGGCGAAGCCGTCTGGCGCGCTGATCTATGGCGGCGGCGGGCGCATTCCGCCGGACCAGTTTGACCGCCTCAAGGAAGAACTGACCGCGAACTTTTCGGGCGCGGAGAATGCGGGCCGGCCGCTGCTGCTGGAGGGCGGGCTGCAATGGCAGGCGCTGTCGCTGTCGCCGGCGGAGATGGATTTCCAGGAGACCCGCGCGGCAGCGGCAAGAGAGATCGCCCTAGCGCTCGGTGTGCCGCCGATGCTGCTCGGTATTCCGGGTGATAACACCTATTCGAACTACCGCGAGGCGAATGCCGCCTTCTGGCGCATGACGGTCCTGCCGCTCGCAGCGCGGGTGGCGGAGGCGTTGTCGCGCTGGCTGGATGCGCCGTTTGACGACGATATCGAGGTGGCGCCGGACCTCGACCGCGTGCCGGCGCTGTCGGCGGAGCGCGAGGCGCTCTGGGCACGGATCGATGCGGCGAGCTTCCTGAGCGTTGAGGAAAAGCGCGCGCTCGCCGGGGTGGCGGCATGAAGCTCGACAGCCGGGTGACACTGGCGATGCTGGCGGCCCTGTTGCTCCAGGCGGCGGGGGCGATTTTCTGGGCCGGCGCGGCGGCGGAGCGGATCACGTCGCTTGAGGCGAGCGTGGCCAATGCCCGCCCCGTGGCGGAGCGGCTGGCGCGGCTCGAGGCAGAGGTTGCCGCGATGCGCGTGCAGCTCGACCGGATCGAGCGGAAGCTGGAGGCGGCGGATGCGCGATGAGACCAAAGAATCCTGGCTGATCGAGGGCTATGCGAGCCTGTTCGGGCAGGCCGACAGCAGCGGCGACCGGGTACGCGCCGGGGCGTTTGCGCAGAGCCTGACGCGCTGGCCAAATGTGCCGATGCTGATCCAGCACCGGGATGGGGCGCGGGCGGGACACTGGGTGCGGATTGTCGAGGATGGCCGGGGGCTGTTCGTGCGCGGGATGGTGGACAGTCCTGGCGCGCTTCATCTGATCGAGCGGGGGCTAGACGGCCTGTCGATCGGCTTCAGGCCTCGGATGCAGGCCGAGCGTACGGGCGGCGGGCGGGAACTGATCGCCCTCGATCTGTTCGAGATATCCCTCGTGCATGCGCCGATGCTGGAAGGAGCAAGATTTTCCGTCCTGGGACGGACGATGAAGCGGGCGGCCTGAGCAAAGGGCTGAAAGCAAGTTTTAACATGGAGATGGAATGACCAAGGAAACCAAGATGGCGAAATCGGAGACGGCCGACATGATGGCCGTGTTTGAAGCCTACAGGCAGGCAAATGATGCGCGCCTTGCCGAAATTGAGAATAAAGGCGCAAGCGATCCGCTGACGGATGAACGTCTTGTGCGCATCGACAGGCGGCTGGAGGCGCTGAGCCTCAAGATGGCGCGGCCAGAAGCGGGCGGAATGGACGACCTGGTCGAGGATGAATGCCGCGAGGGCTGGTCGCGCTATCTGCGTACCGGCGACGAGACCGGCATCGCGCGGCTGGAACTCAAATCTCTGAACTCGGTCACGGGCAGCGAGGGCGGGCATGTCGCGCCGCCGGAACTCGACCGCCTGATTGAGGCGCGGCTGATGGCGGCGAGCCCGATGCGACAGATCTCGACCGTGCGGCAGACGTCGGCGGGTGTTTACAAGAAGCCGGTTGGCCTTGGCGCCGAGGCGCAATGGGTCGGCGAGACGGCGGCGCGGCCGCAGACAAACGTTGCGGGACTGGACCTCCTGGAGTTTCCGGCCGGCGAGCTTTACGCCATGCCGGCGGCGACCCAGGCGCTTCTGGAAGATGCGTACGCCGATATCGATGCCTGGCTTGCCGATGAGGTCGAGATCGCATTTGCGGCGCAGGAGTCGTCGGCCTTTGTCAGCGGCAATGGCACGGCCAAGCCGAAAGGCTTCCTCGCTTATGACATCGTCAATGATGCCAGCCATGTCTGGGGCAAGGTCGGCTCGGTTCCGGGTGATTTCAGCGAAGACGACGCAGCCGACCAGCTGATCGACCTGATCTATGCGCCGAGGAGCCAGTTCCGGGCGAATGGCCGGTTCGTGATGAACCGACGGACGGTCTCGGCCATCCGTAAGCTGAAGGACAGCGATGGCCGCTATCTGTGGCAGCCGGGCAGCGGGGGTGAGGCATCGACGCTGATGGGCTATCCGATCACCGAGATCGAGGACATGCCGGACATTGGCGAAGGTAATGCAGCGATCGCGTTTGGCGATTTCCGGCGCTTCTACCTGATCGCGGACCGGCAGGGTGCGCGCGTCCTGCGCGATCCGTTCTCGGCCAAGCCATATGTTCTCTTCTACACGACGAAACGTGTGGGCGGGGGCGTCCAGAATTTCGATGCCGTCAAGGTCATGGTGTTCTGACGATACGGGCTTCGGCCCGGACAAAACATCAACTCAAACACAGCAAGGCATTGCTCCTTCCAGCCCGACTGGATGGAGGCGGGCAAAGCTTTGCCGCACACGGAAGGAATAGAGATGATAGAGAGTGTGATAATCGCAGTGATTCGCCAGGCGGCGCTACTGACCAAAACGCAGCAGGAAGAGTTTGCGGAGAAGGCCGCCGAGGCCATTGCCGCGCTCGTGAAGGGAACGCGCAGCGAGATCGACAATGAACTCCTGCGCCATGTCGGCCTGCCGGTGGCGGGTCAGGTGCTGAGCCGGCTGCAGACGCTGATCTGAGCCAGGGAGAGCCGGCAGCCCATGCCCTGTACGGGCGCGGGCTGCCGGTTTTCATCTTACCAAGGACAATCAAAATGACAGAGCTGACGGTGATATCGCCGCCGGAGGGGGAACCTGTGTCTCTCGCTGCGGTCAAGGAATTCCTGCGCCTGGGAACAGACGGCGAGGACGGGCTGGTGGCCCGGCTCATCGGAGCGGGACGGGCGCAGATCGAGGCAGCGAGCGGGCTGGCGCTGGTGACGCGGACGCTGCGGCGGCGCTGGGCCAGCTGGCCGGAGGGGCTGACGCGGCGCGGCGTGCGGCTGCGGCCGGGGCCGGCCACGGCGCTCATCTCCGTTGTCCGCAAGACTGGCAGCGGTGAGGCTGATACGCTCACGGAACGGTTCGACCTGATGGGCGGGCGGCTGCGCCTGAAACGGGCGTGGGGCATTCCACTCATCGCGCTCGACGGCTCAATCGAGGTGACCTTCGAGACGGGCTTCGGGCTTCCGGACGAGGTGCCGCCGGATCTGGTCCATGCGCTGAAGATCTGGGTACAGATGGCTTATCTGAGAGGCTCTCCGGCGCCGCTGCCGGCGCTGCCCGACGAGGTGCGGGCGATCCTGGATGCGCGGCGGGAGTGGGCGATATGAGCGCCGAGACCGCCGTGCAGGCGGCGCTGATGGCTGCGCTGGTGGCCAGTGATGGCGTGAAGGCCATCTTCGGCCAGCCGGCGCGCGTCTATGACGACGAAACCGAGGCGCCGGCCTATCCGTTTGCGAGGCTTGAGCGGCATGAGTGCCGCCCGGCCGGGGCTAGCGGCGGAGACGCGCATGAGCATGTCATCACGATCTCGGTCACGTCCCGCTATGGCGGGCTGCGTGAGGCCAAGGCGGCGCTCGCCGCTCTGCGGGAGGCGGTCGATGCGGCGGACTGGTCCGGCGCCGGGCGCCACATCGTGCTGGCTTATGCGATTTATGCGGATGTCATGCGCCGGTTCGACCGTCGCGCCTTCCGAGGCGTCATCCGTTTCCGGATCATTTCAGAAGAGGAGGCAAGCTGATGGCGGGCCAGAGGGGCAGGGATATCCTGCTGCGGATCCATGACGGCGCGGGGGGCTTTGTGGCCGTGGCGGGCATCCGGTCCAGCCGGATCGAATTGTCGGCGGGGCTGGTCGATGCCACCGGCATGGATAGTCCCGAGGCATGGCGGGAGTTGCTGGCCGGCGCTGGCACCAAGACCGCGCGGATCAGTGGTCAGGGCGTGTTTCGCGATGCGGCCTCGGATGCGCGGATGCGGGCGGCGTTCTTCGGCGGCGAAGTTCCCGACTGGCAGCTCGTGCTGCCGCATTTCGGGACGCTGGAGGGCGCCTTCCAGATTGCCGCGCTGACCTGGTCCGGATCGCATGACGGCGAGGCGGAGTTCTCGATTTCGCTCGAAAGCGCCGGGCGGCTGACCTTCGAGGCCCTGGCATGAACGCCGCGCGGGGAGAGACGGGGCTGCTGGTGGACGGCGAGGTGCGGCGGCTTTGCCTGACGCTTGGCGCGCTCGCGGAGATCGAGGGCGCGCTCGGTTGCCGGACGCTTGCGGAACTGGAGGCGCGGATGCGCAGCCTGTCGGCGGCAGATCTCATATTGGTGCTTGCCGCCCTGTTGAGGGGCGGCGGCGAGCCAGATTTTGCCCGGCGGCTCGGGGAGCGGGAGGTGCCAGCCTGTGCCGCGGCGCAGGCGGTCGCGGAGGCGTTTCGCCTGGGCCTAGCGCCGTGATGCTGCCCTGGGGGGAAATGCTGCGCGCGGCAGCGGCGCTGGGCCTGATGCCGGAATGGTTCTGGCGGCTGAGCCTGCGGGAATGGCGCTGGCTGAATACGCCCAGCAGCAGCTTTTCGCGCGGCGACCTTGAGCGGCTGATGCAAAATCATCCGGATACGTCCGATAAACATGGAAGAGACAATGACAGAGTTTGAGACCAATCTTGATGCGGCCGGGAACGCGCTGCGGCAGCTGAGTGACGGACCGGCGCGGCAGGCGGCGGATGCGCTGTCTGCCGCTTTCGATGGCGCAGGCCAGCGGATCGAGGCGTCGCTGAACCGTGCGGCGCGGAGCGGGGAGCTGGATTTCCGGCGCATGGCGGACGGTATCCTCCGGGATTTGGCGCGGGTTGCGGCGGAAGCCGTAATCCTGCGCGGACAAGGTGCCGGCGGCGGCGTCAATGCGACGTTCAATTTTGCGCCGGGGGCGGATGAACGCGCCATGACCGGTCAGGCGGCCGGGCTGACGGCGCTGATCGCCCGGATGGTGCAGTCGGGAGGGCGATTCCTGTGAGCCTCGCTCTGTTTCATGAAGTGAGTTTGCCAATAGCGTTGGCGCTGGCGGCAAGCGGCGGTCCCGAGCGGCGGGTCGAGACGGTCACGCTGGCCAATGGCCGCGAGGCGAGGAATGCGGCCTGGGCAGGCTCGCGCCGGCGCTGGGACATTGGCAGCGCGGCAACCCGGCTCGAGACGCTTCAGGTGCTGATCGCGTTCTTCGAGGCGCGGGGCGGGCGGCTGCACGGGTTTCGATTCCGGGATGTTCTGGATGATCGCTCTGGCGTGCATGGCGCCGAGGTTTCGCCCCTCGACCAGACGATCGGCGCCGGCGATGGGTCGCGTACAGCGTTTCCGCTGGTCAAACATTATGGCAGCTGGGCCCGGCGGATATGGAAGCCAGTGGCGGGGAGCCTGCGTGTGGCCGTCGACGGCACCGAAGTGTGCTTCACCGCGGATGTCACAACGGGTGTCGTCACACTGGCGGAGCCGGCGGCCGAGGGGGCGGCGGTCACCGCGGGGTTCCGGTTCGATTGCCCGGCACGGTTCGATACCGATCGGCTGGACGTGAACCTTGAGGCGTTCGGTGCCGGCAGGGTCATCCGTATCCCACTGATCGAGATTCTGGGGTAGGGCGATGCGAGAGATAAATGCGGAATTTTCAGCCCGGCTTGCGAGCGGGGTCACGACGACTTGTCTTTGCTGGCGCCTACAGCGGGCGGACGGTGCGGTGTTATGCCTGACGGAACATGATGCGCCGCTGGAGATGGCGGGGGAGATGTATCTGCCGGGCACGGGATTTGCCGGGGCGGAGTTTACCCAGAGCGCGAGCCTTGCGCCGGGCCAGGCCATGGCGCAAGGCGCGCTGGCGCATGATGCGATCACGGAAGAAGATTTGGAGGCAGGGCTGTGGGACCGGGCGCGGGTCGATGTGTGGCGGGTGGACTGGCAGGACCCTGCGCAGCATATCCATGTCTGGAGCGGCCTGCTCAGCGAGATCCGGCGCGGTAAACTCGGCTTTGAAGCGGAGCTTGTTTCGCTGAAGGCAGATCTCGAACGACCGATTGGCCGGGTCTATGCGCGGCGGTGTGATGCCGTGCTTGGCGATGCACGTTGCAGCGTGGAGACCGGCGCGTTTCCCGGCGTCTCGTGTGATCACCGGTTTGCGACGTGCCGGGATGTTTTCGGGAATGCGGAGAACTTCCGCGGCTTCCCGCATCTTCCGGGGCCGGATTTTGTGCTCAGCGGACCTGCGGCGGCCGGTAATACAGGCGGGCGGCGATGAGGCGCGCGGACATTATCCATGAGGCGCGCAGCTGGATCGGGACGCCCTACCGGCATCAGGCAAGCTTCAAGGGCGCGGGATGCGACTGTCTCGGCCTTGTGCGCGGTGTCTGGCGAGGGCTGATCGGGCCGGAGCTGGAAGCGCCGCCGCCCTACACGCCGGACTGGGCCGAGGCGCTGGGCAGGGAGACGCTGATGGCGGCGGCGCGGCGTCACCTGATTGAGATACCTGCGGGTTCTGCAAGGCCCGGAGATGTCCTGATATTCCGTATGGGAACGGGTGTGCCGGCGAAGCATTGCGGTATTCTCTCGGCGCCGGACCGGCTGGTGCACGCCTATTGGGGCCGCGCGGTGGCGGAAACGCGGATGACGGACTGGTGGTCCCGGCGCATTGCGGGTGCATTCCGCTTTCCCGGCCTGGAGGACTGAACACATGGCACAGATTGTTCTGACAGAGATCGGCGCGGCGGCCGGGCAAAGGCTTCTGCCGTCTGGGATCAGCCTTCTGGGGCGGCAGATCACCGGCCCCGCGATCGGCCGCGCAGCCGGCGCGATGGCGGGGCGGGCGCTCGGGCGCTACCTTGCCGGGCCGCAGGAAGGCCCACGCATCAAGGCGTTGCATGTCATGGAGGCGGCAGAGGGGGAGGGAATCCACTCCGTATACGGCCGGATGCGGGTGAGCGGGCAGCTGATCTGGGCGTCGCGCTTTCGCGAGACACGCACCACGAACTCAGCCGGCGATAAAGGCGGACCGCGCGTCAATGACTATGCCTATTCGGTTAGCTTTGCCGTCGCGCTGGGCGAAGGCCCCGGCCTGATCGTCCAGCGGGCCTGGGCGAATGGCGAACCGTTTGATCTGTCGGCTGTGACCTGCCGGATCTATGGCGGCGACGAAGCCCAGCCCCCGGATCCGTTGATCGAGATGATCGAAGGGGCCGCGCCCGCCTATCGCGGCATTGGTTACATCGTGTTCGAAGACCTGCCCCTTGAGGCATTCGGCAACCGCCTGCCGCAGCTTTCCTTCGAAGTGATCCGTGTGCCGCCGGGGGATGATGAACCTGGCCTTCGCGATATCGTGACGGGCGTCAATATCATCCCGGCTTCCGGCGAGTTCGTCTATGCGACCGAGATCGTCCGGGAACGGCTGTCGCCGGGGCGCGAGCGGCCGCTGAATGCCAATTCCGGCGAGGCGCGGGCCGACTTCCTTGTGTCACTGGACCAGTTGAGCGCGGGCCTGCCACGCGTCAGCCATGTGGCGCTCACGGTCGGCTGGTTCGGCTCGAGCCTGCAGGCCGGGGAGTGCCTCATCCGCCCCGGTGTCGAGACCCGCACGCGGACAACGGTGCCTCAAGGCTGGTCCGTGGCAGGTGAGGTAAGGTCCGGCGCTTACCTCATCTCGCAGGATACGGACGGAAATTCGAATTATGGAGGAACGCCATCGGACGCCTCGGTTGTGCAGGCCATGCTTGCGCTGAAGGCGCGGGGATATGCGGTGACGTTGACGCCGTTCCTCCTGATGGATGCACCCGGCTTTCCCTGGCGCGGGCGGATCGGTGTCGCGGAAGACCAAAGCGAAAGTGCCCGTGCCGAGATTGAGGCATTTGTTCAGGAGGCGGAGGGCTATCGCCGCTTCATTCTGCATCATGCGGCGCTTGCGGCGGAGGCGGGCGGCGTGGAAGCCTTCCTGATTGGCAGCGAAATGCGCGGCCTGACACAAGTGCGCGACGAGACCGGCGCGTTTCCGTTCGTCGAAGCACTTTGCGCGCTGGCGGCGGAAGTGAAAGCCATCCTGCCCGGCACCAAGGTGTCTTATGCGGCTGACTGGACCGAGTATGGGGCCTATGTGCCGGGCGATGGCAGCGGGGATGTGCTGTTTCCGCTCGATGCGCTCTGGGCGCACGCCGCGATCGATTTCGTCGGGATCGACTGGTATCCGCCGATGGGCGACTGGCGCGCGGGCTCGGCACATCTGGACGCCCTCGCCGGTTATGGCGCGGCCGATGCGGCGGACTATCTCGCCAGCCAGATCGAAGGCGGCGAGGGCTATGACTGGTACTATGGGGATGACGCCGCGCGGCTTGCTCAGATCCGTACACCGATTGTCGACACCGCATATGGGGAGGACTGGATCTTCCGCGTCAAGGATCTTGCCGGCTGGTCAGGCAATCTGCACTATCCGAGACCCGGCGGCGTGCGCGCGGCTGGGCCCACCGGATGGACGCCAGGCCTGAAACCCATCCGCCTGTCGGACATCGGCTTTGCGGCGGTCGACAAGGGCGGTAACGCGCCCAACCTGTTCTTCGATCCGAAGAGCACAGAGAGCGCGTTTCCGCCTTTCTCGACCGGCGAGCGGGATGACGTGTTCCAGCGCCGGGCGCTGGCGGCTGTGCTGCCGCATTACGAGATGAGCCCGCTGGTCGAAGCCGCCTATGTCTGGGCTTGGGATGGCCGGCCGTTCCCGGCCTGGCCGCTGCGGGTGGATCTCTGGTCAGACGGCGAGAATTGGAACCGGGGACATTGGCTGAATGGCCGGGACGGGATGGCATCGCTCGCGGCCGTCGTGTCGGATATCTGCGCGCGCGGCGGCATCGAGGGCGCGGATGTGCGGCGGCTTGATGGCATCGTAGAAGGCTATGGGCTCGACGGCGTCCATTCCGTCCGGGCTGCGCTGGAGCCGTTGCGCGCGGCGTTTGGATTTGAGGTGGTGGAGCGCCCCGGCGGACTTGTCTTTCATATGGGCGACGCCTTGCCGGCGGAGATTGATCCTGCGTTGCTGGCAGAGCCCGGCCTGGTCCAGACGCGGCAGCTGATGGACAAGTCGCCGGAACGGGTGCGCCTCATCTACATTGATCCGGACAAGGATTATCAGCCAGCTATCGCTGAGGCGAGGCTGGGCACGGGCGACGCGCGGCTCGTGACGGATGTTGCGCTGCCGCTGGCGATGTCTCCGGCGCGGGCAGGGTCGGTTGCAGCGTCGCTGCTGTCACAGGCCGCCGGGCCGGCGGCGGCGGAGATCGGGCTATCGCTGGCTGGGCTGGCGATCGAGCCGGGGGACAGGGTTCGGATCGGCGAGGGGCCGCTCTGGCGGGTCCTCGAAACACGGGATGCAGGCGCTGCGCGGTCGCTGTGGTTGGGACAGGACCCGGCGCGCCCTGCTGGTGCGCGGGCGGTGGGTATAGGGAGCGCGCCGCCGCCCGCGCCGGTGTTCGGCGGCTTGGAGCTGGTAGTCATGGATGCACCGGCCCTGCCTGGAAAGGATGGCTCCACCGGGCCGCTGGTCGCCGCCTGGGCTGACCCGTGGCCGGGCGAGGTAACGGTTCTTGCGGGTGCGTCTCTGGACGGACTGACGCAGCGAGCGGTCCTGGACCGCCCGGCCGTCATCGGGCGGCTCATCCAGCCTGTTGGCCCCGGTCCGGAAGGGCGCTGGGACGAGGCGGGGCAGATCCTGCTCGAAGCGCCCGGCGGCGCCTTCCAGTCCGCTGCGGCGCTGGCGGTTCTGGCGGGCGCTAATGCAGCGCTCCTCGAAACGGAAGCGGGTTGGGAGCTGATCCAGTTCCGACAGGCCGAGCTTGTGGAGCCGGAGCGCTGGCGGCTGACGGGCCTCTTGAGGGCGCAGTCGGGCAGCTTGAATGCGGCGGCGCCCGAGGGCGCGCGGTGCGTGCTGCTGGATGATGCGGTAAAGCGGGCGACCTTGTCGGCGCTGGAAACAGCGATCAGCCTTTTTTGGCGGGCGTCTGGCTCTGACAGCCCCATCGAGGCCCGCTTCGAAGACCGGGCGGGCCTGCCCTGGCGCCCTGCGCGGCTGCCCGTGCCGCCTGGCTTCGTGCGATGGGCGCGCCGAGGGCGGGATGTGCCCGACAATTGGGACCTGCCGGACCCTGTTTCGGCGCATCGCTATGCGCTCGAAAGCGACCTTGGTGCAGGATATGGCGGGCGCGTCGAGACTGAACTCAGCGAATCCCCCTGGCCAGACGGCGCCGTAAGCTTGCGAATCGCCGAGATCGGTACAGATGGCCGCGCCGGTCCATGGCTTTCAATCCCGGCCGGATCGCCTTACCTGTAGCCACGGGCGGAGTAAGAGCAGGAAAAGGAGCCATGCGTGGCGCTTGACCCCTATGAAGCGCTGGGTGTGCCGCGCACAGCCAGCGAAGCAGAGATCAAGAAAGCGTACCGCGCCAAGGCCAAGGCGCTGCACCCGGATCTGCACCCAAACGATGCGGCCAAGGCCGATGCCTTCCGAAAGGCGTCGGCGGCGTTCGAGATTCTCGGCGACACCGAAAAACGGGCGAAGTTCGACCGCGGCGAGATCGACGGCGACGGCAATCCGCGCGACTTCGGCGGCGGTCAGCAGTGGCAGACACGGGGCGGGCAGCCCTTCAGCGCGCAAGGTGATCCGCTCGAGGATATCCTGTCCGGCATGTTCGGTCAGGGCCGCCGCCGGGGGCCGGGCCCGATGAAGGGGCGCGACATCCGCTACCGGGTCGACATCGCCTTTGAGGACGCCGTGAACGGCGCGCGCCGCAGGATGACCATGGCCGATGGCAGCACGCTGGAGGTCAACATCCCGCCCGGCATCACCAGCGGGCAGACGCTGCGCCTGAAAAGCCAGGGCCAGCCTTCACCATCAGGCGGTGCGCCGGGAGATGCGCTGCTGGAGGTTGAGGTACAGCCGAGCGCCATCTGGACCCGCGAGGACAAGCATCTGCGCATGGCGCTGCCGATTGACCTTCGCACGGCCGTCCTCGGCGGCAGCGTCGATGTGCGCACACCCTCCGGCACCCTCTCCCTGAAAGTCCCGGCCGGCTCAAATACCGGCGCCCAGCTGCGCCTGAAGGGCAAGGGCGTACAGACCGCGCCGCCGGGCGACCTCTATGTGCGGCTCGAAATCGTGCTGACAGATCCAAAGGATGAAGGCCTGAAGCGCTGGGCAGAGGGCCGCTGACACCGGCGAGGCAGGCTTGGCGGCACCGGACGTCTGGTGCAGGGTCCGGGCGGGGGGAAGATGAATCAGGCGTCTGCATATCATTCACTTCATGTTCAGAGCCTGCCCCGCATATCGGGCGGCATGAAACGCATGTTCGCCTTCTTTGCCCTCGCGGCCTTTTCCATCACCCCGGCTGCGTCCGCGCAGGGCTGGAATGCGCCGGATTGGGCAGGCCAGATGGTGCAGGTGCAGGGTCAGCCCTGGACGAGCCAGTATTCGCCCGGCCAGGCCCGCGACGCGGTCCGCGACGGCAAGACCGTCCCGCTCAGCCGCATTTTCCAGAACATCCGCCGCGACCATGGTGGCTATCAGCTCGGCGCAGAGCTTTATTCTCGCGGCGACGGCACCACCTATTATGAGATAGACTGGATGACCGAGGATGGCCGCAAGGTGAAATTCATGGTCGATGCCCAGTCCGGCCGGGTCCTTGACCGGCGCGGCGGCTGAGACCCACGAGACATTAGGAGACCTTCGTATGCGTATTCTGGTCGTTGAAGATGATGCGGACCTGCGGCGCCAGCTCGCCGATGTGCTGTCCCAGTCGGGCTATGCCGTTGACCTCGCCGCGGACGGCGAGGACGGCCAGTTCCTTGGCGAGACAGAGCCCTATGACGCCGTCATCCTCGATCTCGGCCTGCCCAAGATTGACGGGGTCAGCGTCCTGAAAAGCTGGCGAAAGGACGGCAAGTCCTTCCCCGTGCTGATTCTCACCGCCCGCGACCAGTGGAGCGAGAAAGTCTCCGGCTTCGATGCCGGCGCGGATGATTATCTCACCAAGCCCTTCATCACAGAAGAGCTCCTCGCCCGCCTGCGCGCACTCCTGCGCCGTGCGGCCGGCCATACGGCCGCCACCATCGAGGCCGGCAAGCTTATGGTCGACACCCGCGCCGCGCGCGCCACGGTCAACGGCGAGCCGGTGAAACTCACCGCGCATGAATACCGCGTCCTCTCCTATCTGATGCACCATCAGGGCCGCGTCGTGCCGCGCACGGAACTGGTCGAGCATATCTATGATCAGGATTTCGACCGCGATTCGAACACGATCGAGGTCTTCATCGGCCGCCTGCGCCGCAAGATCGGCCAGGACCGGATCCAGACCGAGCGCGGCCTCGGCTACCGCCTGATCGTGCCGGAGGAAGAAGCGCGCGTTGCCGGATGAGGCGGCGCTGCGCTAAACCGCCTCGATGAGTGAGGCTGCCGACACGAAGAAAAGCCTGATCGACCGCTGGTCCAGCGTTTCGCTGGCCCGGCGTGTGACCATTGCGGCCGCCATCTGGGGCCTTGTCGTGCTGATCGGCGGCGCCTTTGCCCTGTCGGCAGTCTACCGCGCGCAAACCCTCAGCCTGATTGACGAAGATCTTGAGCAGACGCTGGTGACTTTGTCGCGCGAACTGACGCGGGAAGACGCCTTCCTGCCCGATGGCCGGGTGACGGATACGGACCGCGCGTTCCTGGGCAGCGATGCCCGCTTCCAGACGCAGTATTCCGGCTATTACTGGGCGGTTGTCGGCCTGACGCCGGAGCTTGAGATCGCGGCTGATTTTCGCTCCCGCAGCCTCTGGGACGAGCCTGTTCCAGTAACGGACGAGTTGATCGCCAGAGTCGTCAGCCTGCCAGGCGTCACGCAATATTCGAATTATCCGGGTCCGGCGGAGCAACGCTCCCGCATCGCCGCGCGCGCCATCATCGTCGAGAACCGGGAGACGCCGTTGCTGCTCGTCGCGGCCGCCGACCGGACGCCCAATGATGAAGCGACCATCCGCTTCCGCAATCTTCTCTTCGGCACCATGATCGCCCTGTTCAGCGGCGTGTTTGCCGCGATGCTGCTGGCGGTGCGCTATTCCCTCAACCCTCTCACCAAGCTCGAAGCCGACGTCGCCCGCGTCCGTGAGGGGGAAACCCAGAAGCTCTCCGGCGGCTATCCGGCTGAAGTCCGTCCCCTGACGGAAGAACTCAACAAGCTCATCGAACATAACCGCGAAGTCGTCGAACGCGCGCGGATGCATGTCGGCAACCTCGCCCATGCGCTGAAGACGCCGCTTGCGGTTCTGAACAATGAAGCGCGGGGGCAGACCCAGCTGGATGATGTCGTCCGCCGCCAGGCCGGGGCGATGCAGACCAATGTCGAGCATTATTTGAAACGCGCCCGCATGGCAGCGCGGGCCGAGGCCATCGGCGCGCGCACGGAAGTCCGCCCGGTGCTCGACGGCCTCGCGCGGATGCTGAACCGGCTGTTCGATGCCCGCGGAATTGACGTCACCATTGAGGGCAGCACCCAGGCCGTGTTCCGGGGCGAGCGTCAGGATTTCGAGGAGA
>JBKBVT010000054.1:0-289 GCA_046289305.1 Hyphomonas sp. | reverse complement strand
CCGGCAATCTGATGGAAAACGCTTGCAAATGGGCGGCGAGCGAAGTGCGCGTCACGGTGCGCGACACGCCGCAACTGCTTGAGATCACCGTGGAGGATGACGGGCCGGGCCTGACCCCCGAAGAACGCGAAGGTGCGCTCAAGCGCGGGGTGCGTCTCGATGAGACGACACCGGGCACCGGGCTGGGTCTTTCGATTGTCACCGAGCTTGCCGAATTGCATAAGGGAACGCTCGAGCTTGGGGACGCCGCACTTGGCGGCCTGAAAGCCAGCCTTATGTTCCCGAGGCC
>JBKBVT010000554.1:0-501 GCA_046289305.1 Hyphomonas sp. | reverse complement strand
AGTCGCTGCCGTTCGAGGCCGTGTCCGACCGCATCGCCGCGCTTGGCGTGCCCGAGGCGCAGGCCGAGCGGTTCTGGCGCGTGGCCTCGCAAAACATCACCCGGCTGGAGGATCTGGCGGGCTGGTGGCAGATTTTCAGCGAGGGCGCCGAGCCGCAGATCGACCCCGAGGACGCCGAGTTCGTGGCGCATGCCATGACCCTGCTGCCGCCGCCGCCCTAGACAGACACGACGTGGTCGGAATGGACCGCCCGCGTGAAAGAGGCCACGGGCCGCTAAGGCAAGGGCCTGTTCATGCCGCTGCGCAAGGCGGTGACGGGTCAGGCGCATGGCCCCGACATGTCCGAGGTCATGCCGCTGCTGCAGGCCGTCAAAGCCCGCGGCTGACGCCGCGACCTGCGCACCAGCCGCAACCCCAAGGCGCCCCTTGCGTCCCGCGACCGCGCGGGGGGCGGGGGCGGCCCCCCCCCCGCCCGCCCGCCCCCCCCCCCCCCCCCCCCGC
>JBKBVT010000553.1:0-502 GCA_046289305.1 Hyphomonas sp. | reverse complement strand
CCGGCTGACGCGGCCCGTTGGGCGGCCCTCCCAGACCAAGGTGAATCGGTTCTTCGAGGATTTCCGCTATCTGGACCTGTCACGTATTTCTGCCGCCCCCAGTGCTCGTTTAGGCCACTTGGCGTTCGAAGGCCAAGGGGCTTTTGCCTCCCAATGCTGAGTGCCGACGGCGCGGGTTATGGAGGCCGTTGATGTCTCGGAAGATGGCGGTTTCTGCCTTTCGACGCGTTTCCCAAGACCTGCGCCAGATCAACTCGGCCTTGATCGTTTTGAAGAAGGTCTCGACAGCAGCGTTATCGTAGCAGTTGCCCTTGCCGCTCATCGACGCCTTCAGGCCATGCTCGCGCAGGACCTTCTGATAATCGTGCGAACAGTATTGGCTGCCGCGATCGCTGTGGAAGATGCAGCCCCTAGGCGGGGATCGCAGGGCGATGGCCATCTTCAGTGCCCGGATCGCCAGATCGCGTTTCATGCGGTTGCTGACGGCCCAGCCGATCACGCG
>JBKBVT010000552.1:0-502 GCA_046289305.1 Hyphomonas sp. | reverse complement strand
ACCAGCACCAGAAAGGCGCCGATCCGGTCCACGAACAGCTCGATCCCCGGTGCGCCCCGGCGGCTGTCGCGCCAGCGGGCGCCGCTGTCGGGGAATGCTTCGCGCAGATCGTCGCGCAGCGCGTCCAGATCGGTGCCGGGCGGCAGCATCAGCCGATAGCGGCTGTCAAACAGCGTCCCCGCGCCCAGCAGTTCGCTGTTCTCCAACGCCTCGCGCAGCACCAGCGAGCGCGGGCCAAAGCCAAAGCCCGCCGCCCCCGCATCGGGTTCGGTGACCAGCGCGGCGGTGAACTGAAACTCCTGCACGCCCAGACGGAACGTATCGCCAATCTCCAGCCCCAGCCGGTCGCGCAGCAGCGGCTCGACCACGGCGCCCGGCAGGCCCGAGGGCTGCACCCCCAGCGCCTGCGCCACATCCATCGGCGGGTCAAACTCTGCCTGCCCCACCAGCGGCCACAGCCCGTCGACGCCCTTCACCTGCGTCAGCGCGCGTTCGGCGTCAG
>JBKBVT010000053.1:7200-14057 GCA_046289305.1 Hyphomonas sp. | reverse complement strand
AAGCCGCCGGCGGCGATGAACATGCCATCGAACAGGAGGCCGTCGAGGGCCTCTGCTGCTGTCTCATAGATCTTGCCTGCCATAAGGCCGCGCGCTCCCTCGTTTCGGTTTCCGGTGTGATTGCCTAGCACATTCCCTGCGGGCGTGAATGCCTGAAGCGGAGGAGAAATTCAACAGCCGTTGAAAAACTTGGTCTCAGACCGCCTCCACGGTCTGTTCGATGGCGCCGAAGATCGAATGGCCGGAGACATCCTGCATCTCGAGGCGGACACTGTCGCCCGGCTTCAGGAAGGGCGTTTTCGCCGCGCCGTCCTGGATCGTCTCGATCATCCGGATTTCCGCGATGCAGGCATAGCCGAGCCCGCCTTCAGACACCGGCTTGCCGGGGCCGCCATCCTTGCCCTTGTTGGAGACGGTGCCAGAGCCAATGATCGAGCCGGCGCAGAGGCTGCGCGACTTCGCGGCATGGGCAACGAGGCGGGGCAGAGGGAAGGTGGCGTCCACCCCCGCATTGGCGCGGCCGAAAGGCTTGCCATTGAGGTCCACCCGCAGCGGCAGGTGGAGGAGGCCGTCCGACCAAGCCGGGCCAAGCTCATCCGGCGTGACGGCGACCGGGGAGAAGCTGGAGGCCGGTTTGGACTGGAAGAAGCCGAAGCCTTTGGCGAGCTCGCCGGGGATCAACCCGCGCAGCGACACGTCATTGCACAGCATGACGAGCTTGATGTGGTTCGCCGCGTCCGCCTCGGAGACGCCCATCGGCACGTCATCGGTGATGACGGCGATCTCCCCTTCCATGTCGCAGCCCCAGGCCACGTCCTTAAGGGGAATGGCATCACGGGGGCCGAGGAACCCGTCCGAGCCGCCCTGATACATCAGCGGATCGGAATAGAAGCTCTCAGGCACCTTGTCGTCCCGCGCGGCGCGCACGAGTTCAACATGGTTGATATAGGCCGATCCATCCGCCCACTGATAGGCGCGCGGCAGGGGGCTCTCGCAGTCGTGCTCGTGGAAGCGGAAGGTGGGGACCGAGCCCAGCTCCACCTGCTCGGCCAGCATGGCGAGCTGAGGCGCATAAATCTCCCACTTGTCGAGCGCCGCCTGCAGCGTCGGTGCGATGCGGGCGGCGTCCGTGGCGCGTGTGAGGTCGCGGCTGACAACGACCAGGCGGCCATCGCGGGTGCCATTCTTGAGGGTGGCGAGTTTCATGGGGTTTCCTTTGCTAGCACTTTATCGTTGTTGACAGCAATGCTGGCAATTGTTACTTAAACATTATGGCAAGTCTTTCCGTCCGGCAACTTGATGATGAGACGCTCGCGGCGTTGCGGCGCCGGGCAGCGGCCAACGGCGTTTCCATGGAAGAAGAGGTGCGGCAGATTTTACGGGCCGCAACCAAGGGCACTTCGGATGGCCGCGTCGGGGACCGGGTCGAAGCCATCTTCCGGCCTACCTGGACGGGTGAACGGTTTGTGCCCGAAGCATTGCCTCCCTTCAGTGGGCGCCTGTTGTTCGAAGACTGATGATCCTTCTCGATACCAACATCGTGTCGGAGTTCATGGGCGCCGCGCCCAATCCCAACGTGGCCGCATGGTTGCGGGCGCAGCAGACGAGCGAGTTGGCGTTGGCTGCAATCACCGTCGGAGAAATCCGTTATGGACTGGCTTTGCTTCCGGCAGGCCGGCGCCGGGCGAGTCTGGCGCTCGCATTTGATCGTTTTGTTGCCGAGATCATTGGACACCGTGTCGAACCTTTTGATGGGGCCGCCGCCGAGACTTTCGGGGCAGTGATGGCTGCACGTCACCGGTCAGGGCGGACTTTGGATGTGAGCGATCTGCTGATCGCCGCTACGGCGCTGACCAGAGGACATATTGTGGCGACGCGGAACACGGCTGACTTCGAGGGCTCCGGTGTCACTCTGATCAATCCGTTCACGTATGATGCCTGAGCATATCCACGCCAGGCCGCCTATTTTGTCTCTTCCCTGATCTTCTCATGCAGCCAGGCCGCGTGCCGGGGCGCTTTCTTAGTGGCGCTCCATTCCTCGATCATTGGCTGGGCGACGCTTTTCAGTTCTGCCATCTGTTCCGGCGTGCCGATATCGGCGGCCAGCTCCAGCCGGTGGCCGTTGGGGTCGAAGAAGTAGATGGATTTGAAGATGCCGTGATGGGTCGGGCCGAGGACGTCGATGCCAAGGCTTTCGAGATGCGCCTTGGCGGCATGGAGTTCTTCCAGGGAGCCGAGACGCAGGGCGATGTGCTGGACCCAGACGGGTGTGTTCGGGTCGCGGCCCATTTCCGGCTGCTCGGGCAGTTCGAAGAAGGCGAGGACGTTGCCATTCCCGGCATCCAGGAAAATGTGCATGTACGGATCATACGCGCCCGTTGAAGGCACATGATCCTCGGCAATCGCCAACTGGAACTCCATGCCGAGCGTCTTCTGGTAAAACGCCACCGTCTCCTTCGCATCCTTGCAGCGATAGGCGACATGGTGGACGCCGCGAAGTCTGGGAGTGGGCATTGTACCGTTCCTCTTGAGCGCTCACCCTGAGCGTAGTCGAAGGGCGAGCGCGGGTTTTACGAGCATATCATTTTGTGGCCCATCCTTCGACTTCGCTCAGGATGAGTTGTGTTTTGCGTTAGGCCTTTTCTTTGACAGCCAGCACGCCGCGCTGGATCTGGTCGCGTTCCATGGATTCAAACAAGGCCTTGAAGTTGCCTTCGCCGAAGCCGTCCTTGTAGTCGCCCTTGCGCTGGATGAATTCGAAGAAGACCGGGCCGACCTGGGCCTGGGCGAAGATCTGGAGGAGGAGACGCGGTTCGCCGCCCTCGGTTGTGCCGTCCAGAAGAAGTCCGCGGGACTGGAGGCCCTTCACGTCTTCGCCGTGCCCCGGCAGGCGGCCGTCGAGCATCTCGTAATAGGCGGCCGGCGGGGCGGTCATGAAGGGCACGCCAAGTTTTTTCAGCCGGTCAAAACAGGCATAGAGATCGTCGCAGATCAGGGCGATGTGCTGGATGCCCTCGCCATTGAACTCACGCAGGAATTCCTCAATCTGGCCGCCCCCGCCCTTGCCCTCTTCATTGAGCGGAATGCGGATCTTGCCGTCCGGCGCGGTGAGGGCTTTCGAGGTCAGGCCAGTATATTCGCCCTTGATGTCGAAATAGCGGATTTCGCGGAAGTTGAAGAGCTTCTCATAGAAGTCAGCCCAGTATTTCATGCGGCCGCCATAGACATTGTGCGTCAGGTGATCGATCAGCTTGAAGCCTGCCCCGACCGGCGTTCTGTCCGCCCCCGGAATGTACTCAAAGTCGATGTCATAGATCGACAGTTCGCCGACGCCGCTGTCATAGCGGTCAATCAGGTAGATGATCGAATTGCCGATGCCGCGGATGCCGGGAATGTGCAGCTCCATCGGGCCGGTCTCGACCTGGACGGGCTCGGCCCCCTGCTCCATCAGATGGTCATAGGCTTTTCGGGCATCGCGGACGCGGAAGCCCATGCCGCAGGCAGACGGGCCATGCTCGCGCGCGAAATACCAGGCGGCGGATCTCGGCTCGTAATTGGTAATCAGGTTGATGCCGCCCTGGCGCCAGAGTTCGACATCCTTGGAACGGTGGCGGGCGACCCTGGTGAAGCCCATCGTCTCGAACACCGGCTCCAGAATGCCCTTTTCAGGCGCGGAGAATTCGATGAATTCAAAACCGTCGAGACCAGCGGGATTGTCGAACAGATCGGCCATGGCGCATCATCCTGTCTTGCAAGCGTGTAAAATATGGTTTCAAATGTAACTAATATTCTCGGCTCAGGCAAGGGCCGCCGGAGAGGGAGACGATAAATGCCCGATACGCCACACACCGAGCCCCTGCGGCTGAGCACCTTCCTGCCCTTCCGGCTGTCGGTTCTGTCGAACACCGTCTCGCGCCGGATCGCGGATCTGTATGACCGGGAGTTTGGGCTATCGGTCTGGCAATGGCGGGTGATGGCGGTGACGGCGGACACGCCGGGCATCAGCGCGACCGAGATCGGCCAGCGCACGGAGATGGACAAGGTAGCGGTCAGCCGGGCGGTCGCGGGGCTCATCGAGGTCGGCTATCTGGAGCGCCGGCCCGCGCCGGAGGATGCCCGCCGCGCGAACCTGCACCTGACGCCGGCCGGGCTGGACGTCTATGCGCTGATCGTGCCGATGGCGCGCGCGGAAGAGGAACGCCTCGTCAGCGCGCTGAGCGAGCGCGAACTGGCAGAGCTGGAACAGCTGATGGGCAAGCTGGCGCGGGCGGCAGCACCGGAGCGGGATTTGTGGTGAGGTATTTCAGCGGTTTCGTCACACCGGATGCGCTTTAGCGCATCTGGGTGCCCATCTCGGACCGCATCCGCTGCATGAAAATGCCCATGTCAGGAGATAGGCTCCCTGACCGGCTGCGCCGGTCGGGAGTGACGAACCTCACATTTGCGCATCACCCTACCCCGCCCGTCTCCGCCTCTGGCGGAGGGCGCGTTCGACGGGGGCGTCTTCTTCCAGGGTGAAGCGTTCGACGAGGCGGGCGATGAAGGATGAGATCTGGTCGCGCACTTCATACGGCGCTTCCATCGGCAGGAAGTGCGAGGTGCCGCGGATGCCGCGCATCATCAGGGACGGGTTCTGCTGGATGATCCTGGCCCGGACCTTGGCGTTGATGACAGAATCCCGGTTGGGCCGCAGGATGGCGATGGGGATCTTGTGCTTGCGCACCTTGGTGAGCGCCTGCCAGGGCCGGTTGCGCTGGGCCTGGAACGTCTTGGCTTCCCATTTGGGGGTGCAGTTCAGACCCCAGCGCTGGACTTCGGAATCCGCTGGTTCGTTATCGACCCGGTCGAGGCCGTCGAGCAGGTAATCCGCAAGGAAGGGTTCGCGCCAGGACTGGAACGCACCGCGGCCGGAATAGGCGGTGAGCGCTTCGCGGAAGGCGCCGAACTCGGCCCGGCGCTTGCGGGCGCGCTTGGCCATGCCGTTACGCATCACCAGCCAGGTAATCGGCGGGAAGACATGGTTCCAGAAATAAACCGCCCGGGACAGGATCACCGGATCGGCGAGGACGAGTCCCTTGACGAGATCAGGCCGTTTGCCGGCGACCAGCAGCGCGACGGTGGCGCCCATCGAATGGCCGGCGAGGACGACACCCTGCGGCGCTTCCTTTTCGAGGAACTCGATCACATCGTCGCGGTAGCGGTTCCAGGAGGGGAGCCCGCCTTTGATCGGCATCGTGGTGCGGCCATGGCCGCGCAGGTCGATCGCCCCGATCCGCGCGCGCAGGCCGAGGGGCGCCAGCATCGACTGATAGGTCATGGCGTTGAAGCCGGTGGCGTGCAGCCAGATGGCCGCATAGGGCTTGCAAGGATCGCCGAACTCGATGCCGGCCATCTCTCCGCCAGCCTTCATGTCTTCGCGGAAGCGGCGCATCAGACGCGCGCCCCGAAGACACGGCGGAGAAGTTCAGTTGTACGCGCCAAGGGATTCTCCCGGATATTCTTCTCCTCTTCGGCCACATAGAGGAACAGGCCGTCAAGCCCGAACTGGACAGCATGGGATGTCAGGTCTGCCTGCAGGCTCTGCGTCGCGCCGCCGAACCCGTACTGGCTGGCCGTGGTTTCGAGCGCGGTGAAGGCGCCGGAACGGGCGAGCGCGTCGCGGGCATAGGGCGTGAAGGCGGCGCGCAGGTTCGCCTCGGTGCGGGCGCGCAGATAGTCGGTCGCCGCGGTGTCGCCGCCATTCAGGATACGGAGGGCATCCTCGATGGTGATCTGGCGGACGGCGTTGACGACCAGGGTGCGCGCTTCCGGCATGGCGGCCTCGGCGGCGCGGTTGATGCGCAGTTCCAGATCGTCCAGCGGGGCGCTGGCGCCGACGCGGGCGAGGTTCATCTGGATGTCGCGGTAGGTGCGCGGCAGCGGGATACGCACGCGCGGATCGCCGAAATAGCCATCGGTGCGGCCAAGACGTCCGGCGACATTGTTGGTGCCGAGGGTCAGCGCCTCGCGCAGGCCGGCATCGATTTCGGCGGCGGTGACGGGGCCGCCGGTGGGCAGGCCGAGGCCGCCCATCACGCGGCCATAGTCGCCGGCGGTTTCGCAACCGGCCGGAAGGATCGCCATGGCAAGCGCCAGCAGGATTCCGGGTTTCATATTGTTTTTTTCTCCGTCACGTCGCCGCAGACGCCCTCTCCCATGTCCACGCTACAGGACGGTTCCGGAGAATAGAAGCGCCGTGACGCCGCGCTGGACGCCGTGACCAGAAGTTACGCAGAATTCATTCCGGCCGGTCTTGACCACATATGTAGTCGAATGTATCGACCACAGGTGTAGTCAGCCGGAGCCCGTCAATGAGCCTTAAGATAACAGACGCCGAACTGGATGTGATGGATGTGCTCTGGACGAAGCCGGGCCTGGGCGCGGTCGAGGTGCATGAGACGCTCGGCGGCGGCAAGGACTGGAACATCCGCACGGTGAAGACCTTCCTGGCCCGGCTGGTCGAGAAGGGCGCGCTGACGACGCAGGAGGATGGACGGCGCTTTCTGTATTTCCCGGCGATCGACGAGGAGAGCTACCGGGCCGAAGCGGCCGGGCAGTTTGTCGACCGGGTGTTCTCCGGCCGCGCGGCGCCGCTGGTGGCCCACCTTGCCGACAGCCGCGGGCTGACCGCGGATGATATTGCCGAACTCGAACGCCTGCTGGGGGAGTTGAAGAAATGACGACGCGCCTGACTGATCTTCCTCTGATGCCGGCGCTCGAGGCGCTGGCGGGGGCTTCGCTCCTGATCCTGCTGGTGCTGGCGATCCGCCGCCCGGTGGCCAGACATTTCGGCGCCGGGATTGCCTATGCGCTGTGGC
>JBKBVT010000053.1:0-7190 GCA_046289305.1 Hyphomonas sp. | reverse complement strand
CGGTGTTCTCCTGGCTGAAGACGGCAGCGCCTGCGCCTGCCCCTGTCTCCACGGCCTGGGAACCCGGCTTGACCGCCAGCCCGCCGCCGGCACCTCTGCCGGCCGCGCCCGAAACACTCTGGAGCCCCGAGGCCGCAATGCTTGCTGCGCCAGAGGCGGGCGGTGGCTTGATGAGCCTCCTGCTGCTCACTGGTATCGCGGTCTGGCTCGCGGGCGCCATCTGGATGGCGGCGCGCAGCCTGCACAGCCAGGCGGAGTTCATGGCCGTCGTGAAGCGCGAAGGCGAGGCCGTCAGGGGCCCGCTGGCAGAGCTTGCCGCTGCCGTCGCCGCCGAGACTGGCCTGAAACGCATGCCGCGCGTAGTCACCAGCCTGATCGCCAGCGGTCCGTTCGTGACGGGCCTCCTGCGCCCCACAATCGTCCTGCCGGCCTGGTTCGAGGCGGATTATTCCGAGACTGAAGCGCGCGCGGCACTGGCGCATGAGCTGATGCATGTGAAGCGCGGCGACCTGTGGGCGCTGCAGGCGGCGGAGATGTTCACCGCCGTGATGTGGCTGAACCCGCTGGTCTATCCCGCCCGGCGCGCGTTCCGCACCGATCAGGAAGCAGCCTGCGACGCGGATGTGCTGGCGCGCGGCCATCTGAGCCCACACGCCTATGGCGCGACGCTGATCAAGGCCGTCCGCATGCAGACGCCGGCCCGGCTGCACCTGGCCGCGAGCCTGCCCCTGACCCACGCCCTGAAGGAAAGACTGAAACTGATGGCCTACCCTGCCCCGGATTCCCGCCGCCGCTGGACCGGCATGGCCGCTGCCGCCCTCATCGGCGCGGGCGCTCTTGCGGGCACGGCTTCGATTGCCGCCGCCGGCGAAGCGGAGTCCAAGGTCGACATCAAGATCCACAATGGCAGCGCCTGGCTCGACGGCGAGCCCGTGGAGAACCGCCGGATCGTGCTGTTGACCGACCCCGCCGAAGGGCTGGTGCCGGTGCCGCCGATGCCGCCGGAAGTGGCGAAGCTGACGGCGCAGATTTCGGCCGAGGTGGCGGAATTGATGGGGCCTAAGATGCTGGGCCCTGTGATCCGCATGAGCACGGAGATCAATGGCGAGGAGTTTGCCGCGCTGGGCCGGGAACTCGCCGGCGCGCATATTGACCTGGCCGCGATCAGCGCGCGCGGCGAGGCGGATGGCCGGCGGCATGAGCTGGAAGCCCGCACGGAGCGGATCCAGGCCGAGATCGAAGCGCGCGCCGCCCGCCTAGAAGCGCACATCGAGCGCGAAACCGAAGCGCGCACGCGCGGCATTGAGCACCGCATCGAGCAGCGCGCCGCCGAGCTGGAAGCCGTCATCGAACGCCATGTCGAACGCAGCGTCGGCCAGTCCGCCGCCCAGCGCAGCCGCGTGATCGCAGACCTCGTCACCGATTGCCGGGACACAGCGGTTCCCGCAGGGGAGGCCCGCGTCCTGCGCCGCGAGACGGCCAGCGGGAACAGCGTGAAGATCGCCTGCCTCGAAGGCGCGCCGAACGGGCTTGATCCGGCGACGCTGGAGGCGATTGCCGCCTCGGCGCCGGACCTGACCGAGGCCGAACGCCAACGCCTGGTGGACGCCGGGACGGGGCGCGGCCGCACGGTGGTCTATCGTTCCTCGCACCGCGGCGAAGCGGGCCCGGCTACGCCCAGACCGCCCCACACGCCGCAGCCGCTGTAGCCTACGGAGCCGCCGGTTGCGCCGGAACCGCCGAGCGCGCCGGACTGGCCCTGAGGGGTGAAGCCGGAGGATATTGCTTTGGGTGGCAATACATTCCAAATTGGTCACACAGGCACCGGCTGAGCGGGAGTATGAGCCTTCCATCGAGGAATGAGATAAACCATGAACCAGTTGACCAAGGTCTTCGAGATCCGTGCCGTCTGGGTGCCGCAAACCGGTGAAGACCCGGCGGGTTTTGTAGCGACGAACGAGGAGCTGGGACTCGTCGTTGAGGCGGAGTCTCTGGATCAGCTCGCAAGGAAAATCCGGGAAGTCGCCTTTGATCTGTTTGAACTGAATGTGCTGCCCGGGCTAAAAGGGGACTCGCAGCGAGAGATTCGTCCCGCTTTTGATATCAGGCATCTTTTGGGCGGCGACAGCAGTGGCGACTTACTACCGGGAACTGACCGATTTGCTCCGGCTTAACGGCTGTTACTTCGTCAGGAACGGCAAGGGCGATCATGAAATCTGGTATAGTCCGCTGACGGGTAAGAATTTCCCGGTGGACCGTGGTTGCAAAATCAAACAGACCGCAAACAGTGCCCTCAAGATGGCGGGTATTCCAAAGCACTTCTAGAGGGCACACGCGTGTGGCTTCTCCCTTGCGGTGCGGACGGGCTTGGCTAGTGTCAGCGGCGGCTGAGGATACGCTTCCCGAGGACGTGACGATGACCAGATTTTTTGCCGTGGCAGCGCTGGGCGGCCTCGCCTTCGTGTCGGCCTGCGCGACCCAGCCCAAACCCTGCACGCCGGAATGGATCGATTACCGGATCGACCGGACCTTCTCGGACTTTGCGCGGGAGAACCGCTCGCTGCTGAACGCCTTCCGACGGGTGGCGCGGGCCGATGGCAGCCTCGACCCGACGCAGACCATCCTGTTGGCCGGGCGGACCGAGGACATCGGCCGGTTTGCCCGCAGCTTTGAAACCGTCGTCGTGGCGGACCTGCGCTCATCCCTCGCCCAATGCGGGCGGGATGAGGCGTTCGTGCCAGCGCTGACCGAATTCCTCGCCCGCGAGGGTGTGCCGCAGCCGGCGCTGGACTGGATCGGGCCAATGCTGGCGCTGATCCAGGTGTCGCAGCCGGGCGGCACGCAGCGCTGACGGAGACGGACAGTTGGAAACCCTGATCGTTGTTCCCGCCCGCTATGGCTCCACCCGCCTGCCGGGCAAGCCGCTGGCCGAGATCGCCGGGCGCAGCATGGTGAGCCGCGTCGCGGCCCTCGCCCAGCGGGCGGCGAAGGCGCTGGGGCGGGCGGAGTGTGTGGTGGCGACGGATGACACGCGCATTCTGGAACATTGCCGCGACCTCGGCATCAATGTGGTGATGACGGATTCGCGCCTCGCCTCCGGCTCCGACCGGGCGCTGGCGGCGGCCGAGGGGCTGGGCGTTGCGCCGGACTTCATCGTCAATCTGCAGGGCGACGCGCCGTTCACGCCGGTGGAGCATGTGGTGGCAGTGGTCGAGGCGCTGCGCAAAAGCGGCACGGACGCGGCGACGCCGTATATCCGGCTCAGCTGGAAGGCGCTCGACCAGCTGCGCGCGCACAAGCTGGAGACGCCGTTTTCCGGCACGACCCTGGTGCGCGATCCGCGCGGGCGCGCGCTGTGGTTTTCCAAGACGATCCTGCCGGTGATCCGCAAGGAGGCAGAACTCCGCGCGCTGGGGCGGCTGTCACCCGTCTGCCAGCATATCGGGCTGTATGGCTTCCGGCTGGACGCGCTGCGCCGCTACTGCGCGCTGCCGGAGAGCCATTATGAGCGGCTCGAGGGGCTTGAGCAGCTGCGCCTGATCGAGAACGGGATGAGTGTGCAGGCGGTCGAGGTCGAGCCGGGGCCGATTGCGATTCCGGGGATTGATACGGCGGAGGATATTGCGCTGGCGGAACGGCTGGTGGCCGAATACGGCGAGCCGGATCCGGTCTGAGCCGATGGCGCAGCTGTTCATCCTGCGGCATGGCAACACGTTTGATCCCGGCGATACGGTGACGCGGGTGGGGGCGCGGACGGATTTACCTTTGTCCGTATCCGGACGGGATCAGGCGGCGCGGCTGGCGGATCATTTTGCAGAGACGCGCTTTGCTGCGGCACTTGCCTCGCCGCTGGTGCGCACACGGGAGACGGCGCGGGCGATCCTCAGCCGCCGGACGGATAGCCCTGCCCTCCTGATTGCGCCTTTCCTGACCGAGATCGACTATGGGCCGGATGAAAATCAGCCTGAGGAGGCGGTTGCCGCGCGGCTGGGGCCTGCGCTGGCGGCTTGGGACCGGGAGGCGGTGCCTCCGCCGGGCTGGCGGGTGGATGTGGACGCGATCCGGGCGGGGTGGCGCGCGCTGCTGAGCCGGGCGGCCGCGTTGCCAGAGGATGCGGCGGCGCTGATCGTCACGTCCAACGGGATTGCGCGCTTCCTGCCCGATGTCGTGGACGACGCGCCAGAGGGGCTCGACCGGAAGCTGAAGACCGGGGCCTGGGGCGAGGTGGCGCTAGCTGACGGCCGGGCGGTTATTATTGGCTGGAATCTCAGGCCCTAGAAGATCGCACGACGGGTCTGCGCCAATCTCCCGAACGGCTCATCCAGAGCGAAGTCGAAGGACGAGCCGGGGCTTGGGGCAGTTCTGCTTGGCCCATCCTTCGACTTCGCTCTGGATGAGCGTTGGTTCATGGGGCGGGGTATTTGACTGTTGATTTAGGCAGTCTACGGATATCAGGCCACATCGCGGGCGTCGGATTCGTAGTTGACCGAGAGCGGGCCACCGATGGGCAGGATGAAGGCGACGGTCGTGCCCTCGCCATAGATTGATGACAGCTGCATCCGGCCGCCATGCATTTCGGCGAAGGATTTGGTGAGGGCGAGTCCGAGGCCGGTGCCTTCATGATTGCGGTCGCGGGTTTTTGATACCTGCTCGAAGGGCGTAGCGAGGCGCGGCAGATCTTCGGCGGGGATACCGATGCCGGTATCGGTGACGCCGAAATAGATGTCAGGCCCGCGCTGCTCGACGGTGATGGTGATGCGCCCGCCCTTGTCGGTGAACTTGATGGCGTTGGACAGGAGGTTCAGCATCATCTGGCGGATGGCGCGGTGGTCGGCGTCGATGTCCGGCAGGTTCTGCTGCGCTTCCAGGACAAACTCGATCTCCTTTTCCTCGGCGCGGCGGCGGATCATCCGGATGGCGGCATCGACCGGATCGACGGGGTCGATCGGCTGGGGACTGATCGTCATCTTGCCGGCTTCGATCTTGGCCATGTCGAGGATGTCGTTGATCATGTCGAGGAGATGCTGTCCCGAGGTCAGGATATCGCGGGCATACTCCTTGTACGATGGATCGCCGAGCGGGCCGGCGAGTTCATTCGTCATGATCTCGGAGAAGCCGATGACGGCGTTGAGCGGCGTGCGCAGCTCATGGCTCATATTGGCGAGGAAGGCAGATTTGGAACTGGCCGCACGTTCGGCCTTGTCGCGCTCTTCCTGGAGCTTGCGGGAAAGCTCCTTGGTCTGACCTTCCGAGCGTTCAAGGTCCAGCGCGCCGCGCCGCATCTTTTCCTTCTGCTTGCGCAGCGCGTCTTCGTTGCGGACATTCTCGGTGACATCGACACCGACGCTTATCATGCCGCCATCGGCGGTTTCCCGCTCGATCAGCTGAAGCCAGCGGCAGGTGCGCAGGCCGATCAGCGTCGTGCGGTTATCTTCCGGAGACCGGCGTTCGACGGTGACGCTGCCGGCGCGGGCGATCTGGACCGTGTCATGGCTCATCCCGGCACGGAGCGTATCCTGCAGGCCGAAATCGAGCGCGAAGGCGCGGTTCCAGTAGAGCAGCCGCTTGCGCGTGTCCCAGAGGGCGAAGGGGCCGTCGAAGCCCTCAATGGCGGCGCGCAGGCGGCGCTCGGCCATCTTGACCCGGTCCTCGGCCTGCTTGCGTTCGGTCGCGTCCAGCATGATGCCGCCGAAGACGGGGCTGCCATTGACGGGATCGGCGGACACGCTGCCGCGCATCTCGATCCAGCGCAGCGGGGAGACATGCGCAATGAAAGTGAGGTGGATCCAGCCGATGCTGCGCGCCTTGGTGAAACTGTCGCTGACCTGCGAGCGGCTCTCTACGGGGACGCGTTCCAGAAACTGGATCAGGCTGAGGCGCGAAGCCACCGGCAGGCCGAGCAGGCTGGCGGCGCCGTCGCTGAAGAAAAAGCTGCCCTGGTCCTGCGACCATTCCCAATAGCCGGCGCGGGCGCCGCGCATGACGAGGCCGAGGATACGGTCGGATTCCTCGCTGCGGGTCTGTTCGATCAGTCGGGCGCGCTCCTGCCCCGAGAGGCGGCGGACGAGGCCGAACAGGGCGAGCGCCGGGGCGGCGACCAGCAGGAGGACGATGACAAAGCTGATGATGTCTGCCTGGCTGATGAGCGGACGCGGCTCTGTGAGGCAGACCGACAGGCGGCTTTCTGCGACCGGGGCGCAGGCGCTGGCAGCGCGATTGAGGCCGACGCGCCGCATTTTTGGCTGGGCGGGATCGGCGAGGCGGGCAAAGCCGGTGAGGTTCGGAGCGCCGAGACCGGTCTGGTAGGTGGGCGCATGGAGCGAGAGGCGGACGGCGCGTTTGGGCGTCGCCAGCACATCCGACAGAGGGGCCAGCGCGATCTGGGCGCCGTGATCCCTGGCCGTGAGAAAGACAAGATCGCCCTGCGCGGTGAGGGCGATGCGCTGGTCGCCGGTGAGGGCGCGGGCGGCGATGGCAGCGTCGCCGAGGCGGGAGCCGGGCGGCGACTGGGACGCATCGCTGAGGGAGACCAGCGCGTCGATGCCGGGGGTCTGGCCGGCGGTGCGGCTGCGCGGCAGGCCGCTGCCCTCCGCAATGGAAATGGCGGCTTCGGCGACTTCGGCGCGCGCCTCGATATGGAGGGCGGCGTTGCGGGCTTCGCCGGAGAGGAGCGTGAGGCGGGCGGCCTCATCCTTCTGGCGCTGATCCCAGGCATTGAGGAACAGGCCAAAGGCCATCAACCCAAGGATCAGCGGCAGCAGCAGCGCCAGACGGCGCGTGTCATCCCCGGCCGCAGCCTTACCAGCTGCGCCGCGGCGCTTCAGCAGGGTACGGGCATCCTGTCCAGGCACAATGCAACCAAACGTTTCGCTGCTGCCCGCAAATCGGGGCAATTCCGTTTGTCGGCCGGAAACATTGACCGAGCGTTAATGTTTCCGGCGGCGGAGTTAACCTTTGGCGCTCTCCCCCAACGCCCGGCCGGCGATATCCATGGCGTTGGCCGAGAGGCCGGCGGCCATCAGGCGCTCCAGACAGGCTTTCGCTTCGGCGCCCGCCTGGGGCTCCAGCAGGCGCCATTGTTCGAACGCCGTCAGCAGGCGCGCGCCGAGCGCGGGATTGGCCTGGTCGGCGGCGAGGATGGTGTCTTCCACCGCCCGGTAGCCGGAGCCGTCTGGGGCGTGGAAGGCGGC
>JBKBVT010000551.1:0-504 GCA_046289305.1 Hyphomonas sp. | reverse complement strand
GGGGGCAAGCTCCGCCGACCGGCGCATGGCCGGCAGTTCGATCATCGTGTCCATGGATGGGTCCTGCTGGATAAGGTGCCGCTGGCGTCGTCCGCCGTTCTGACGGGTGATCGGTGTTCCCCAGCCGCGAACAGGTTTCACTCGTGCGCAAAGAGCCCGAGCGGAACGTGCGATCAACTATCGCTTGAGCGGAGCAGAGTTTTCGGCTCTTCTACGTCTCATACTGGGGAAGTCGAGGGGATCATTATGGCAACGAAGCTGCGCGCCACAGAAGCCGATATTTCCATGGCCACGCTTAGAATCGCCGCGAAACAGCCAAACGGGCTGGCAACCTTCTCTCGCCTCAAGAAGGAAATACCTTCATTGGTGAAGCTGAGCGCAGACGATCGCGAGCAATCAACTACCCGTCCCAACGAAGAATTGTGGGAGCAGCTTATTCGGAACATCAAGTCGCATTCCGAAACTCCTGGGAACATCCTTTGCGAGGGCTATGCGATCCATGTT
>JBKBVT010000550.1:0-506 GCA_046289305.1 Hyphomonas sp. | reverse complement strand
CCTCGCGCTCTGCCGGGCGCTGGTGACGATCGTGCTCTGCCTCGTGCCCTTCGCCCTTTACGAGACGCAGACGGGCCGGCCGCCGCTGCTGGAGTTCCTGCACAGCCTGCCGGGCATCCGCAGCGTCGAGATCGTGACGATCGATAAACGGATGGGCCTCGAACGGGTGCAGGGCATCTTTGCCCATCCGATCCATTTCGGCCTGTTCTGTTCGGTCACCTTCTCGCTCGCCTTCGTGGCGCTCAAGGGCGTCACCTCGGACATGCGGCGCTGGATCACCTCGGCGATCGTGGCGGGGACCGGCTTTCTGGCCCTGTCGAGCGGGGCGCTTCTGGCCATCATACTGCAGATCGCGCTGATCGCCTGGGCCTTCGTCTTCCGCCGCCTGCGTTGGCGCTGGTGGCTTCTGGTGGGGCTCATCGCGCTGGCCTGGGTGACGATCG
This sequence comes from Hyphomonas sp., assembly GCA_046289305.1. Lineage (GTDB taxonomy): Bacteria > Pseudomonadota > Alphaproteobacteria > Caulobacterales > Hyphomonadaceae > Hyphomonas. The sequence goes on along the minus strand of JBKBVT010000550.1, from coordinate 63 downwards.
ACCTGCTCTCGAACCGCAGCCCGCTGCGGGTCTTCATGAGCTATGCCACCTTCTCGGCCCATA
>JBKBVT010000549.1:0-507 GCA_046289305.1 Hyphomonas sp. | reverse complement strand
GCGCTTGACCGACTCTCGCCGATCGCCGTCACCGCGCCCCGCCTTGTCCTGAGCCGGAGCCGCCAGTCGGCAATGTTCGACGGACGCCGCCTCGATCTCACGCCGCAGATGTTCGCACTGATCCGGCTTTTCGCTGAACAGGCCGGGCAGCGCGACCCCGTGCTGCGCAAGGAGACCATCGACGCGCAGACCGGGCGTCCGGCGAACGAGATCGTGCGGGATCTGCGCAAGGCTCTGGTCGGATGCGGCCTGTCGCGGGCGGCCGCCGACGCCCTGATCGTGACCGTGCGTGGCTACGGCTATCGCCTCGGCATCGCTCCCGCAGAGGTGTCCGTCGAGGACTGAGTCCTCCGCACACAATCCACACACAACAAGCACACGCCAAACACACCGAAAGCGTCGGTGGGTCCGGCAGTCTTGGAACAACAGCAATGATGTTCCGAGGCTCCCACTATGCACCCTCCGATTACCCCCGCCGACCTTTCCACGCTGATCGCTGAAGCCGAT
>JBKBVT010000548.1:0-508 GCA_046289305.1 Hyphomonas sp. | reverse complement strand
GTCCTGACGCAGTCTCGCCGTCTGTGTGCGCCGCGTCTGCAGCCGGCGCTGGTCGATCAGCGCGCGCCCGGACTCTTCCAGAAGACGCCAGAGCGCCATCTTGCGGTCGGAATCGCGGATATCATGGCGGGTGCAGATGTGGTCAATTTCCGCCTCGTCGTAGAGGTGAACACCGTCAAGGATGATGAAGCTGGTACCCGCACCACCGGTCAGTCTTGCCATGGTCATTCCCTAGCCAGCCGGACGAACCGGCATCACCCCTCAATGACAGATTAACCCAAACTTAACCATGCCGAACCCCGCGAGGCACAGAACGCAGTCACATTTCTGTGGAAAATGGGGGGGACTGGGGGTGATGGTACCGCCTCCCCGGATTGAACGGGGGACCTCTAGATCCACAATCTAGCGCTCTAACCAACTGAGCTAAGGCGGCACATTTCGCGGAAGCCAGTCATGTGCTGGCGCCGGAGCGGTGACATAACGCCGCCGGCCCTGCGATGCAAGACCG
>JBKBVT010000547.1:0-510 GCA_046289305.1 Hyphomonas sp. | reverse complement strand
AACTCGTCTGTGAAATTGCCTGTGCCCATCATGGCCTCCTTGCCTCAAAGTTAGCGAAGAAGGCGTCTAGGAAGCATGGGGCTATTCAATCTCCCGGACGACACTGATGTAATAAACGCGGCTGACATTCGGTACGGAATAGATTGGCCTGATCCCAAGCGCCTCCAACCGCTTCGACAAGGGGCCGGGACGTTCGCCAAGCTCTGTTGCCAGCAAACCGACCGTGACGAACCGTTTCTCGAACTGCTCCAAGCTGCAACGCTCGACATACCACCTGATGTTGCGCGTGACCGGGTGCCGCCGCCGGTTCAGCAATAGCAGGCCCAGGCTTGCTGAGTAGTGCAGGGTTTGCTGATTGGTTCTCAGCCTTCTCGCGGTGTCCTTGGCGGAAGGATCGTCGGGGGCTTCCATGATGAGATGCCGTCGCACCTCTTCCGGATCCACAAGCACCGTGGACAGGCTCGGTGGCCCCGGTAGCCGACACGCGCTCTTGAGCTGCCCGTCCAGAAG
>JBKBVT010000546.1:0-512 GCA_046289305.1 Hyphomonas sp. | reverse complement strand
CGAGCTCGCCGGACGTCTGTTCATACCCCCTCGGCACGATGTCGATATAGTCGCGCGCATTGGCCGGGCCGGTGAAGGTCAGCGCGATCTCCGTGCCCGCCTCAGCCGTCGCCGGTACGCTCAGCGTCACGTCGCCATCAACAGGCTCGCCCTGATTGACCGCCACCTCAGCGCCCGACGGCGGCGCCTCCGCGCCCTCCGTCTCCACACGCTGCCCGCAAGCCGCAAGCACCAGCGCCGCCACAGACGCAGCCACCCAGATTTTCTTCGCCGACATGGTATCCCTCCTCAAGTCAGTGAGGGAAACTAAGCACACTTCCCCCCCGCCCGCAGCCTCGTAAATCGAGCCCCCAGACAAACCCCGCTCATCCCCGCGCAGGCGGGGATCTCGGGAGGCCGTTCACCTCCTCACGAGAGTCCGGCCTTCGCGGAAATGAGCGGAAAGACGCGTAGAGCGGGCTTTCAACAATCCGTAGGGTGGGTTGAGCGAAGCGATACCCACCTTCCCTTAC
>JBKBVT010000545.1:0-512 GCA_046289305.1 Hyphomonas sp. | reverse complement strand
TCATGCTCGGTCCGGAACCGCTCGTCATGACCTTCGACGATCAGCACGATCTCTTTCGGGGTCAGATCCCAGAACTGGCCATAATCCAGCCCGCGCTTCAGCCACGCCGTCAGAAGCGATCCTATGACGTCCGCGTCCGGCGCCGCCCGTTTCCCGCCACGTTGCCCACAGCCTTGCCCGCATCCTTCTCGGGCGCCGGGAAGGCGGCGGCCATCGCCTCGCCCAAGAGCTCGCCCGCGCGGTCGATGCCGACCGCGTCCATCAGATCGCCGGCCTCGGTCTCGGGCACGCCCGCCGCGATGGCAAAGAAGCGCCGCAGATCGAAGACCTTGACGTCTTTGCCCTGCATCCGCTGAATGATGGCATTGATCGGCAGGCCAAAGGCATCCTCGGCCTCGGCCAGCTGGTTGGTGCCGAGGCGCAGGGCATGGCCCGTGCCATCCGCCTCGAAACGGATCGTCCCGCGCCGCTCGCTCATGCCGTGGCCCCCGGTTCAAAGCCGATGCTGCCGG
>JBKBVT010000544.1:0-514 GCA_046289305.1 Hyphomonas sp. | reverse complement strand
CAGAATGATCGCCTCGGACAGCAGATCCTCTTGCGCGGCCACATAGGTCGAGGCAACGACGCCGAAGACCACCAGCATTCCCAGCCAGAAACCGCGCACCCGCATCATCTGCCAGAAGGTCGATTCGCGCAGGTCCAGATCAGGCCCGCCGATGGGGGCCGCGGCGCCGAACTGGGTCAGGCGGCGTCCGCGTTCCTCTCGCGCCACGTCGAAGGCGTCATCGACCGTGACGATGCCGACCAGCCGGTTGCCTTCGGTCACCACCGGCAGGGCCAGCACGTCATAGGTGGCAATTTTCTCAGCCACGATCTCCTTGCGCTCATCGACGCTGGCGCGGGCCGGGTCGGCCTGCATCAGGTCGGAAATCAGCATCTCCTCGTCGGCCAGGATCAGGTCGCGCAACGTGACCACGCCCTGCAGGCGGCGATCGGGGTCCACGACATAGGCGGTATAGATCGTCTCGGCATCAGGCGCCTCGGCGCGCAGATGGGCGATGGCCTCGCGTACGGTGTCC
>JBKBVT010000543.1:0-514 GCA_046289305.1 Hyphomonas sp. | reverse complement strand
GATGGCGACAGCGACGACACCGCGAACCCCTTGGAGGTGGGCTGAACCCATGTCCAACGCCCCCTCGACCTTCCCCGAATGGATCTATGACGGGTCCGAGATCCCTGACCCGTTCGGCTATGGCGAGCGGGCGGTGACGTTCCTGCGCACCCTGCGCCATCCCAAGTCGATCCTGCCGCACCGGGCCTTTCAACTGGACCCGTGGCAGGAACGGATCGTGCGCCGCATCTATGGTCCGCGCCACGAGGACGGCACCCGGATCACCAATACCGTCGCCCTCATGCTGCCACGCGGCAACCGCAAGACGTCGCTCGCCGCTGCCTTGGCGCTGCTGCACACCATCGGGCCGGAACGCCGCCCCGGTGGCGAGGCCATCTTTGCCGCAGCCGACCGCAAACAGGCCGGGATCGGCTTCCGCGAGGCGGCAGGCATCATCCGCGAGGACAAGCGCCTTGTCTCGGCAGTGGGCATCTATGACGCGCATAACGCGCCCAAGAAGCTGATTTACCGCAAG
>JBKBVT010000542.1:0-516 GCA_046289305.1 Hyphomonas sp. | reverse complement strand
CATGGTTGATGCCCATCCCGGCGAACGCCTTGCGACCCACAAGGCGCCTGATCAGTGGCGGCGCGATCAGGCGGATCGCCTCCACCTCAGCTGCACTCACGCCTTTCGCGCGCAAGGCCTGCATCAGGGCGATGCCGCCCTGTGCGGCGCGGCCCGTGGGCCAGGGTTTGTGAGACACCTCCAGAACCCTCCATATTCGCCCCAGAGAGGCGAGAACGGGTTTTGGGTCTACTGACTGCTCAAACAGCGCGAAATAGCCGTACGGGCCTTCCAGAGCCTCTGACGGGCCTTCCAGACCCGCCTGGGCCAGATCGCACGCCACAATGGCCGCGCGCGCCGCATGGGCGATCTGCACCGGCAAAGCAGGCTTGCCCTCTACATGCGCCTGCATCGTGCCTGCCGCCTGCGCCAGCGCGTAACCAAGTGCATTGCGGGCTGTCGCCTCATCAAAGCCTCGCATCCGGGCAATGCCAAGCGTCGCACCAAAGAGGCCGGCCGTTGCAGGCCGGAAGAACC
>JBKBVT010000052.1:0-14212 GCA_046289305.1 Hyphomonas sp. | reverse complement strand
AGCCGCTTTCGCAGCCGACACCGGATCCGGCGAATAGGCGATCGCGACCGGGCCCTGAAACAGGGCCTGTGCCGCATCGCCGCCGGAACCACCGAGCGCGATCTTCGCGAGGCGGTTCTTGACCACTTTGAACTGCGCGCCATCCTTGCGGAGCATGCCGCGCAGCTTCGTCATTTCCGCGACGGTCAGACCGGTATAATGGGTCACAATGACCACACCCGACTCATCGAAGACCCCTTTCAGGGTCTCAAGAGCCGCGCTTTTTCCAGCTTTATCCATTGCGGGTCTCCATTGAGGCGTCCGGACCATCCGGCCGCCCTAGGTGTTCGCCTTCCGCCTTACGGCTTCCAGCGCCTGCCCAGGGATTGGCCTGCCCGGCTTGCATTTCCCGGAGAATTCCGTGAAATACCCGAACCGTATCAACGCCTCACCCCGTCTGCACAGGTGGCCTTGCGGCCCTTAGCAACCCCCGAAAGGGTATGACCCGTGGTCAAGGACAGGAAAACGGGAGGGTTCCGATGCATATCGGTCAACTCCCGTCAAGCGGCGGGCATTAACGCTTTTTCCACGGGTCTGCAACCCCTATCCCCACTTTTTTCGCATCGCCGCAAAAAAGCCCGGGACGACGGCGCGTCCCGGGCTTCCTGAAATCTGGCCCAGATAAAAGGGCGGCCGATCAGATCTTGGCTTCCGCCAGGTCGATCGTCACGCCGGCGCCCATGGTGGACGACAGCGAGATCTTGCGCACGAACGTGCCTTTCGCGCCGGACGGGCGGGCTTTGACGACCGCGGTGAGGAACGCCAGGACGTTCTTCTCGATGTCTTCATCGGTGAAGCTCGCCTTGCCGATGCCGGCATGCACGATCCCGGCCTTCTCGACCTTGAACTCGACAGCGCCGCCCTTGGCATCCTTGATCGCCTGGGTGACGTTCGGGGTCACGGTGCCGACCTTCGGGTTCGGCATCAGGCCGCGCGGCCCGAGGATTTTGCCGAGACGGCCGACGAGGCCCATCATGTCGGGCGTGGCGATGACGCGGTCAAACGCCATGAAGCCGCCATTGACCTTCTCGAACAGGTCTTCGGCGCCGACGATGTCTGCGCCAGCGGCGAGCGCTTCCTCGGCCTTCTTGTCCTTGGCGAACACAGCGACGCGGATCGTCTTGCCGGTACCGGCCGGCAGGTTGACCACACTGCGGACCTGCTGGTCGGCATATTTCGGGTCAACGCCGAGGTTCACGGCGATCTCGATCGATTCGTCAAACTTTGCCTTGGCATTCGACTTCACGAGCTTCACGGCCTCTGGGATCGTGTAGGTCTTGGTGATGTCGATGGTCTGCTCGATGGCGCGGGTACGTTTTCCTTTGGTGGCCATGTTCTTTACTCCACAACCTGAAGGCCCATCGCGCGGGCAGAGCCAGCGATGATTTTCGTGGCCGAGTCGAGATCATTGGCGTTCAGGTCTTCCATCTTGACCTTCGCGATCTCGCGGACCTGCTCCATCGTCACCTTGCCGACCGTGTCATAGCCGGGCTTCTTGGCGCCGGAGGCGGGCTTCTTGCCGAGCTTCAGGCCAGCGGCCTTCTTCAGCAGCACCGTTGCCGGGGGCGTCTTGGTGACAAAGGTGAACGACTTGTCCTGGTAATACTGGATCACGACCGGAGTCGGGATGCCTTCTTCCATGCCTTGCGTACGGGCATTGAAGGCCTTGCAGAATTCCATGATGTTGATGCCGCGCTGGCCCAGGGCGGGACCCACGGGCGGCGACGGGTTGGCCTTGCCGGCCGGAATCTGGAGCTTGATCTGCCCCAGCAGTTTTTTAGCCATCTTGTCCTCACAACTTGGCGGAGGGGCGGTGGTCTCTCGATCCGCCCGGTTGAATTAGAGGCTCCGCGGTACGGCTGGCAGCCTTCCGCAGAAGCGGGGCGTATGACGGAAAGCCGTGTTCGGGTCAAGCGGCGCTGTGAGGCAGCCCGCCGACAGCCTACATCAGCGCATAGCCGCGCGCGTTGATGTATTGGCGCAGGTCGTTCGCCCGGCGGGTCGGATCCGGGTGGGTCGACATGAATTCCGGCGGCCGCTGGCCCTTGGACTGCGCGTCCATGACCTCCCACAGGCGCACCGACTGGCGCACATCATAGCCGGCATTGTGCATGTAATCGACGCCGAGCCGGTCGGCCTCAAGCTCATGGTTGCGGCTGTAAGGCAGGATGACCCCGAACTGCAGCGCCGCGCCGCCGAGTGCGCCGATTGCGCCGCCATAATCTCTGAGCGTGTCCGACTGCGCGACCGCGATCTGCCCGACCATCAGGCCCGCCGACGCGGCCATCGACACCGACATCCGCTCTGCCGCATGCTTGCCCGCGACATGGCCCACTTCATGGCCCAGCACGGAGGCGAGCTGGTCATCATTCTCGGTCAGTTCAGTCATGCCGCGATACACGCCGACCCGGTTGCCCGGCATCACGAAGGCGTTGACGTCATCGGTGTCGAACACCGCCACATCCCATTGTTCATTCTCGCGGCGCGCGCCCCGCGCGGTCCGGGTCCAGACATTCATCACGCGGTTGCGCAGCGCGGAATTGGAGGTCTGCGGCGTCTGGGCCTTCATGTCGGTCCAGGCGCTGGCCGCCATGCCGGCAATCTCGGTGTCGCCCATCAGCAGGAACTGGCTGCGGCCAGTCTCCGGATTGGTCGCGCAGGCTGAGACGAAGGGCAGCACCGTGCCCGCCGCGAGGCCGGAAATCAGCGCGCGGCGCGACAGCCTGATCCGCGGCGCGCCCGCCAGTATCTCACTGTCAAAATCAATACGCTCGGCCATCTTCTGTCTCCTGTGCCCCAGGCGAGGGAAGGTTAACCCTCCCCGGGGAAAATGCAATCTGACAAGATCGTCTAGGCCGCCGGTACTGAACCGGTTGTGAATATGAACGGGCCCTAGGCTTCCGCCCCTTCCCCGACCAGAACTGCGGCCTGCTCGACCCAGCCCTCGCGGCTGATCCGGCCGCCGAAGTTCAGATATTCATCGACCCAGGCGACATTCTCGGGCGTCCAGTCGGCGATCTGGTCATAATGGAAGATGCCAAGGCCATTGAGCACTTCCTGGATCTTCGGGCCAATCCCGCCGATCAGCGTCAGATCATCCGGCGAGCCGTCCACCGGCTTCTCCAGCGCCAGCGGTTTCACCGGCTCTGCCACCTCGGCCTCGGCGCGCGCATCGTCCTCTTCCAGCTGGCCGAGAATGGCGTCGGCCGGGTGGGACACGTCCGCCTCGTCGTCCTCATCGGACACGCCCGCCTCGTCCGGCGCGTAGTCTTCGTCCGGCTCATAGACGTCATCCACCTCGCCGTCGTCTTCCGGCGGAAGTTCCTCTCCGGCAACTTCATCGGCCACACTTTCCATGTCGCCTTCGAAATAGGCGAGCCGGCCTTCCAGATAGCGGTTGCGCCAGCGCAGGCGGGCGAGTTCCTCTTCGGCGCTGTCCTGTTCCTCGTCGGACGCCTCTTCGACAGTCTCGGCAACCATCTCGGGCGCCGCAACTGGCAACACGGTTGGCTGGCGCAGCAGCTCGTCCTCAAGCGCCTTCACCCGCTGGCGCAGATAGCCCGTCTGCCAGACAAGCTTCGGATCCGGTTCCGGTTCGGGCGCCGCTATGGGCTCAGGGGCGGGCGCAGGTTCCGGTTCAGGCGGCTGCGCGGCCAGCGCCGCGTCCAGCTCGGCGATCCGCTGCTCGAGCGCCGCATTCCGGTCCGCCAGCGCCTGATGCACCTCGGCCGGGATACCTGTCTCCACAGGCGCAGCAGCGGGTTGCGCCTCTGCCGCCGCACGCGCCTCCGCAAGCTCGCCCTCCAGCCCGGCGACCTTCGCCTCCAGCGTCTCCGCCCGCGCAGTCAGCGCCCGATGCGCCTCTTCTGCAATCATCGCCGGCGCGGCTGCCGCTGCCACCGGGGCCGCGGCCGCTATCGGGGCCGGCGCCGACTTCAGCCGCTCCAGCTCCTCGCGTGTGCGTTGCAGCTCCGCCAGCGCCTGTTCGTGGCGCACCTGCAGGACCGGGTCGACGGGCGAATGCGCCAGCCCGGCCTCTTCCATCTTGCGCTGCGCGGCGAACAGTTTCTCGATCTCCTCGCGCGCATCCCGCAGCTCGACCCGCGTCAGCTCGCGCTCGACCTCTGCCCGCCGCAGCTTGCTGACGAGCATCGCCCCGCGCAGCGACCAGCCGAGCAGCAGCGCCAGCAGCGCCGCCCCGCCAACAACAAACCACATATGGGCGATTAGCCAGGTCATTCGCTGCTCCGCTCTCTAACCCTGATCGTAACAATTCGGCCCCCCGCTTCGTCAGGGGCCGCCTGCCCGGTGATAACCGCAATGCGCGGGCGCGCGATACCCGTCCGGGTGAGATAATCTGCCAGCGCCGCGCCGCGCGCCTCGGCGAGACCAGCCTCGCTGTCCCCGGCCGAAAGCGCAAGTTCGAGCGACAGACCCGGCGGGCACTGCCCGGCCGCCCCGGCCAGCGCGTCCAGCGCAGGCGCGCTGTCCCGGCTGAACCGGTCTGACCCGGCCACGAAACCGACCGGCCCAGCCCGCAGCGCGCCCTGCAGCGCCGCCTCGCAGATCGCGTCCGCATTGCTGGAACCGGCGGCCATGGACGCCGGCATCAGAACCGCCTCCGCCTCCATCACCGCCTGGGCCCGCACCGGTTCGGCGGCAAAGACGCTGCGGCTGCGCAGCGGCGCGCGGGCAAGGTCTTCCCGCAGGAAATGCAGCACGCTGGGCGCCGCCTCCCCGCTGAAGGTGAAGCCGCCGCCCTCGCCATCATATCGCATGTTCCCTGTGCGGAAGTCTGCGAAGTGCGGGAGCGCGGCCGCCAGACCCGCCATCTTGGCCACATCGGCCACGCCGCCCATTTCCATCGCATCGATCACCTGGCCGTCAAAACTCTCCCGCGCCAGCGCCAGGATCGCCGACCGCTCGGCCTCACCGGCAATCCGGCCGGACAATGTCAGCCCCTGCCCGTTGATCACCGCCTGCCAGTCGGCCCGGCCCGCCAGCATCGGCTGGCCTTCAAACGGCGCGGCGATGCCCGAGATCGCGGTCATCACCCGGCGGCGTACGGCCGGATCGCTCACTTCGCCCTCGAAGCGGACGCGGTAATCCCGGATTTCCGCCCGCCCGCGTTCCACCCGGCTCAGCTCTGCGATCACCAGCCGGGCGATGCCCTGGAAATTCCCCGCCGGCGCGCCCGCCGTCAGCACCATCCGGTCCTCGACCGCGCTGCGCCCTGTCAGGCGCACCTCCTCGACCAGGCTCCGGCGAATGGTGTTGGACGGCACATGCCCGGACAATACGATCAGGCCGGCCTCGGTCTTCTCCGCCTCCCAGACATAGGGCGATACCGGCGCTGCATGACCCGTTCGCCGCTCCACCAGGGTGACACCGCCGAACAAAATCCCACCCGGCCCGCTGCTGCGGCGCACCTGCGAGGCGGCCTCCATCACGGCGTCCTCGGAGGGCGCATCCCCGGCGAGCACGGCCCGCTGGCCGTCCATGTGCAGGCCCGCCCAGTCGAAGCCGGCCGCGGTCAGCGCCGCCGCCGCGCGAGCTTCCAGACGTGCTTCGAGGTTTACAGCGCTGGCGGGGGATTGGTAGATGCCCCACCAGATGAACAATGGCAGGGCAAGGAAGGCAAAGCCGCCAAACAGGTAGTCAAGCTGGCGCATGACGTCGCTGACCTCCCAAATCCAATTGCCCGGCGCGAACGATACATGCCGAGGCATGCCCTAACCCATACCAGACCGCAAGACGGTGCCAACAGGCCTCTCCCGAACGATGAAAAATACCCCGGAACTGATCACCAGCCCAGCCAATCCGCTGGTCAAGACCTTGAAAAGTCTGGAGCGCAAGAAGGAGCGGACCGAGACCGGCCTGTTCCTCGCCGAGGGCGTCCGCATCGTCAGCCAGGGCCTCGCCCGCGGCTGGCAGGCCGAGACGCTCGTGATCGCGCAGGACATGGCCTCGCGCACCCAGATCGCCGCCCTGATGGACGAAGCCGAAGCCGCCGGCGCGCGCCTCGTGCTCGCCCCCGACCGGGTGATGACCAAGATCACCCACAAGGACAATGCCCAGAGCGTCGTCGCCGCCTTCCGCCAGCGCCACCTCACCCTTGACCAGCTCCCGAAACCGAAAACCCCGCCGCTCTATATCGCCCTCTATGAAGTGCGCGATCCCGGCAATCTCGGCACCATCCTGCGCACCGCCGACTGCGCCGGCCTCAGCGGCGTGATCCTCCTCGGCACAAGCTGCGACCCCTTCAGCTTCGAGGCCGTGCGCGCCTCCATGGGCTCGCTGTTCGATGTGCCGTTTGCGAGCGCGGATTTCGACAGCTTCAACACCTGGCGCAAGGCCGGCGGCCTCACCCTCACCGCCGCCACAGTCAATGGCCGCGTCCGCCATGACGGCGCCGATCTCGCCGGCGGCGCCGTCCTCCTGATGGGCAATGAACAGGCCGGCCTGCCGGACTGGGTCGAGGCCGCCTGCGATACGCTCGCCCTCATCCCCATGCGCGGCGGCGCCGACAGCCTCAACCTCGCCCAGGCGAGCGCCGTCATGATCTACGAGGCCTGGCGCCAGCGGGATTATGCATGAGCCTAACCACCGAAACCCGCCTGCTGATTGCCGATGACTGGGAGGACTACGCCCTCCTCGATAGCGGCCATCTTCAGAAGCTCGAACGCTTTGCCGGCCAGACCGTCATCCGCCCCGACCCGCAGGCTTTCTGGGAGCCGGCCCGCCCGGTCAAGAGCTGGAAGGCCGATGCCCGTTTTGCCAGCAAGGCGCAGGACGAGGACGGCGCCGGCCAGTGGGAAATCCTCTCGCCCCGCGCCGCGGAGGCTTGGCCGATGCGCTGGAACGGCATCACCTTCACCGCGCGCCGCACTGCCTTCCGGCATATGGGCGTGTTCCAGGAACACTCCGTCCACTGGCGATTTGCGCAGGAGCAGATCCGCGCCGCGCGCAGACCCGTGAAAGTGCTGAACCTGTTCGGCTATACCGGCATGATGTCGCTCGCCTGCGCCGCCGCCGGCGCCGAGGTCGTACATCTCGATGCCAGCCCCAAATCCAACGGCTATGGCAAGGACAATCAGGCCCTCTCTGGTCTCGATGACAAGCCCATCCGCTGGATCGCCGACGATGCGTTGAAGTTCGTCGCCCGCGAAATCCGGCGCGGCAGCAAATATGACGCTGTGGTGCTCGACCCTCCAAAGTTTGGCCGCGGCCCGAAGAACGAGACCTGGAAGTTCGAGGAAGACCTCCCCGCCCTGCTCGACGGCGTGCGGGACCTGCTGACGGATAAACCCCTCTTCGTCATCGCCACCGCCTATGCCGTGCGCCTCTCCTATCTCGCGCTCGGCCAGACCCTCCGTGACCGGATGGACCCCTATGGCGGCGTCCTCGAAATGGGCGAGATGGCCCTGCCCCAGCAAGGCTCACCCCGCCTCCTCCCCACCGCCCTCTACGCCCGCTGGCGCGCGGGTTAGAGCGCCGCGCTGGTTGCGATCGCCGCCCGCGCCCGGGCGATCCAGTCTGCGCCGCCGGGGATCACATTCATCCCCGCCCAAGGCTTATCCTTACAGTGGACTTCCTGCGCCCGGAACACCGCCATGCCCATGATCGGCGCGTAGTTCTGGTCGCCGTCCTGCCCGAAGGCCGTCCCATCCGGCGCATAGCGCGTCCGCGTGCCGAGCCGCACCCGCTCCGCCGTGCAGTCCAGCGTCACATGCGCATATTCCTGCGATGCGACCTCGCGGCCTTCATGAATGATTTCGCCGGGCATGTAGACATAGACGAGCCGGAAATGCGCCAGGTCGCCCTCACGCACGGCGGGCGCGCTGATATAGACCGAGAAGCGCTTCTCGGTCTGGATGATCCGCCGCCACTCCGTCGCCGGAAGATCTGACGTCGCCGCCACAACCACCGGCGGCGGCGCCTCCGGCGCACTCACGCAGCCCGCAACCAGCGCCGTCAACGCCCCAGCCGCCATCACCGCAATCGTCCCATGTCTGATCATGTGCCCTCCCCTTCATCTGCAGGTGCCACCAGACATGAAAGACCCCGCCCCCGCCGTCATCCCCCTCAACAGGGGGGACAGCCGCGAGCCTGGTGAATGTGCGCCGCAGTGCGGCGACACGGAACAAAAAAAAGCGGCGGCCCCGAAAGACCGCCGCCTGTAGGTTTGAGCTGGGACCGGCGAGGCCGGTCCCATCCCGTATTAGAAGCGCAGGTTGATACCCACGAAGGCCGCGCGGCCAACCACGTCATAGGTCGACGGGTCGGTGTTTGCCTGGATGTTCGGGGAGTACAGGCGGGGATCCTGGTCGAGCAGGTTGTTGATACCTGCGCGCAGGGTGACCCAGTCTGTCAGCGCATAGGTGCCGTTCAGGTCGAAGTACCAGGTTTCCGGAACGCCGGTATTGAGCGCCGGGCTGCCACCGGTGACCGTGTTGGCATGCACCATGTTCTGGATGTAGCGGGTCCGCAGGTTCAGGTTCAGCTTGTCATTGCTGTAGCCTGTATTCAGCGTGACTTTCCACTCCGGCGTCGCAGAACCGGTGCCCGAACCGATCGTGCCGGCGAAGTCGTTGACCGGGTCAACATTCGTCGTCTGGGTCGTGTACTCTTCAACCCAGGTACCGATCAGGGCCCAGTTCAGCGAGCCTGCGTTCATGCCGAAATCGGCAAGATCGAAGCCCCAGCGTGCCGTGATGTCGACGCCGCTCGTGTTGATGAAGGCTTGGTTCCGGGAGAACTGCTGAAGGTTTATGACACCGCCGTCCGACTGATCGCGAGCAAACTGAGTGCACCAGATATTGCTTGGGGAGAAGTTCGGGTTGGCGCCATCACGGTTGAAGCAGCGCTGAACGATCGTGGCTGCACCGACCGATGCAATCACGTCTTCAAGTTCGATGGCCCAGTAATCGACCGTCAGGCCTAGGCTCTCCACGAAAGAGTTTCCGGTGAAGGGCGAACTGGCCACAAAGCCGAACGTGTAGGAGTTCGACGTCTCCGGCTGTAGCTGGTCGTTGCCACCGACAAGGCCACGGGCCTGACCAGCAGGCTGAACGTATCCTGCACCGCCGGCGACGGCCGACTGAGCCGCGCAGAGCGCTGCAACCTGAGCTCCGTTTGGACCCGCGCGGCCAAATTGAGCCGTTGTATTCGGGCCCGTGACGTTGCACGGATCCTGGTTGGTGAAGGTGGGGAAGTTGTTCAGCACCGGAGCAAAGAGTTCGGTGATGCTCGGTGCCCGGATGGCTTTCTGATACCCGCCGCGGAAGCGGAAGTTCTCGACCACGCGCCAGTCGGCGTTGATCTTGTAGGTATCGGAAGAGCCCGAACGGCTGTTGTCCGTCACGCGGTAGCCGAGCGACAGGCTCAGTTCTTCCATGAAGGGCAGGTCCTTGACTACCGGCACGAGCGCTTCGGCATAGACGTCATACCAGTCGAGATAACCCTTGGTCGGCAGCTGTTCGTTGAAGCCGGCCACGATGCCCGGCTGGAGTCCCGAGTCAGGCTTGAAGTCGAAGCTGATATCGCGGTACTGGACGCCGAAAGCAGCCTGGAGCGGACCAGCTGGGAGCTGGAACACTTCACCCTGGATGCTGGCTTCGATGACCTGCTGTTCGATCTCGGTCAGGTTCTTGGCCAGAAGCGAGATGCGGTTCTGGCACTCTTGGCTGATCGGCGCGCTGCCGAACAGGTTAAGCCCACCAGCGCAGAGCGAGGCGCCACCATCTGCTGCATTCAGCAGTTCACGAGTGCGATCGAGGCGTACGTTGCCGCCCTGGATTTCGTTCAGTGTCGACCGGCCCTGCGACCAGTAAACGTCATAGGTCCAAGTCTGTGTGTCCATCAGCGAACCGTCGAATCCGAGGGTCATCTGCCAGACATCATGAGTTGTGGAGCCAACGCGGCCGCCCAGTGCGTTAAAGCGCTTGTTGAAAGTGAACGGGGCCGCTGGGTCAGCCCGCGAAGCGAGCAGCGCGGCCAGTTCAGGGCCGATGAAGGGGTTGGTAACCGGGACCGTTCCAACAGCGGCCGGGGTCGGAGCAAGCTCCTGCACGGCATTATAGTTCGTGAAGGTGAACTGGCCGTAGGCGCGGACGTAGTCGTTGATCTGGTAGTTTGCTGCAGAATAGATGTTCCAACGGTTCAACGGCAGGATCAGGTTGTTGTCCGGTTCAAAGTTGTATGAGAAGCGGTCCGGGAAGAACGCCGTTGCGATATCCGACTCCGGACCTCTATAATTTACGACATTGCGTGCCGGGTCGCCGGCGACACCAGTACAGAACAACGTACCATCTGGGTTGAAGCCGAACCCACCACCCCCATTGGTGTTACACTGGTTGGCGCCAAAGATGGCAGCAACTGCGGCTTCGCTCGGCGTATTAGTACCCGTAACATAAGAGCCGCCGGGAAAGATACCCGTGGCATTGCTGGCTTGGGCCGAAAAGTCGCGTGCGCCTTTACCGAGCACTTCACGGTTGAAGTAATTCAACGACAGGACTGCGCTGCCGCGGCCATCCGCGAACTGGCTGCCCATGGTCACGCCTGAACCCCACTCGACGGCGTCGCCGTTTTCGAGGGCAGCACGGTACTGGCTGTCGAATTCGATGCCTTCGAAATTGTCGCGCAGGATGAAGTTGGCAACACCGGCCACAGCGTCAGCGCCGTAGGTCGAAGCGGCACCACCGGTGATCACTTCAACGCGCTCGATCAGCGCAGCAGGAATGGTGTTGATGTCGACCGTACCGCCAGCGAAAGACGGCATGCCGCGGCGGCCGTTGATGAGGACGAGGTTACGGCCGGAACCGAGACCGCGAAGGTCGAGGACGGCGCGGCCGTTCGAGCTCGGGTTGTTCGACTGGGACGAAAGGCTCGGCGTGACCTGCGGCAGGGTGTTGAGGTACTGCTCGACCGTGGTCAGACCGCTGGTGATGACGGCATCCTGGCCGATCGTGACGATCGGGCTTTCAGCAATCTCGTCGCGGCGGACGATGCGCGAGCCCGTGACGGTGATCCGCTGCTGGCGAGCTTCACCTTCAACTTCTTCCGTGACGGTCTGAACCGGCGTTTCATCAACTTCCTGCGCTGAGGCCATCGGGCCGCCAACTGCCAGCATCGCGCCGGCGAAAAGGGAAGACGACAACAGCCGCTTTTTCCAAGTAGCTTCGTTCAAGGTAACCTCCAAAAAATGACGCTCACGTGAGCGCGCTTGAGTGCTTCGCACGTCTCGTGATTTTGCGATCAGCCCGACTCCCGGACCTTACGGCACAGTAATCAAGTCAAGTTCGTGACAGTCAACCGGCGCCTGCCAAATCCGTCGACAATATCTGCGAGTGTGACTAATTAGCTGCAGGTTGAAGGGTCATGTGTCCGTTAACTGCCTCTTAACTGAACCAGCTGGTGGCGCCTGGCTGAAAACCGGGCAAGATTGTTGCTGAAAGCGCGACAGGAGTGGAAGATCATGGTTCGTCACAAGTCTGTATTAGTTGTGGCTGTATCGGCCAGTTTCCTGGCCTTTGCCGCTCCTCTGGCGGCGGCTCAGTCTCCCGCTCCGATGGATCCGGTTTATGCCTGCCGGAACATTTCTGAAGATGCCGAAAGACTGGCCTGTTTCGACAACGCCATCGCCGACCTCTTCCAGAAGCAGCAGGCTGGCCAGGTGCAGACGATCGACACCGCCGCCATCCAGCAGCTTGAGCGCGAATCATTCGGCTTCTCGATGCCGAGCCTGCCATCCCTGTTTTCCCGCAGCAGCGCCGCCGAGACTGAGCGCGCCAGCGTCAACGAGATTGTCGAGCCGGTCCGCTCGGCCCGCCTACAGGCGGTCTCGCAGAAGGCGGTCATCACGCTGCAGAATGGCCAGGTCTGGGAGCAGATCGACACAACCCGCGTCAATAGCCACACTTTGCGCCGCGCCACTGAAGCGCGCATCCGCCGTGCCGCGCTCGGCAGTTTCATGCTCAGTGTAGACGGTTCGCAGGCTTTCCGCGTACGCCGGATTTCCTGAGGCCGTTCAGGCAGGCACGAGGTCGAACGCCATTGTCAGGCGCGGCTCGTCGCCGCTGAATGGCTCGGTGCCGTGCCACATGTAAGACGGGAACAGGGCGACCAGACCCGGCTGCGGCCGGACCCAGTGTTCGGCCGGTCGGCTCTCGCCTGTCGGTAGTCCGGGCTGGCCGAACCGGAGCCACCCTTCCCGGCCCCCGGCGCTGACCGCCCCCGGCAATTCGATGTAGCAAGCCGACGAAATCCATCCCTCCTGATGCACATGGTCGATATGATAGCCGCCCGGCCGCAGCCAGACCGACCAGCTGCCTTTGATTGAAACGCGGCCGGTATTGCGCCGCGTCAGGGGGTCGTCGCCCCGGCCGATCTGGTTCAGATATGCTGACAGCGGCCCTAACAGTGCCTGCGTGAACGCCGCAATCGCCGGACTCGTCCGCCTGAGCACGTCCGGCAGCTGGCTGCCCTGGCGCAGCGAATGGCCAAACGGGTGCATGCGGAATGGATGGGCTGCCTTCAGCTCCGCCGCCAGCGCGGCGACATAGGACGCCAGATCGTCCCATCCCGCCGGCACGCTCAGCGGCGCCGCCCGCACGAAACGCTCATAATCATATAGTGCGCGGTAGCGCGCATCCCCGGTCATTCGCCAGGCCGCCGCCTGCATCGCCAGCACATGCTGATTGAGTGGCTGCATGCTGACCAGCTGGCTGATGATGGCGTCCGCCCCGTCGCCGTCTCCTGCCGCCAGCCGGGCGCGTGCCAGCGCCTCCAGCGCGCCGGGTTCGGTCGGGGCCGCCCGCACACACCGCTCGGCAAGCGCCAGCGCGGCCCTAATGTCCCCCGTCACCGCCGACAGGTGCGCCGCATAGGCCAGCACCTGCACCGGGGCATCAGGCAGAGACGTCACCGCCCTCAGCGCCGCCAGTGCGGCAGGACCATCGCCCATGAATTCCAGCGCCTGCGCCTTGACGAAGCCCAGCATCGGATCGGCGCCCGGTTTGCCCGTCGCCGCCTCCAGCCCGCGCAAGGCCTCTTCTCTTTGTCCCGTCGCCATCCAGATCAGCTGCGCCGCCTCGAACTGTGCTGGCAGATGGTTCGGCCGCCGCTTCAGCACCTCGCGGTAAGCCTTGCGCGCTGCATCCAGCTCGCCCCGCCCCATCTCCGCCCGCGCCAGCACCAGCCAGGTCTCCGGCGCATCAAGCCCGGAGGTGAGCGCCCGGCGGGCAATCTCCGCCGCCTCCTGGTGGTTCGCCGAATCGCCCAGCGCCGCCGCCAGGTTGTGCATCGCCACGCCGCTGGTGGGGAAACGCAGCACAGCCTGCCGGTACAGCGCTAGCGCGTCGTCCATCCGGCCTGCGGCCTTCATCTGCCCGGCCTGCCGGGTCAGGGCTTCAAGCGACGGCGTCATGCTTGCCCTGCCCTCACACCAGCAGGACGCTGACGACCACCAGGAAGGTCGCCAGGACTGACAGGACAATCAGCGCCGCAAACAGCAGCACGCTCGCTCGCATCGCCGCGCGGATCGGGCCGGTGTCATAGGCCACCTTCAGCGTGCGCCCGAGATACAGGAAGAGCACGACCAGTGCGATCAGCGGGGAGAACGGTGCCAGCGACGGCATGGCAACCGAAGCGAGCACCAATGCGCCCAGCAGGATGTGCACGAAGGTCTGAAAGTGCAGCGCCGTGATCAGATGGTCATAGACAAACTTCCGCCGGTGCCAGGCATAGGAGAGCGCCAGCAGCATCGCGAAGATCGGCAGGAACAGCAGCGTGAAGCGCGGCGCCCATTCCTTCAGCCGCTGCGCCACCAGCCCCTGATTCTCATAGATCCGAACCGCCCGGTCAGCTGACGCCTGCGCCGCGGCGAGCTGTTCGGGCGTCAAGGTTTCGGCATTCTGCTCGGCGATCGCAGTTTTCAGCGCCTCCCGGTCGATACTCCCATCCGGGCGCAGGAAGCGGCTCATCTGCTCGCCGGTGCGAAGCTCGTCCAGCCCCGCCTGAACCGCCTCGCGCTGGGCCGGGTCGAGTCCATCGCTCGCAACCGCCTCCATCACCGCATCGGCAGCCTCGTCTCCGGCCAGCGTCACCCGGGCGCCGTCAATCTCGATGGTCGCGCCTGTCATAAAGCCGGCCATGAGCGAGTCATCGAGCCGGA
>JBKBVT010000541.1:0-517 GCA_046289305.1 Hyphomonas sp. | reverse complement strand
CACCTTCGTCTACGCCCACGCCGCCCTGCACGGCCTGATCAGCATGGGGCTCAGGCTGAACGAGGAGGTGGAGGGGATGGTGGCCATGCCGACGCGGCCCGGTAAAGAGGTCGGGTGCGTGATCCGATCAGCGTGGATGCGGTAGCCACCTACAATCAAGGGGATAGGCAAGCCCGACGCGGCCCGATAGCATTCTTCGCGAGGCGACTTGCGGGAAGAATGATGGCGATCAAAGGTTTCTTGTTGCAGGGCTTTACGGCCCAAACCCATTTGGCCGCGGTGAAACGCGTTTTAGCCTGTCCAGATCTGGACAAGGCGATTCTGAGCATTGCTTTTGTAAACAAAGCGGGCGTAGACCTGCTCGCAACCGAGCTGGCAGCTCTTGGTCCGAAAGTCGACGTTTACGCTGGTATTCGAAACGAAATCACTTCCCGTCAGGGTCTCCGTAGCCTCTTGGATCATGGTGCCAATGTCCACTACGTGGACACAGGTGCTCGGCACGTAATCTTCCACCCCA
>JBKBVT010000540.1:0-519 GCA_046289305.1 Hyphomonas sp. | reverse complement strand
GGGACGATCCGGCCAGTGGTGGCGACAGATGAGGGGGTGAGTTTGCCGCGGGCGGAGTGATTGCCGCAGCCCGTCCGTGTCGTCACGCCCGATGGCCAACGGCCATCCGGGCGCCCATCTCGTGAGCGTGCCGCAAGGGGCTAACTTCGGTGTGACTGTCTCACCGCCCTCCCATCCTCCCGATCCCGAGATGGGCACCCTGACGGGCTTTGCCCGCCGGGTGTGACGAAAGAGGGAGAGCGCAGGAGAAAGGCGGGGAGGGGGCTCTTGCCTCGCGGTGATGTCTTGCCCCCGTGTCCGGCGCACCTAGGGTTCCTCGCAGGAGGCGCCCAATCATGGATATGAACTTTCCGCCGCATGTCGAAACCTTCCGCCGCGAGGTTCGCCACTGGTTCGAGACGGCGTTTCCGCAGGACATCATCGCCAAATATAAATCCGGCACTCCGCTGACGACCGCCGATATCCGCCGCTCCGAGATGGCGCTGGGCGCCAAGGGCTGGCTCGCCGCCGCCTGGCCGG
>JBKBVT010000539.1:0-521 GCA_046289305.1 Hyphomonas sp. | reverse complement strand
CACGCCCAGAAAGCCATCCTCCGCTGGTGCCTCAGTATGTAGGGTGCCCGTAGGGTGCATTAAGCGAAGCGCAATGCACCAAACATTCCGCCGCCAGACGGTGCATTGCGGCCGTTGGCCTTAATGCACCCTACGCCTCCGCCTGCACCTCTTTCAAGCTGAGCGCCGCCGGGACCGCCGCCAGGCTCGCCAGCGCAAACACGGCGATCACGACCTCCTCGCCTGCCGCATCAGCCAGGAGGCCAAACCCGCCGCCCGCCAGCAGCAGCAAGCCGATCACCGTATTCGACAGCGCGGTATAGGCCGCCCGCGTTTCCTCCCTTGCCATGTCCACAAGGTGCGTATTGCGCCCCAGCCGTACGCCCTGATAGGCAATCATCAGCCCAAAGATCAGCAGCGGCAGTGCCCAGGTTGTCGTGATCAGCCCCGTCACCGCCGCGCCCCAGGTCAGCCCCAGCGAGATCGCCGCCGCAAGCGCTGTCAGCGCCAGCACCTTGCGGCTCGACACATCCGCCAGCCTC
>JBKBVT010000538.1:0-523 GCA_046289305.1 Hyphomonas sp. | reverse complement strand
CTGGGGCCTCGGCGAGACGCTGGAAGAGGCGGTGCGGCTGCTCGAGACGGCGCATCCGGGCCCTGCGACCGCAACCGGCGACCGTCAGTCACGCGCCGATCGGCCGTGACCGCGCGCGGCCGTCGCGCGGCGGCCGGATCAGGCGGCCTGCCGTCACGCCCGCCGGCAGATCAGGCGGACGCTGTCGTATTTCCGCGCATGCCCGGCAAAGGCCGTCCGCGCCATCAGGGCCCAGGCCTGCCGCCGCTGCCGGGCCCGGCATGCGGCATCCGCAGCCGGCTGCCCGTCCATCACCGCCGCGATACCGGCCTGGGTGTCCAGCCAGTCGTCGCCGAACTGCCGCCCATAGCCCCAATACTGGCAGTCCCGGACCGCAAGGCCCGCCCGGCCGGCAAAGGCGCGCAGGCTGGTCTCGGTAAAGAAGTTCAGGTGCCGCGGCACATCGAGCCAGCACCAGCACGCCGTTCGGCGACAGCAGGGCCGCCGCACTGCCGAGCGCGCGCACCGGATCGGCGCAATGTTC
>JBKBVT010000537.1:0-524 GCA_046289305.1 Hyphomonas sp. | reverse complement strand
GCTACCTCAGCCCGATGGAGTTCGAGGCACGCGCCATGCTAGCTTAACCTGCTGTCCACAAAACCGGCAGCAGCTCAGTTCTCCCGGGCGATAGAACTTCTGAAACGTACCGAGGCGAGTGACGTGCCCGTCACCATAGGGTCGGCACGTCTCTGTTTGCGCCCGGCTAGAGGTGATGACGGCGACCGCAAGGCAGCGTTGCGCGAGAGCAAAAGCCGACCGCAGGACATCCTGCCGCTCGGCGGGGGTCTCAATAACATTCAGAACAAAACCGAGGTTTATGACGTGAGCTGGCGCGCATGTCTGATCCGGTGCGTAGTATGGATCCCACCCGGCGGCCGAAATACCGGCGGCCTGAAGCCCTTCGATATCCGATCCGTATCCGCACCCGTAGTCGAACACCGTCGTTTCTTCATTGATCAAGCCATACCGGGTCATTGACTGAACTGGTGATGATAACCCGTAACTCCGAATCGCCGCAAGATGGCGCTGTATGGTAACATCTGGCTGTGAAAGCGGCTCGA
>JBKBVT010000536.1:0-525 GCA_046289305.1 Hyphomonas sp. | reverse complement strand
GACGAGGGGCTGGCCGCCGGGCTGGAGGAATTCGCAGGCCGTGCCGGTCTGGACACGGCGGGCTTTACCGCGCGCCTTGCCAGCGCCGGGATCGAGCCGCAGGTCTTCCGCGATTTCATCGAAGCTGGCACCGTCTGGCGCGAGGTGGTGCGCGCGCGTCTGCTGGCGCAGATCGACGTGTCGGATGCCGAGCTGGAACAGGAACTGCGCCGCGTGATCGAAACGCCGATCATCGACCGGGTGCTGCTGTCGGAGCTGATCATCCCGGCGCCTCCGGGGCAAGAGGCTCAGGCGCTGGCCCTGGGCGAGCGGATCGCCACCTCGAACCCGACCGAGGCGCAGTTTGCCGCCGCCGCGCGGCAATATTCGGCCGTGCCCTCGGCCGAACAGGGCGGGCGGCTGGATGTGGTGCGGCTGGACAACCTGCCCGAGTCGCTGCGCCCCATCATCACCTCGCTGCAGCCAGGGCAGGTCAGCCAGCCCCTGACGGTCGAAGGCGCGGTGGTGCTGTTCTTCCTGCGCGAC
>JBKBVT010000535.1:0-525 GCA_046289305.1 Hyphomonas sp. | reverse complement strand
GCCAGCGCTTGGGCGCACGGCCCAGCACCTGCCCCCACCACTCAGGCGTGATGGCGTCCGGATGATCCGGAAATTGATGCATAATTCTCTCCCCTGCCCAAGGATAAGGAGAGCACGCCAGAGCGCAATTGCAAAATTGGTGAAGGATGGAGCGGGTGAAGGGAATCGAACCCTCGTCGTCAGCTTGGGAAGCTGCTGCTCTACCATTGAGCTACACCCGCATCACGTTGAGAAAGCGAGAGATATTTTTTAAGCGCGCCGCAGTTTACAACTCAGTTTACAGCGCCTCGCGAGATGCGCTCGCCGATTGCCACGATTACCCGCGATTGGTCAACATAAGTTCGTCTGATGCCGGAGACCTTTTCGACGGCCCAGCCCATGATGTCGGCGACTTCGCTATCTGTTAGGTCAGCCAGGATCAGGCGCGTTGCGAACGTGCCCCGCACGTCGTGCAGGTGCTTGCGCTTTGTCTTGCCGGTGTCCGGGTCCGCAAACACGATTCCGGCCGCGTCTCTAATGCGATTG
>JBKBVT010000534.1:0-525 GCA_046289305.1 Hyphomonas sp. | reverse complement strand
GGCACAGCGCGGAATCGCCCATGTGATGATCGGGGCGCGGATGTCGGAACGCTCGGCCGCGACATGGGCGCGGCTGCCGCGCGTCATCGGCCGGATGCTGGGGCGGATCTCGGCGCTGTCGGCGCAGGATCAGGCCAGCGAGGCGCGGCTGCTGCGACTTGGGCTGCGCGCCTCGGCGCTGCTGCCGCGGCTGGACCTGAAGCTGCTGGACCCTGCCCGAGCCGTTCCGCCGCCCGACAGCCCGCTGCGCGATCACACGATTCTGGCCGCCTCGACCCACGAGGGCGAGGATGCGCCGATCCTGGATGCCTTTGCCGAGGCCCGCCAGCGGGTGCCCCGCCTGCGGCTGATTCTGGCGCCCCGTCACCCGGATCGCGGACCGCAGATCGCCGCGCTGGCGACCGCGCGTGGCCTGCCGCTGGCGACCCGCAGCGCGGGCGAGACCGAGGCGCCGTCGGGCGGTGTGTTGCTGGCCAATACTCTGGGCGAGATGGCCGGGTGGTATGCGCGCGCCGGGATCTGCCT
>JBKBVT010000533.1:0-525 GCA_046289305.1 Hyphomonas sp. | reverse complement strand
TAGGCGGTCTCGAGTTCGAGGAGCAGCGAAGGGACAGACCCCATCCGCTCGATCAACACTTCGCGGCGATGCTCCGCCCGCCGTTCCAGCTCCAGCTGGATCGTCGCCTCATCCGCGCGCCCGCCGCGTAGCGCGGTGGCGGTGTTATGGTAAAGGTCCGCCAGCAGCTGGCCCTTCCAGGCATTCCATACCGCCGGCCCGACCGCCGATATGTCTGCCACAGTGAGAATATAGAGCAGCCGCAAACGCTCCAGAGACCCCACCAGCCGGGCAAAGGTCACCACCGTACGCGGATCGCTGACGTCCCGCTTCTGCGCAGTCTCGCTCATTTCGAGGTGATGACCGACCAGCCAGACGACGAGATCGGTCTCATCATCCGGCAGGCCCAGGCGCTCGCACGCCCGGCGCGAGGTGAGCATGCCCGCCTCCTGCTGGTCGCCCTTCCCCTTGCCGGTGTCGTGCAGCAGCATTGCGAGATACAGCGCGCGGCGGTTTTCGATCAGGCCGAACAGCTCCGTTGCCAGC
>JBKBVT010000532.1:0-528 GCA_046289305.1 Hyphomonas sp. | reverse complement strand
CCCGCGGGGTCGTGGATCATCAGGAAGGCGTTCTCGGGCATGACGATCTCGTCGCCCGCCATCGCGACATAGGAGGCGGCCGAGGCGGCGATGCCGTCGATCCAGACGGTGACCGCGCCGGCGTGGCGGCTCAGCGCGTTATGGATGGCGACGGCATCGAAGACCGAGCCGCCGGGGCTGTTGAGCCGCAGATCGATCGGTGCCGCATCGGGCAGCGCGCCAAGCTCGGCGAGGAAGCCCTTCGCGGAGACGCCACAGGCGCCGATCTCGTCATAGATCGCCACTTCCGCACCGGTCCCCCGGGCGCGGATCGCATACCAGCTTGCCATGTCGTTGCTCCTGTTCGGTGGCCGGATCGCTCGCCGCCGCGCCATCGTCCGTATCGTTGCCGGCGCCATTGCCGGGCTCGGCCCGCGTTGCGGGCGTCGCCCGCGCCCCCTGCGTCTCGCCGGGGCTGGTGCGGTAGTGCAGGCCCAGATCGGCCGCGCGGCGGGCGTCCGTCGCGTTCTCGCGGTCGACTTCCTCGAC
>JBKBVT010000051.1:0-14212 GCA_046289305.1 Hyphomonas sp. | reverse complement strand
TTCCTGACTTGCCCGGACTGTCAAGCGCAGCCGTTTCTCCCTAGCGCTGGGAGGGCGGCATGCCTCTAGGGCCCATCATGCCGTTGCGGCGCTCTTCCTTTTCAGGAACGAGCAGGCTCTTGACGGGGATGTTGCCGTTCTCGTCCTGATAATTCTCCGCCAGCTGGAGCAGGATGGATTCAAATTCCTCAAACGTCACGATCCGGTCGAGGTTGGGGTCGAAGCGTACGGGATTGGCGAGGGTGTCATCGCGGACCGGCAGATTGGCAGCCCAGGCCTGCTGCTCGAGGGCGCTGAGATTGCCGTCCTCATTTATGTCGGCCTCGGTGAAGGCCGCGTGGATCCCTGTGACCAGCTCTTCCCGCGTGATCTTGCCGTCTTCGTTGGTGTCGAAACTCGCAAACAGGCCGCCGGCCGGCACATAGCGCATGCCTTTGGGCTGGGGCGGGCCGCCATTGGCGCGCTGGGTTTCGCCGGGAAGGCGCACGATATCGTCGATTTCAGGATCGCCCACCGCCATCACGAAGGGCAGGGCGGCGGAAACGGCCAGGCAGGCGAGGAGGCGGCGCATTGGGAAAGCTCCCTGAGAGTTCTGGAATAGTTAAGCGGGTGTGGCCTCAATGCAACACCCGTCTGCACAGGCTTGTGCGCTCCTTCACACCCTGCGCGGCCGCAAATTAACCCAGCCTTAACGCTCGCGGTACCATTCATTAACCAGTATAAACGGCACCGAGTCGTCAGGGTCTGGCGTCAACGGCCTGCATCGTAAAGAGGTTCCTGAACCGGATGACAGCAGAGCAAGTGCCAATCCTGATGGCCGTGGCGACAGCTTTGCTGGCGCTGGGGGCGCTGCTTTGGGCGCTGCGCGTCTCGGACGGCGCGCGCGGCGCTGCGCGGCGCTACCGCGAAGTCGCGGGCGAGCGGGAAACCGAGAATGCCGGCCTCAAATCTGTTCTGGGCGCCCATCCGGGCGTGATCCTCGTCTGGCAGGGTGAGGCCATGGAGGCGGAAGGCGACGAGATCACGCCGCCGGAGCTTTATGGCTCGCCGGTTGCCCTGGCGGGCCTCCTCTCCTTTACGGATGACGCGATTTCGGCTGATCCGGCTGTGCGGATGGTCGAGGGCCTCGCTGACCTTGAGGCGCGTGACAGTGCGGGTCAGGACACGACCCTGCGCATCCGCCTGCGCGAGTTGCGCGAGATCGGGCAGCCTTTCTCGCTGACTATCATCGGCCCGTCGGGACGGTTTCTTGAGGCCGATGGCCGGACCGCCGGCGTGCGCGCGGTTGTCTGGATCAGTGACACGACCATCAAGGGGCTGGAGGAAAGCTCCGCCCGCGGCAAGCTGGAAGAAGCCCGGCAGGTCATCGCGCGCGACCCGACGGCGTTCCTCGACATGCTCGGCAAGTCGCCGTTTCCGGCCTGGCGGGTTTCCGGCATGGGCCGGCTGCAATGGGCAAACCCCGCCTATATCGATGCGGTCGATGGCGGCAACCTTGACCGGGTGCTTGAGCGCCAGATCATGCTCGATCAGGCCGCGACCGAACAGGCCCGCAAGACCATCAATGACGGCGCAGAGCATGACGAAATCCGCCATATCGTGATCGACAATGAGCGCCGCGCGTTCCGTGTGCTGACATTCCCGCTGTCGGGTGGCTCAGGCTGCATGGCGTTTGATGTCACCGAGCAGGAAAACTCGCGTGAGGAACTCAACCGGCATGTGCGCGCGCATGACGAGACGCTCAACCATGTCGCCGACGCGGTCGCGATCTTCGGGCCGGACCGGAAGCTGAATTTCTACAACAAGGCCTTCCGCGACATGTGGGATCTTGAAGAGACGTTCCTGCTCGACCGGCCCAATCATGGCCAATTGCTGGACCGTCTGCGCGAAAAGAAGAAACTCCCGGCCCGGACGAATTATGCCGAATGGCGCGCCGAGGAGATTTCCTACTATCTCGACATTGACGGCGTGAAGGAAGACAAATGGTCCCTGCCGGACAACCGCACCCTGTCCGTGACGCGCCAGCGCCACCCGATGGGCGGGCTGCTTGTTCTGTTCAAGGACATCACCGACCATCTCTCGCTGCAGACGCGGTTCAATGCGCTGATCAAGACCCAGTCTTCGACGCTGGACAATCTGCACGAGGCCGTTGCCGTGTTCGGCTCCGATGGCCGGCTGAAACTGCATAACCGCGCCTTCGAGCGCGTCTGGGATATTCCCGGCGAGCAGCTCAAGAACACGCCCGACTATGATGATGTGATCCGCGCCTGCGTGCCGCTGTTCCATGACACGGAAATCTGGGATGCGATCAAGCTGCACATTACGGATTCTTCGGCGCGCCAGTCCACGACCGGTGAGATGCGCCGCGCCGATGGGTCGCTGCTGACATATCTCACCCATCCGCTCCCGGACGGTAATACGCTGATTGCGTTTGCGGATGTGACCGCGACCCGCCGGGTTGAGTCGGCCCTGCGCGAGCGGGCAGAAGCGTTTGAAGCAGCAGATCGTCTGAAGACGGAGTTTGTCCGCAATGTCAGCTATCAGCTGCGCTCGCCGCTGACGACGATCTTTGGCTATGCCGAACTTCTGGAGACGCAGCGCAATGGCGGCCTGACGGAACGCCAGGCGGACCATGTGCGCGCGATCCTCTCGGCCTCGGACCATCTCAACAAGTTGATCGAGAATATCCTCGACCTTGCCCTGATCGAAGCCGGACGCATGGATCTCGAACTCAGCGAACTCAGCCTGGATGATCTTATCCAGGAGGGGATCGAGATGGTCGTGTCGAAGGCCGAGGATACGGAAGTCATCGTGCGCGCCGACATCACAGGCCCGCTCGGCCTGATCCGCGGCGATGAGCGCCGGATCAAGCAGGTGCTGTTCAATCTGATCTCGAATTCGCTGCGCTTCACCGAGCCAGGCGGCGAGATCATCGTCTCGGCCCAGCGCCTCGGCGAGATGGTGACACTCAGTGTACGGGATAATGGCTCCGGCCTTGAGGCGGACAAGCGCGCCACCAGCTTCGACAGCTTCGTGTCAGGCGATCAGCGCGGCGCGGGCCTCGGCCTCGCTTTGGTCAAGCATTTCATCCATCTGCATGGCGGCACAGTCGGCATGAAGTCGGTCGAGGGCGGCGGGCTGGAAGTTACCTGCTGGCTACCGGCGCAGGCGCCTGTCATGGCCGGCATGCAATCCGCCTTCGCCGAACACGCCGCGCACTGAGCGTCGCTTCGTCGGATGGGAGGTCAGACGCGCTCGCGCGACCGGAAGACTTCCTCGTCAAGTTCGCCTTCCCATTTGGCCACCGCTGTTGCGACCGTCAGGTCGCCGGTAACATTCGTCACCGTGCGCATCATGTCGAGGATGCGGTCGAAGGGGAACAGGACCGCAATGATGAGGACGATGTTCTCCGCGCTGACGCCGACCACGCTCAGCGTGGTGGCAGCGAGGAACAGGCTGACGGACGGGATGCCGGCGGTGCCGATCGAAACCAGCGACGCCATCAGGATGATCGTCACATACATTTCGACCGTCATCTGGATCCCGAGCGCCTGGGCGGCGAACAGCGCGATCAGGCCCTGATAGAGGGCGGTGCCGTCCATATTGATGGTCGCGCCGAGCGGCAGGACGGAAGAGGCGATCGGCTTGCGGATGCCGAGATTGTTGGTGGCGGCGGTGATGGTGACCGGCAGGGTGGCATTCGAGGAGGATGTCGAGAAGGCGACAGCCTGCGGGTCGGCAATGCCGCGAATGAACGGGATGAGCGGTAGCCGCAGGATGACCTTCACGATAAAGCCATAGGTGATCAGCATGTGCAGGAAACAGGCGAGGTAATGCGCCAGCGTCATCTTGCCGAGCACTTCAAGGATGACAAAGCCCCGCGTGCCCAGCACCCAGGCCATCAGCGCCATGACGCCGATGGGCGCAACTTCCATGACGATGATCGTTAGCCGCATCATGACATCGGCGGCGCTGTTCATGACCTTGGCAACCGGCTCGCCGGCCTCTTTCGACAGCATAATGGCGATGCCGATCATGATG
Source organism: Hyphomonas sp. (assembly GCA_046289305.1). GTDB lineage: Bacteria > Pseudomonadota > Alphaproteobacteria > Caulobacterales > Hyphomonadaceae > Hyphomonas. The sequence goes on along the minus strand of JBKBVT010000051.1, from coordinate 10,171 downwards.
GCGAAGAAGATGACTGCGAGCACGTCCCCCTTGGCCATGGCATCGATCGGATTGACGGGGATGATCGAGAGGAAGGTGCGCACGATCTGTTCGACGACGCTGCCCGGTGCCGGGTTGGAAGCGAGGCGTTCGCGCGCTTCGGCGAGGTCGGTTTCGGCGACGCCGGTAAGGTCAAAGCCTGCGCCAGGCTGGATCAGCGTGCCCATGAGCAGGCCGAAGCAGATCGCGAAGACCGTGGTGCCCATATACATAAGCATCGCCCGGCCGCCGAGGCTGCCGAGGCGTTTGGGATCGCCCATGGCGATCACGCCGGAGACCAGTGTAGTGAAGATCAGCGGTACCACGAGCATGCGGATGAGGTTGATGAACGCGTCGCCGATTGGCTTGAACCAGGTCGTGACGATGGCGCCGCCCTGTTCCGGCCCGAAACCATATCTGAGGCCGAGCCCGATAAGCCCGCCAACCAGCAGGCCAAGCATGACCCGCTTCCAGAGATCGATTTCAAACCAAGCTTTCATGCCGAGCTCCCAGCCGCTTCAGAGTGCGCGACCGTAGGGGGCAGGGCAGAATAAGGCAACCGCCGCATGGGGTTGGCGCTATAGAGGCATCATTCGCGCAGCAACTCGTCGATCCGCTTCCGAAGCGCGCGGATTAACTGTTCAAACACGGGCCGGATGGATGCGGATTCAGATTCAACTCGCGCTTCAAGCTTCTTGCGACATTCTATGAGGACTGATGGCTCGGAGGCCACCTGCAACAGGGTCAGAATGAGTTCCGCTGACAGCCTCTTAGCAAGCGCCTGGCTGTCACGGGCCTCGCCGGCGGCAACATCGCCCAGCACGTCGATGGCTGTTTCGGGCGTCGTCGCCACTTCCGGGACCAGCCGGATCAGCCCCTCCTTGAAGGTGCGGATACCAGAACGTGGGCCTATGGTCGTCAAGATGATCCTGAGGGTTTCGGCATCGATCAGATTGATCGCTCGACCAGGTGCGCCGACGGGTAATTTCCTTGCCTTGTCATGAGCGACGAGCGCGCGTTCGAAAGTCTTGATGATCTGGGTGTCCGCCGCGCCGCGTTCTGCAAGCTCCTGGGCTTCAACGATGGCGGGCCGCAATTCGAAGCTTGGACTCCCCCTTTCCAGTTCCTCGATGAACCCTCGCAGGCCTGCATCGTTCGATGTCCAGTAGAGTACCTGCAACCGTTCGGCATCGTAGCGGCGAAAGTCGATCAGGCCAGGATCGCGCAGGTATGAGAGCTTGAAGCTGCCATCTGGCTGGCGGCACCGATGGATGGCTTTCGCCATTTCCCGCTTCTCGACAAAGCTGTCGAGCCGGTCGAGATTTCCGTCTGCATAGAGGCGCTTCTGGTTCCGGTTGCGGGCGCTGATGGCAAAGGCCTGCAACAGGGCGGCGATGAGGACGAGGTCCACCATGATGCGGGCCAGGAACACCGCGTGGCGCGACGGCGCCGTCTGCATTTCTATTGCGAGCCCATCCGAATTGACGCCGTATATCTCTGCCCAGTCAACGATCGGCACCGCCTTGGCCAGCTCCACGCCGAAGAAGGCCATCCAGTCAAGAAATCCCGCCTCGCCATTGACCGTGAACAGGTCATTGCCGAACACGCCGGTGTGCATCTGCATCATGGCCATCGGCGCGATGGCAAAAATGAAGATGAAGCCCAGTAGGGTTTCGTCCCGGTAATCTTCCCGAAAACCTACCTTGTAGGGCGCACGTTCATTGTGGCTGGTCATGGCGGCGAGTGAGCGGTCGTCTTCAACCCAGCTCCAGAGCCGCGAAACTGAGATCGCCAGCAGGAAGGCGATGCCAAGCGGAACAAGGCCAAGGGGCGCAGGCAGATACCAGCCCATGACGGCAAGGCATCCAAGCTGCGCCGTCAGCACGAGATACCGGCCAACCCATGTCCGGTGATTCATGCCGACAATGCCCGCGCCAATGAAGACCAGGCCAGCATCGATCCATCCATAGAAGCGGGCGATCCAGATGCCGGGACGCGAAAGCCCGTTGAGGCCGCGGGCGAGCCGGGCCATCACCGGCCAGTCTTGGATATGATCCATGAGGACGACTGCTGCGAACAGCGCAGCGACGCTCGCGCAGAGGGCGAGACCGAATGTGCGGGACAGGTTGAGGCTCGAGCCAGTCTCCTCGCCGCCGTCTGGCCCGAGTGTTGCGCCAGCCCAGACGGCCAGACCACCGATGCCCAGCACTGCGGCGGTTGCGATCAGGGCGCTGGCGGCTTCGGTGTTGCGCGCCGATTGCACCATTTTGGCGAGATCGCCGCCATCCTTGTCAGCATGCCTCTGGCGTTCCTCAAGCTGGGCCCTCAGGAAGCGCGCAAAGTTCGACGCGTTCCAGACGAGGGGGAGAAATGCGAGGGCGAGCAGACCGAAAAACAGAGTGAGCCTGCCTTTGAAAAGGCCGTTCTGGCTGCCGGACTCGGTCGCGAGGTATGCGCCGAGGAGCGGATCAGCGGCCGCCCATATCGCAAGGCCCGCGAGGATGACGATACTTGCCGCCGGTAGCCGGAGCCTCGGCCCTTGAGCCATGTTATCGGGCGGGTCGAGGAGCATCAGTATCAGCGGTGCCCACAACAGCAGACTCGCAAGTAGAAGTCCGTCGCGCGCCAAGTCTGTCTCGAGAAACGGTCGAACAAACGCATCGATGACCAGCGCCCCGGCGAGGCCGACAAACGCGGCCGCCGCAAAAACCGTCAGCAGCCCTGTCCGCGACCCGAAGAGCCAGGGCGACAGGCGCGGCCGGCTGGGCGGCCTCCTGTTTACTGATTGCGCGCCGGCAATTGCCTCTTCGCTTGGCCCCGACCCATCTGGCATGCTCGCCTCCACCCTTGATTAACGATAGTTGCACTTACGCAACGAATCAACCTCCGTGCGAAGCGCACGGTATGGCGCTTGCCTGCCTTGGCAGTGCAGGCCTATCTGCCGAAAGATGACCGCGACTGAGGCACTTCCCATTGATGATGTGATGCCGGAGATTCTCCGGTCGGTGGCGGTTTGCCCGCGGCTGGTGCTTGCGGCGCCGCCGGGGGCGGGGAAGACGACGCGCGTGCCGCTGGCGCTGGCCGGGTTGCTCGGCGGCCCCGCTGCCGTTGAAGGGCGGATCCTGATGCTGGAGCCGCGCCGGGTTGCCGCGCGGATGGCGGCGGCGCGGATGGCGGCGAGCCTCGGTGAACCGCTGGGCCAGACGATTGGTCTGACGACCCGTGTTGACCGGAAGGTTTCAAAGGCGACGCAGATTGAAGTTATTACGGACGGCCTGTTCACGCGCCGCCTGCTGAATGATCAGGCGCTGACCGGTGTTGGCGCAGTGTTGTTCGATGAGTTTCATGAGCGGCGGCTGAATTCTGATCTGGGGCTGGCGCTGGCGCTGGATGTGCAGGCGGTGCTGCGGGAGGACCTCCGCCTGCTGATCATGTCGGCAACGCTGGATACGGCGGCGGTGGCCCGCGCCTTTGATGCGCCGCTGGTCGAGAGTGAGGGCCGGATGTATCCGGTCACGACGCGCTATCTGGGGCGTTCGGACGCGCGGATCGAGGACCGGATGCCGAAGGTGATCCGCCAGGCGTTGCGCGAGGAAGACGGCTCGATCCTCGCTTTCCTGCCCGGCGCGCGGGAGATCAACCGGACGGCTGAGGCGCTGATAGGGCTCGGGCCGGATGTTCTGGTCACTCCGCTCTATGGCGCGCTGTCGCCGCGTGAGCAGGATGCCGCCGTGTCGCCCGCGCCGCCGGGCAAGCGCAAGATCGTGCTCGCCACCGACATTGCCGAGAGCGCGCTGACGATCGAGGGCGTGCGGATCGTGATCGATTCCGGGCTGTCGCGGGTGGCGGAGGAGGATGTCGGCGGGCTGGGCAGCCGGCTGACCACGGTGCGGGCTTCGCGCGCCTCCGTGGATCAGCGCCGGGGCCGGGCAGGGCGAACGGCGCCCGGCACCTGCTACCGGCTCTGGGATGAAGCGGCGACCCGCGGGCTGATGGCGGCGCCGGTGCCGGAGGTGCTTGTGTCGGACCTGTCGGGTCTTGCACTGACGCTCGCCGAATGGGGCACGCACGATGCTGGCACGCTCACCTGGCTTGACCCGCCGCCACCCGGCAAGCTGGCGGCGGCGCGTGCCGGACTTGCTGCGCTTGGCGCGCTCGATGTTGCGGGCAGCCTCACCGCGAAAGGGCGGGAGATGGCGCGCCTGCCGCTGCCGCCGCGGCTTGCGGCGCTGATCGTGTCTGCGCCGGGGCCGGCCGAGAAGGCGCTGGCGGCCGAGATCGCGGCGATGATGGGCGAGCGCGGCATTGGCGGGGACAGTCCGGACCTGTTGAGCCGGCTGCAACGCTTCCGCGCCGATGGCAGCGAACGGGCGCGCTCCCTGAGGGCGCAGGCGAAGAGCTGGGGGGGAGGCGCTTCGCCCGGCGGCGATCCCGCAACCTTGCTGGCGCACGCCTGGCCGGACCAGGTGGCGCGGCGCCGGGCCGGCAGCGAGGGCAGCTATCTGATGGCATCCGGCCGGGCGGCCAGTATTCCCGCTTCGGACGCGCTCGCCAAATCGGATTGGCTGATCGTGGCGGATCTTGGTGGCGCATCGAAGGACCCGCGGATCCTGCTGGGCCTGCCGATCACGGAGGCGCAGGCGCTGGCCTCGCAGCCGGTGTCGACCGGAGAGCGTGCGGCGTTTGATGCGAAGACCGGAAAATTCACCGCCCGGCGCGTGAAGGCGCTCGGCGCGATCATCCTGTCAGAGGCGCCTTTGCCGAAACCCTCGGCGGCGATGGCGGCGGCGGCGATGCTGGATGCGGTTCAGGCGGAGGGCTTCGGCGCGATTGGGGCGGAGGCAGTGATCGAGGAAACGATTGTCCGTTTGCGGACGTTGGCCGATGCGGGGCTGGTGGCTTTGGAGCCGCCCAGCATGGAAAGCCTGATCGCGAGTGCGGGCGACTGGCTTTTGCCTCTGATGAAACGTAAGGGCGCCGCCGTGCCCAGCCCGAATGACGTGCGCGACGCGCTGGTGCAGTCGCTTGACTGGACGGTGCAGGAAACGCTGCGACGGGACGCGCCGCTGAGCCTCGACCTGCCGTCGGGCCAGACGGCGCGCATTGACTGGCTGGACCCGCGCGCGCCGCTCGTCTCGGCAAGGGCGCAAGCATTTTATGGCCTGACGGAGCATCCGAAGCTGGCTTCGGGCCGCGTGCCGGTCACGGTGGAACTGCTGTCGCCCGGCATGAAGCCGGTGGCCACGACGCAGGACCTCGCGCGGTTCTGGACCGCGGGTTACAAGGACATGGCCAAGGATATGCGCGGGCGCTATCCCAAGCATGACTGGCCGGACGATCCGGCGCAGGCCCGCGCGCATGTCGGCCGGACGAAGAAACGGATGTGAGACCCGTGAAGGACATCAGGAAATGCAAATAAAACGGGCGGGATTTGTTCGAGGCGCAATGTCCGCTGCGCTGTTCGGCCTGCTGGCCGCCTGCACGACGGTACCCGCTGTTGAGCCGGTGCCTCGCCCGTTTGAGGCCATGCAGAGCAATGGGGTTCGCTGGGGCGCGGTGGTCACGGGTTTGGACGGGGAGGTGATTGTCGCCGTCCGGCCAGATGAGCGGTTCGTCCCGGCTTCCAACACCAAGATCTTCACGACGGCGGCGGCGTTTCAATATCTTGGCGATGTCGAGACGGCGGATCCGGCAGATGGCACATCCCTCTGGCTGAAGCCGGGCGGTGAGGGCGTGGCGCCATCGCTCGTTCTGAGGGGCGCAGGCGATGCGAGCCTTGCAGACCGGCCGGACTGTCTCGAGAATTGTCTGCATCAGCTTGCGGATGCGGTGGCGGAAGCGGGTATCACGCAAGTCGCCGATGTGATCGGGGATGACAGCCTGCTGCCGGCGAGCCTCTGGGGGCAGGGTTGGAGCTGGAACAATTTCGTCTGGTATTACACCGCGCCGGTGTCGGCGCTCTCGGTTAATGAGAACACGCTTGGCCTGCGGGTTGTTCCGGCGGGCGAGGCCGGATTGCCGGTCGAGACGCAGTGGCTGGACGGCGATGACGGATACCTCATCCTGGATAACCGGGCGCTGACAGGTGCGCCGGATACGGATCAGACGCTGCGGCTTGAACGGGTTCCGGGGGCGAACCTGATGCGGCTTACCGGGTTTGTGCCTGCGGGGGCTGCACCTAGAGTCTATGCGCTTGCGGTCAACGATCCGGCGCTCAGCGCGGCGCAGCGGCTCGTTCGCCTGCTGGAGGCGCGCGGGATCGAGGTGCAGGGGGGCGCGTTTGGCCAGCGGGAAGTCCAGGAGCCGGCCGAAGCGTTGCAGGAGATTGCGCGCCTTCAGCCGCCGCCGTTGATCGACAGTATACGCCGTATCCAACGGGACAGCCAGAATCTGCATGCTGAACTTCTCTTGCGGCGCACTGCGCTGGCAAGGGGAGAGCTGACGCCTGAAGGCGGGCCGGAAACGCTCAGGGCCCTGATCATCAGCGCGGGCCTCAACCCGGTCGAGGCCGAGCTGTTCGATGGCTCGGGCCTCTCGACCTATAACCGCGTCACACCCGGCGGCATGACAGCATTCCTGCGCTGGACGGCGGCGCAGCCCTGGGGCGACGCCTGGCGCGCGACCCTGCCGGCCGGCGGCGCGGAGGGCACGCTGACGCGGCGCTTCCGGGGCACGATTCTCGAGGGCCGGATCTTCGCCAAGAGCGGCTCGCTCCACGGCGTCAATGGCCTGACCGGCTTCATGCTCACCGCCAGCGGACGCACGCTTGTGTTTTCCGTGTTCGCGAATGACCGGCCGGCCGATAGCCCGTCGATCATTGCGGCGATGGATGCGGAGCTGGTCCGGATCGCGGCAGAGAATTAGTCCGGAGACGGCTCAGTTCGGGCGGCGGTGATGCTCGTCGCCCCATTCCATGCCGATGGATTTCTTCATCCAGTCGGCAAAGGTTGCGGGCTTCTTGAGGGCGTTGGCGTCGAGCGTGCCATAGGAGACCAACGTGCCGTCCCGGCCTTCCAGGCGCACGCCGCGAATGCGTTCGCCGGCATGTGACCAGTCATAGGATTGCGCCGGGTCCAGGATCAGCATGACCTGCTCGCCGCCGCGGCCTTCGAGGTCGCGTCCGAAGACGAGGCCGTAGACTTTCTCGCGGCCCCACAGGCCATGGCTGGACGCCTGGCGCTTACCGTCAAGCAGCACTTCGTCCCAGAACATGTTGCGCCGCCATTGCAGCACATGCATCCGGTCTCCGGAGATGATCTTGATGTCGACCTCATGAAGGGCAACGCGGACAAGCTCGGCGTGCATGGGGCGGCTCCTGGTTGTTATCGTTATTCAATATGGATTTTATGGGGGCGCGTCAAGCGCAATCCGTATCAAAACGGGCAGGGCGCTTCGAACGACGTTTGGATGCCTGTCGCCGGATGGATGAAACCAAGCTTGCTGGCATGCAACGCGAGGCGCGGGCGCAGGGCGCGGGCGGCGCCGTCTGCATAGAGATCATCGCCGAGGATCGGGTGGCCGAGGCTGGCGAGATGCACCCGGAGCTGGTGGGACCGGCCCGTCAGCGGGGTGAGGCGAAGGCGGGATATGCCGTCTACGGAGGATAGTGTTTCATAGCTTGTCCGGCTCGGTTTCCCGATCTCGTAATCGACCTTCTGGCGGGGGCGCTGCGGCCAGTCGGTGATCAGAGGCAGGTCGATCTCGCCGAAGGCGGGCGACGGCGCGCCCCACACATTGGCGATGTATTCTTTGTCCACCGCGCCGCGTTCAAACAATCCGGACAGTGCCCGCTGCATGTCCTTGCCACGCGCCATGAGGAGCAGCCCGCTGGTGCCCATGTCGAGCCTGTGCACGGTCAAGGCGTCGGGAAACGCGGCCTGAACACGCGTGATGGCGCAGTCCTGCTTCTCCGGGCCTCGTCCGGGTACGGAGAGCAGGCCGGAGGGTTTGTCGATCAGGATGAGGTGATCGTCGGTGTAGATAAAGGACACCGGCGCCTGCACGGGCGCGTAGGTGTTCATGCGGGCAGGCCCGGCAGGGTGAGGCGGAACAGCGTACCTTCGGGGCCTGTCTCCGCCAGGGTCAGCGTTCCGCCAAGCGCTTCGGCGAGTTCATGGGCGATCACCAGGCCGAGGCCGGTCCCGCCTGCGCGTCCGGAGCCCGAGAAGGGGCGGAAGAGGTGTTCCCGCGCCGTCTCCGGCAGGCCGGGCCCATTGTCGGCGAAGAGCAGCGCGCCCTTTTCGCAGCGGATCGAAATCATCGCCGGCTCGGTGCCAGCTTGTTTCAGGGCATCGGCGGCGTTGCGGATGAGGTTCGCGGCGATGCGGTGAAGATGTTCCGGGTCGGTCTTGAGCGTGATGTCCGGTGCCACGTTTATCCTGGGCTCGATGCCATTGCCCATCAGCGCTTCCTCGGCGGCGCCTTCCAGCGCTTCGCGCAGGTTCACGGGCTGGAGGACCGGCGCCCTGGGGGCGGCCTTGCCATAATCGAGCGTCGCCGTGGCGAGTTCGATGGCGCGCAGCAGGGCGCGCTCCAGGCGCGGGGCGGCGCGCTTGACGCGCGGGTCTTCCGAATGGGCGAGGCCGTCTGAGACAAGCTGCGCCGAAGCGAGCGAGTTGCGAAGGTCGTGATTGATCTTGGCGACAGCGCTGCCGAGTTCAGCGAGATGCGCGCGCTGGCGGAAGGCCTCGGCCACCGCGGCTTCCATGCCGGCGAGGGCGTTCTGCGCGCGGCCGATCTCGTCGCGGCGGCGAGTTGGCGCGAGACGGCGCGTCCAGCTGCCGGGGTCGCGGCTGAACTGTTCGACGCTGACCGTCACCCGCCGCATCGGGCGCACGACGAGGGCGTCGAGGACGAGAAAGATGACCACGGCTGCAACGAGCGCGATCACCAGCGACAGGCCGGCGATGCGCCAGGCAAAGCTGGTCATCGCTTGTTTCAGCGGCGCCTGCGGGACGACCACCTCAATCACCCGGCCCTCGGCGGAGCCTTCGGCGATGACGATCAGGACTTCGCCTTCCGGCGCGCCGAATTCCGCCAAGGCTGAATAGACCCGTCCCATCGGGCTGGTGCTACGCAGATCAACAACACGCATCGGGCCTTCGATGGATGCTTCCGGCGCCAGTAGCTGGAAGCGCATGTCATCTTCGATTTCGGTGACGGCGAGCACTTCGGCGCTCATCAGAAGGCTTTGCGATAGTTCATCGGAGACCGAGCGCATCGGTGCAGCTTCCAGCGCCAGTGCGGCGATGCGGGCGGCCTGGACGCGCTCGCCCAGCCACTGCGTCCTGAGATTGCTGGCGGCCGGAACGAAGATCAGCGCCTCGGTGAACAGGATCGCGGCGAGGGTCAGCGCAAACAGGCGCACGGCGAGACTGTCGGCAAGACGGCCAGCGTCCTCCAGAAGTGTGGTCTTTGGGGCAGGGACAGGGGCGTTCACCGGCAGAGGCTTAGGCGAAATCCTCGGCGAGGGAAACGGGTCTGGCGGGTCAGGCCCGCGCCACCGCGCGTTGCAGACGCGGCCGGACGCGGAGCCACAGCCGGTAGGCCTGCTCGAACACGGCCAGAAACAGCGGAATGCGCAGCAGGTGGCCCAGCGGCGAGAGGATAGGTACGGCCCGCCACATCGCCCCAAAGGCGGCGGCGCCGGAGACGACGGGCTTGCCGCTTTCCTGCGCATGGAAACGGGCCAGCAGTTCGGCGCGGTCGATGGGGCAGGAGGCATCCTCGAAGGCCACATCGATGAAGTCGATGCGGCTTTTTCCATCAAGACGGCGCATCAGCCCGATCTCTGCGGAGCAGAGCGGGCAGGCGCCATCAAACCAGACTGTTACCTGTGCCATGCAATAGAGGTAGGTGGCCGCGGGCCGCGTTCACCCGTCCGCATTGCCGCAGCCTAGGGGAGCCGCTGGAGGACGCTGACGAGCCGCTTGGCCGGCGCACCGAAGACTGAGGGTGTGAAGTAGGCAGAGGCGGCGCGTTTCACCGCTTCGGTGCGGGTGGGGTAGGGCGAGATGAAATTGGTCAGCGCCGTCAGCTTCAGCCCGTTCGACATCGCGAGGCCGACCAGCTGGATAATGTCGCCCGCGCCTTCGCCGACAATCGACGCGCCGATCAGCTTGCCCTTGTGGATGATGAGCTTGGCTTCGCCGAG
>JBKBVT010000531.1:0-529 GCA_046289305.1 Hyphomonas sp. | reverse complement strand
CGCCTGTCTGGAACTGATCCTCAAACCGGTCTGATTTCACGCAAATGTCTTGAAGCGGGGGTTGACGCCGCGTGCAAGCCGGGTTATGCCCCAGCCCGCCTGCTTCTGGCAGGCGGCAATCAAGGACACTTTGATGGACGGCAGTTCCAGTAGAACTGGACTCAACTCAACGCCCTCCGGCCTTTAGACGCCGGGTGATCCGGCTGCGGCTTGTCCTTTTCAGGACCCGCGTTTCCGTCTGATCCACCCGCGTTTGATGACCAAGTGGGTCAGACATTCGCGCGGGTGTGAGAACCAATCTCGTCTCGCTTCGTTATCATCTGTGTGCCGGGCCGCAAAAGGTCCGCTGCACGCGCGTCGCGCATGCACCTGATGCGGGCTTGCCGGCAGGCAGGGAGGCCATGTCATGGACGATCCGTCGAGTAGGCGGGCCGTGATGCGTCCCACAGGACGTGGCGGCCTGCGCGACCAATCCGAGATTTGCGCCCGTGGCGGGATGTCCGGCGCGCGCTGACCTTCTCATGTCGAG
>JBKBVT010000530.1:0-529 GCA_046289305.1 Hyphomonas sp. | reverse complement strand
GACACAAGCTGCCCGTCCTGCAGCGACACGCTGAAATCGCGCGGCGGGGCCAGCGCGATGCGGCGTCCCTCGGACCCTAGATAGAGGCTGCCGTCAAAGCCCTCGTCCCAATCGCCGTCAAACCCGCCGAGGGTCGCCGCATCCTCGGGCGACAGGCCGCCCCCCGGTGCCGGGCGGATGCCGTAATCCTCAAGGATCAGCAGCGAATAGAACGCGTCATAGCGCCATTCGACCTCGACCTGCGCCAGACGCCCGGCGCCGTCGTAATCCAGCCGCAGACCGGCGTCGATGAACACATGCGGATGGCCCAGCGCCGCCGCAGGCAGCAGCGACAGGCACAGCGCGATAGCAGGGCGCAGAAAGGGGATCATGGCAGTCACCTCGGGTCGGGGTGGCGATGGTTTAGGGCTGTGCCGGGCGCAATGCAAATCACCTCGGCGCCAGCGATCACGATTGCGCGCAGGTCGCACCCGGATGCAACCCGATGGCCCGGCGGCGCGTGTGTGTCAGGACAAGGCAAAAAGGACGG
>JBKBVT010000529.1:0-529 GCA_046289305.1 Hyphomonas sp. | reverse complement strand
ATCTGGCCGAAAAGGGCTGCGAGCTGCGCGGAGACGCCGCGACACAAGCCTTGGTCCCGGCCGCCACGGCGGCGACGGACGAGGATTGGGCCACCGAATACCTCAAGGCCATCATCGCCGTGAAGGTGGTGGACGGCATGGACGAGGCCATCGCGCACATCGACGGCTACGGTTCGGGCCACACCGAATGCATCGTCGCCTCGGACGACGCGGCCATCGAACGCTTCCTGGCCCAGGTGGATGCCGGCATCGTGCTGGCCAACGCCTCGACCCAGTTCGCCGACGGCGGCGAGTTCGGCTTCGGCGGCGAGATCGGCATCTCCACCGATCGCCTGCACGCGCGCGGCCCCGTCGGCGCCGAACAGCTCACCAGCTTCAAATATGTGGTGCGCGGCAAGGGCCAGATTCGTCCGTAATCCGCGCGACAATACCGGACGGCCGTGTTAGGGCGCAGGTGAGCATAAGTCGCTCCTGCGCCTTCCCGAGCCCCCGCCCTTGGCCTTTTTCCACGCCGGCCCCGCGCCCCGCT
>JBKBVT010000528.1:0-529 GCA_046289305.1 Hyphomonas sp. | reverse complement strand
TCCCGCGCCCTGCGCTTGCCCTCGGCGGCCTCGGCCCGCCCGACCGCCATGATCGCCGCCACCGCCGGATCGATCCGACCGCGCGAGCGCGCCTTGTTCGGCTTGATGTTCTCTGCCGGATCCTCGTCGCGATGGACGTTGCCGACCGCCCAGGCCAGCACCGGATTGCCGTTGTGGCGCAGCCGCTTCTTCGCCACCGCCTCTTCGAACCGCTTCATCGGCGAGGACATCGAGCCATAGCCCTGCCCATGTTCGACCAGCGGAAAGCGGCGCCGGGTCAGGGCCTTGGCGATGTACTTCATGCCCCACCGGTCATAGGCGACCTCTTGCACATCGAACGCGGCCCGGATCGCCTCCAGCCGGTCGATGACCAGATCCTCATCGACCACGCCGCCGCCATGCACCTCGAGCCAGCCCTCGTTGCGCCACTGGACGTATTCGCGCTTTTCGGACTGCGCGCGCTGGATAAAGCCCTTGGGACCGGCGGGCAGGAAGCTGTAGCAGATCAGATAGATCAGCCCGTCATGCG
>JBKBVT010000527.1:0-530 GCA_046289305.1 Hyphomonas sp. | reverse complement strand
GGGTGAGCTGGGCCACCGCCTCCTCGCGCCGGTCGGCGGCCGCATAGGCCATCCCGAGGTGATACTGCACCAGCGGATCGTCCGGCAGGCCGCGCGCGGCCGGCTCCAGATGGGCGATCGCCTCGGCGATATTGCCGCGGCGCAGCTCGATCCAGCCATAGGTATCGGCAAAGGCCGGCACCGTGCTGCCGCGCAGCCGCCGGGCGATGGCCGAGGCGCGCTCGAGGCTTTCGGCATCGTCGCGGAAGGTGGTGATGAGGCTGGCGAGGTTGTTGGCGATCACCGGATTGGCGCTGTTGCGGGCATAGAGATCCTCGTAGACCGCGATCGCCCCCTCGATGTCGCCGGCGCGCTGCAGCACCTCGGCCTTGAGGAACAGGAAGGTCGGCGATTCGGGCTGCGCGGCCAGCGCCGCGTCGAGCACCGCGCGCGCCTCGTCGGCGCGCCCCTGCGCGACGAGCAGGCCGTAGAGCAGCCGGTAGGGCGGCTCGGCCTGCGGAAACGCGGCCACGAGCGCGCGCAGCCCGGCC
>JBKBVT010000526.1:0-530 GCA_046289305.1 Hyphomonas sp. | reverse complement strand
GGCGTTCCAACTGAAATCAAGAAACAGGAATCCCGTGTCGGCCTGACGCCGGAAAGCGCCGGCGATCTCGTCCGCGCCGGCCATGCCGTCCAGATCCAGGCCGGCGCCGGCATAGCTTCAGGCTTTGCCGACGAGGCCTATGAGGCCATCGGCGCAACGATCCTGCCCGATGCGGATACGGTCTTCGCCGAGAGCGAACTGATCATAAAGGTCAAGGAACCCCAGCCCGAGGAAACCGCCCGCCTCACGTCGGGCCACACCCTCTTCACCTATCTCCACCTCGCGCCCGATCCGGTCCAGGCCAAGGGCCTCATGGACTCCGGCTGCCTCGCCATCGCCTATGAAACCGTCACGGATGATGAAGGCGGCCTGCCGCTGCTGCGCCCGATGAGCCAGGTTGCGGGGCGCATGTCGATGCAGGTCGCCGCGGGCGCCCTGATGCGCACCAAGGGCCGCGGCCGGGGCATCCTGCTCGGCGGCGTGCCCGGCGTTGCGCCCGCCAAGGTCGTCATCATCGGCGGCGGCGTCTC
>JBKBVT010000525.1:0-533 GCA_046289305.1 Hyphomonas sp. | reverse complement strand
AGCCCGCCCCCTATGTCATTGAAAATTCGGGACGCGCTTCGGGCAGTTTTTACAGCAAAAACGGCGGAATTCTGCGGTTGCTCTGAGCTTGGGAAGCTGCTGCTCTACCATTGAGCTACACCCGCAAGGGCCGCTGGTACTCGGCACTGCTAGCGGCGCGCTCTTTGCCGCTTGCGCTCTTGAGGGTCAAGGAGGATTTGCGCCCGCTGCTTCACCCCCAATATTTGCGGCTGGCGATTTCAGCGCCCTGCGCCAGCGCGGCGAGCTTCGCCCACACGATTTCAGGGTCGAGCGCGTTGCTGCCCGCGTGGACGGAAAAGCCGCAATCCACACCCGCCATCACCCGCTCGCGCCCGAGCAGATCGGCGTAGCGGCCAATGCGCTGCGCGATCAGATCGGGGTGTTCGATATAGGGGCTTTGGGGTTCAACCATGCCGGGGCAAAGCACCTTGCCTTCGGGTAGGGGGTGGTCTTCGAAAAAGGCAAACTCGTGCGCATGGCGCGGATTGGCGCCTTCGAGCAGCACGCTCTGC
>JBKBVT010000524.1:0-536 GCA_046289305.1 Hyphomonas sp. | reverse complement strand
ACTTGCGCCGTGAAGACGGCCCAATCTTCCATATTGACCCGCCGGCGTCCGACAGCCTGCTCGCGTCTGTAGGCGGCCTCGACAGCGCCAAGCTGGTGGGCCAGCGCCTCCTCAGCGAGGTCGCGGGGAACTCCGGTCGCATTTCCCGCCCAGTCCCGGAAGGCGCTTCGGAATCCGCGGATCGTCAACTCGTCTGCCTCGGCCTGGGTCATCAGCTTGCGGATGGGCGCTTCCGACAAATGCCTGGATCCGGAATAGGAGAGGAAGCTATATGCCGCCCCCTTGTTCGGGCCCGGATCAAGGCTCTTCAGTATTTCCTGGGCGGGACCGCTGAGTGGCACATGATGAGGACGCCGCGCCTTCATGCCTTTGACCTGAGCCCCGTTTGGTCCCGCATTTGAATGGAGAGTCTGTCGCAATGTGAACCGCTCCCCAAAGTGCCCTCATTCGGGGCTGGAGTTTTTGCGCTTCCTCACATTGGCGGGCTGGTTTCACCAATGTGATTCATCACCGTTATCGGGGGTTTGTTCCCAATC
>JBKBVT010000523.1:0-541 GCA_046289305.1 Hyphomonas sp. | reverse complement strand
GGCACTTCATCATCGGCCTCGACGCGCCGTCGAACTACTTCGGGGCGCAGAAGGTGTTCCTTGATGCCCGAGAACGGCATGTCCGCCTGATCGACGACAATGAGGACATCCTGCCGATGAAGCACAAGATCGACCATCCGGTCGATGTGCTGCCGGAAAGCCTGATCCGTGCCGTGCGCGCATTCATCGTCGCGCGGGCGATCCGGAATGCCCGGGGCCAACAGCGCGCGCACGCCTCACGCTTCACGGATGTCCAAGGGCGGTTGCGGTCCCGGGTGGCTGATGTGGTCGACAGGATGCGAGACGCGGTCGCGGTTGATGGTGCCAAGGGCAAGGCAGCGCTGTGCAACCCCGAGATTGCTGCCCTGCATGCGGTCTGGGAGGCCGAGTTCGCCGAGGCCGAGAGCGCGGACTGGCCCACCGTCCAGGCTCGCCTGCATGAGGCGCTGGTTGCCGCGCGTGTTGTAGAGGTCAACGCATCAAAGCGGTCGCAGCCGCTCGACTACGACCAGGGCGGGGAACATGGCGTGACGGTGATTGC
>JBKBVT010000522.1:0-542 GCA_046289305.1 Hyphomonas sp. | reverse complement strand
AAGGTCACGACTGTGGACGTCCGCGAGTATCTGACGGATGGTCGGCGGGTGTCGTTCATCATCGAAAGAAGGCTGAAGTGGGAAAACCCCGGCTGGAAGCTCGCGCCCTCTGAGGGTGCAGGATACGACCTGCTCGATCCCGAAGGCAACATGTGGGAAGTTAGGTCGATCACTAGGCAAGGCGTGTATTTCAACCCAAGCAACCAAGTAGGCTCCGGACGGGTCTTCAATGAGGATGGTTTCACAGCAAAGCTGTCTGGGATTAAGGGCTTCATCCTGTCTGACATCGTTGAATTTCCGGTAGTTGATGTGTTCGTCGTGCCTGTTGAGAACGTTGTCCGCTGGCATCGTGAGCGTCGTCTTGGCGCGAATGCAAAGGTGTCGCGCGCGAAGTTCCTCGACGAGTTGCAGAAGGACATTCGCTTCTAGCTGTAAGCACGGGCTGAGGCTTTAACGATCTTTCCCAGCCTCTTACAACCGCTCTGATACCCCGGAGGCGCTGGAAATGAGACAATCCGCGCTATGCGGACGCTCCTTCATCG
>JBKBVT010000050.1:4764-14240 GCA_046289305.1 Hyphomonas sp. | reverse complement strand
AGCTACATGCAGGCCCGGCTGATCACGGCCCAGAGATTTCTCGAAACCGGGCGCGAGCCGGAGGCTGTGACGGCGTTGCTTGAGGCGGCGGAGGCGACCTACCGGATCGATCCGGACGGCATGGACCAGGCCGGGTATCAGCGGGCGCAGCTGGACGCCGTGACGGCTGCGCTTTCGCTCGAGCGGCCGGATGAGGAAGTCCTCGCGGCGCTGGAGGCGGCGGAAGCGCACCTCGCCAGCCTGCGGGAGCCTGCAGAGGGCGGCGGCGCGGAACTCATCAGTTTCCTGATGCAAATTTGCGCCGAGGCGTATGAGGCGGGCGTGTCTCTAGGCTCCGTCCGTCGACCGCTGGAGTATCAGACGGCTTATGGCCTCGCCATTCTGGCTCAGGAGCTGGCGTCGGAGCTTGATGCCGAGACGCATGGCGACCTGCACCTGGAACTTCGCATGCTGGTCCTGATGTGGCCGGCAGCCGGGCCCGTCACGACTGCGGCCCCGCCGCCGGAATTCCAGATGGCAGAGCAGTTTGCCCGGGTCGGCTCAGCGCTCGCCGGCCTGCCTTAGGACAGCGTCGATGAACTGGATGGCTTCCAGTGAGGCCCAGTCGGCGTCGCCCTGGAGGCGTGCGATCTCCAGGCCGTCCGGGCCGTAGAGGATCGTCGTCGGGAAGCCGCGCACACCGGCGCCATAGATGATGTCGCCCATGTCGAGCGGGGCGTGGCGGAACCGGATGTTCGCGGCGCCGAGTTCGCCGAGGCGGCGGCGGGCATAGTCGGCGTCTTCCATCCCGTCGACGCTGAGGGCGACGACTTCGAAGGTATCGCTGCCACGGGCAGTCTGAAGCGCGCCGAGGGCGGGCATTTCCTTTTCGCAGGGCGCGCACCAGGTGGCCCAGTAGTTCACGAGGATGGTGCGTCCTTCGAAATGATCGAGCCCGAGGAGCGTGCCGTCGGCGTCGGTGAAGGTGCCGCCGGGGATCGGTTCGCCCGCTGCGGCAAAGCTCAGGGCCTGCATATGGCCGGTGGCATAGCGTTCGAACGGATTGCCGGAGGCTTTTCCGGAGGATGCGCTCATCAGCACATAGACAATCGCGGCCAGCCCGACCAAGAAGAGCCCGAGAAATGCGTAACGGGTCATATGCGGCCTCATTTGCGCTAAGGAATGACCTGAGGATATGGCAATGGCAGACAGTAAAGGCCAGATGATGTGGGGCGGGCGTTTTGACGCGACGCCTTCGGACATCATGGAAGAAATCAACGCCTCGCTGGATGTGGACCGGCGGATGGCGGAGGAAGATGTCGCAGGAAGCCGGGCGCATGCGGACATGCTGGCCGAGATGGGCATCCTCTCCGTCGAGGATAATGCGGCCATTCAGTCCGGGCTTGATCAGGTGGTTGAGGAGCTGCGCGGCGACACATTTCCGTTCCGGCGGGCGCTTGAAGACATCCACATGAACATCGAGGCGCGGCTCAAGGAGCTGATCGGCGAGCCGGCCGGGCGACTGCATACGGCGCGGTCGCGTAATGATCAGGTGGTGACGGATTTTCGGCTCTGGACGCGGCGGGCGCTGGATGAGACGGGCGCGCTCGTCACGGCGCTTCAGTCGGCGCTTGTGCGCCGGGCAGGGGAGCATGCGGCGACGATCATGCCCGGCTTCACACATCTGCAGACGGCGCAGCCGGTGACGCTGGGCCATCATCTGCTCGCCTATGTCGAGATGCTGGAGCGCGACCGGGCGCGGCTTCTGGACTGCGCCGTGCGGCTGAACGAGTGTCCGCTCGGCGCGGCGGCGCTGGCCGGCACGGGATTCCCGATCGACCGGGACATGACGGCCGAGGCGCTCGGCTTTGCCCGGCCGATGGCGAACTCGATGGACGCCGTGTCGGCGCGGGATTTCGCGCTGGAGGCGCTGGCGGCATTGTCGATCTCGGCAACACATCTGTCGCGGCTGGCGGAGGAGATCGTGCTCTGGACCAGCCCGCAATTTGCGTTTGCCCGGCTCAGCGATGCCTGGTCGACGGGGTCTTCGATCATGCCGCAGAAGCGCAATCCGGATGCGGCCGAACTGGTGCGGGCCAAGGCGTCATTGATCACCAGCCACTTCCTGGCGCTGCAGGGCGCGGTCAAGGCGCTGCCGCTGACCTATGCCAAGGATCTGCAGGATGACAAACGCCTGACCTTTGAAGCCTTCGACACGTTCGGTCTGTGCGCCCGCGCGATGACCGGCATGATCGACACAATCACCTTCCGGCCGGACGCGATGCGCAGCGCGGCGGCGAAGGGGTTCTCGACGGCGACGGATCTCGCCGACTGGCTGGTGCGAGAGCTGGGCCTGCCATTCCGCGAGGCGCATCATGTGACAGGCCGGATCGTGGCGCTGGCGGAGACGCGCGGGGCGGACCTGCCGGAGCTGTCGCTGGCGGACATGCAGGGCGTGCACTCCGCGATCACCAAGGCGGTGTTTGATGTGCTGACGGTTGAGGCGTCCGCTGCCTCGCGCACATCATATGGCGCAACAAGCCCTGTTCGCGTCAACGAACAGGTGGCACAGTGGGTTCAGAGACTTCGACTGGAGTAGTGACCATGAAACGTATTCCTGCCCTCGTTCTGATTGGCCTGCTGGCGAGCAGCCTGGCGGCGTGCGGCCTGACGGGCGATCTGCAACGGCCTGACCCGCTGATCGGCAGACCCGCGGGCGACGTCGATCCGGCAACCGTTCCTGGTGAAGGCGGCCGCGACCTGCCACAATTGCCGGATCGTCCGTCGAGCTCGTCGGATGACGAGGAAGATGAACTGCTCGGCGGACCGGGGGGCGCCTGATGGTATCGCGCATTTTCGTGCCCGCGCTGGGGCTTATTTTCGTTCTTTCGGCCTGTCAGACGCCGCCGGAGCCGGCGCCGGAGTTCGTGCAGGAAGAACCTGCCGAGCCTGAGCCAATTGACGTGCCCGAGCCGCCGGATGCGGACACGCCGATGCTGGACGAATGGGGCGGCGAGATTCCGCTGAGCCAGCCGACCGAGCCGGTCATCGATGACGGCCTAGACGATCTGCCCTGACGCGGAACAGCGATGCACCACTTTCACTACTCTGATGGCCGCCTCCATTGCGAGGGCGTCGATCTTGGCCGGATTGCCGACGAGGTCGGCACGCCGGTCTATGTCTATTCGACCGCCACGCTGGTGCGGCATGCGCGGGTAATCGCCGAGGCCTTCAAGGACCAGAGTGTCCTGATCGCCTATTCTGTGAAGGCGAATGGCAATCTGGCGGTGCTCGCGACTCTGGCCGCCGAGGGCTGCGGCGCCGATGTCGTCAGCGGCGGCGAGATGCAGCGCGCGCTCAAGGCGGGCATGCCGGCGTCGAAGATCGTGTTCTCGGGCGTTGGCAAGACCGCGGCCGAGATGAAGCTCGCCCTCGAGGCGGGGATTCACCAGTTCAATGTCGAGAGCGCGGGCGAGCTGCGCCTCTTGTCCAGGGTGGCCGAGGGGCTGGGGCTGGCCGCGCCTGTGGCCCTGCGGGTCAATCCGGATATCGCGGCGGGCGGGCATCCGAATATCTCAACCGGCAAATCCGGCGACAAGTTCGGCGTGCCCTGGGGCGAGGCGGAAGCGCTGTATGCCGAGGCTGGCGCGCTGCCGGGCATCCGGGTCGTGGGCGTAGACGTGCATATCGGCAGCCAGATCGGTGAGCTGGCGCCGATGCGCGCCGCGTTCGAGAAGGTCGTGGCGCTTGCCTTGCGGCTGCGGGAGCAGGGGCACGCCATCAGCCGGATCGATGTCGGGGGAGGGCTCGGCATTCCGTACCGCGAGAGCGATGCGCCGGCGCCGCCTTCGGACTATGCGGCGATGATCTCGGAGGTCACGGCGGGGCGCGGCTTTGAGGTGATCCTGGAGCCGGGACGGGTGATTGCGGGCAATGCCGGCGTGCTCCTGACGACCGCACTGTACGAAAAGGAGGCGCCGGACCGGACCTTCCTGATCGTCGATGCGGGCATGAATGATTTGATCCGTCCGGCGCTGTACGGCGCCCATCACGATATCCGGCCGCTTGATGAACCATCCGACGGTCAAGGCGAACAGATCTATGATGTGGTCGGGCCGATCTGCGAGTCGACCGACAAATTCACCACCGGGCGGGCGCTGCCGACCGTGGCGCCAGGTGCACGTCTCGCCTTCATGTCTGCAGGCGCCTATGGCGCTGTGCTGTCATCGGCCTACAATGCCCGTCCATTGGTCCCTGAAGTCCTGGTGGATGGCGAGCGCTACAGCATCGTGCGCCGTCGGCCGGATTTCGAGGACATGACAATGCTGGAAGAGGTGCCGGATTGGATCAGGGCGACGGCCTGAACATGCTGGAGAGCAAGCTTGCGGCGACGCGCCGCCGGCTGGCGATTCTGGCGGTCGGCCGGGCCGCATGGCCGGTATTCGTCTTCGCCTGTTTCTTTCTCATTCTGGTGTTTGCAGGTGTCTTTGACCGGCTGAGCAGTTTCATGCAGGCGGCAACGCTTGTGCCGCTGCTCATCCTGGGCGCCGGACTGCTGCTCTTCAGTTGGCGCCGGTATGTGCCGCCGGATGCGTCGGTGGCCGCTCAGGCCCTTGACCGCCAGTCGGACCTGCGGCCGGTCAGTTCGCTCAGCGACAGGCCTGCGGATGTGGCCGCCGTGCCGGCGCAGCTCTGGCGGGCGCACAAGGCGCGGCTGATTGCCGAACTCGGCAATCTTCGCCTTCCGAGCCTCACCGCCGAGTGGAAGGCGCTCGACCCGTACCGGCTCCGCGTCTTTCTGCCGATTGCGGTTGTGGCGCTGGCCCTGATCGCCGGGCCGGCCGCGCAGGGGCGGCTGTCGCGCGCGCTTTCACCGGATCTGGGCGCGCTGGCCGGCGCGGACCGGATGGTGGTCGAAGCCTGGGTCACGCCGCCGGACTATACGGGCCGGGCGCCGATTTTCCTGCGGCCGGACATGACCGATGTGCGCATTCCCACCGGCTCGGAAGTTACGCTGCGGACACAGGCGGCGTCCGCGCCGCGTTATCTGCTGCGCGGGGACCAGAGACGGTCCGGCCGGTTCGAGACGATGCCGGA
Organism: Hyphomonas sp.; assembly: GCA_046289305.1. Classification (GTDB taxonomy): domain Bacteria; phylum Pseudomonadota; class Alphaproteobacteria; order Caulobacterales; family Hyphomonadaceae; genus Hyphomonas. Next base: position 9,164 of record JBKBVT010000050.1, on the reverse strand, counting down.
CGGTGCCTTTGAGGCGAAGGTCATTGTCACGGACGACTCCCGCCTAAGCGTGCGGTGGTGGGGCGAGCGGGCGGCCTGGTCGTTCCTCGTCCAACCGGATGAGGTGCCCGCGATTGAGTTTGTGGCGCTGCCTTCGCCGGGCCGGCGCGACCAGGTCGAGTTCCGCTGGAAGGCTTCGGACGATTACGGGGTGACGCAGGTCGAGCTTGCGATCCGCCTGCGCGACCCGCATCCCGCCGCTCCGGACGCTGAGGACCGGGTGCCCGTGCCGCTGCCGGCTGCGGGCGGTGAGCGCGAGGTTGCGGCGACCGCGCAGCTGGACCTGACGCGGCATCGCTGGGCAGGGCTGGCGGTCGACCTGACTTTGGTGGCGATCGACGGTGCGGGGCAGGAGGGGGTGAGCGAGACGGTGCCGTTCATCCTGCCGGAGAAGCTGTTCCTCGACCCGCTCGCCCGCGCGGCGCAGGAGGCGCGGGTCACGGTGCTGCGCGAGCCGGGTGAGTATGAACCCCTGCCGAAGAATGCGGCGGCGTTGTCGGAGGATGCCTTCAATACCGATGCGGCCGGACGGCTGCATCTGGCGCCGGAAGGCGTGCGGCAGGCGGCGCTGATGTTGGACTCGCTGACCTATCGGGGCGAGCTTTTCATCAATGATCTGGGCGCGTTCATGGGGCTGCGCATGGCGCTGGGCTATCTGCAGTCTGCCGGCTCGAAGCAGGAAGCTGACAGTGTGGACGTGCTGCTCTGGTCCATCGCGCTGAAGCTGGAACATGGCAGCGTGGCGGACGCCCGGGCGCGGCTGGAAGCGGCGCGCAATGCGCTCGAGCGCGCGCTGCGGGATGGCGCGTCCGAGGAGGAAATCCGCCGGCTGATGCAGGCGTTCCGGGATGCGGCAAATGAATACCTCGCGGCGCGTATGGCCGAGGCCATGGCGCAGGGGCTTGATGCCCCGTCAGACCAGCAGGACGGCGCGGCGCAGGCTGGCAACAATGCGATGGGCGGGTCGGACTTCGAGGATATGCTCAACGCGCTGCAGGATCTGACCGATACGGGCGCCAGCGACCAGGCGCGGCAGCTGCTGTCGGACATTACGAACCTCTTGCAGAATCTCGAATTCCAGCGCGGGGACGGGCAAGGCGGCGGCTTGCCGGGGCTTCCCGGCGAACAGGCGGACGGCGAAGACAGCGACATTCCCGAAGAAGAGCAGGCGATGACCGACGCCATGCGGCGCCTGTCAGAGATCCTGCGCGAACAGCGCCAGCTCAATGATGACACGCTCGCTCAGCAGCGCGGCGAGGAAGGGCGGGGTCAGCAGACCCAGCCGGGTGAAGGCGGCGAAACAGGCGAAGGGCAGGAGGGCGGCACGGAGCCGGGCGAGGGCGGCAATGGCCAGGATCGCGGCGGCTCACTCGCTGACCGGCAGGGCGGCCTCGGCCGGCTTGTGGAAGAATTCTCCCGCCAGCAGGGGGAGGGCGGACTGAGCGGCGAGTCGCAGGAGGGCATGGCTGGTCTCGAGGAAACACTTGAAGCGATCCGGGACGCGCAGCGCCGGGCCGAGCGGTCGCTCGAAGCGGGCAATGAGACCCGCGCGCTGATCGATCAGGAACGCGCGACCCAGCTGCTGTCGCAGCTGTCGCGGGACCTTGCCGGTCAGCTCGATCAGATGCGGGCCAGCCGTCTGGGCGAGCGGGGCGACCCATCTAACGATCCCTTTGGGCGCCCACAGATGGGCGCCGGAAATGACGGCGAGGGTGTTGAAATCCCCTCGGAGTCGGAACGCCAGCGGGCCAAGGATATCCTCGACGAACTCCGCCGCCGCTATGGCGAAGCCGAGGATGAGGAAGAGCGCGACTATCTGCGCCGGCTGCTCGAGCGGTTCTGAGCGGCGCTTGCCGGGCTGTCTGGCCCGTGGTCTGATCCCGCAAAAGTCTGGGAGGAGACTGCGATGGCCGCGCGCTGGGAATATACCAAGGGCCTCAAGGATATCGGCAACGGGCTGTATGCCTGGCTGCAGCCCGATGGCGGCTGGGGCTGGTCGAATGCCGGGCTGATCCGGGATGGGGATGCGTCGCTGCTGGTCGATACGCTGTTCGACATGGCGCTGACGCGGGACATGCTCGACGCGATGGCGGACGCGGCCGGCATCTGCGCGGACAAGATTGGCATCATCGTCAACACGCATGCCAATGGTGACCATTGCCACGGCAATGGATGCTGTCCGCAGGCGGAGATCATTGCTTCGGAAGCGAGCGCGAAGGAGATGGCGGAAGTGCCGCCCGCGATGCTGGCGCAGTTCAAGAAGATGGGCGCCCAGCTTGGCCCGGCGGGCAGCTACTTCGCGGATATCTTTGCGCCGTTCGACTTCGAGAATGTCGATGAGCGTACGCCGACGAAAACCTTCACCGGCGAGATGACACTCAAGGTCGGCGACAAGGATGTGCAACTGATCGAGGTTGGCCCCGCGCATACGGGCGGGGATATTTTGGTGCATGTGCCGGGGGACAAGGCGGTTTACACGGGCGATATCCTGTTCATCGACGGCACGCCCTTGATGTGGGCGGGCCCGGTGTGCAACTGGATCGGCGCCTGCGAGAAGATCATGGCGATGGACGTCGATGTGATCGTGCCGGGGCATGGTCCGATCACGGACAAAGCCGGCGTACGGCAGGTGGCGGAGTATCTTGCCTATGTCGACCGGGAGGCGCGAAGACGGTTTGAGGCCGGCCTGTCGGTGCGCGATGCGGCGCATGACATTGCGCTGGGCGACTATGCGGGCTGGGGCGATGCAGAGCGGATCGCCGTCAATGTGGACAGTCTTTACCGGGAGTATCGCGGCGACGGAAAGGTGACGCCAGTGATCGAGCTGTTCGGGCTGATGGCGGAAGTGCGGGACGCGCAGCGCCGCTGAAGATCAGCGATTGGCGCCGGGCACCCATTTGACATCATCGGCGCCGTCATTGTTGGCAGCGCGGCCTGCCACGAACAGCCAGTCTGACAGGCGGTTGATGTAGGTCAGCGCTACGGGGTTGACGGGTTCGTCTTTCATGTCGGCGAGTTCAACGATGGCGCGCTCGGCGCGGCGGCACAGCGTGCGGGCGACGTGAAGCTGGGCGGCGAGGCGCGAGCCGCCGGGCAGGATGAAACTGTCGAGCGGCGGAATGGCAGCGTTCAGCGCGTCGATCTCTTCCTCAAGGCGCGTGACCTGGGTTTCGATGATCCGAAGCGGGGTCCATTCGAGGACGCGGCCGCGGTCCGGGGTGGCAAGGTCGGCGCCGAGATCGAACAAATCATTCTGGATGCGGCGTAGCTGGGTGAGCATCTCGCCTGCGGCTTCCAGTGCGGCGACGCCGAGCGCGGCGTTCAGCTCATCAACGGTGCCATAGGCGGCGACGCGCGGATGCCATTTGGCAACTTCCTCGCCGGTCGACAGGCGTGTGCGGCCCTTGTCGCCTGTGCGGGTGTAGATCTTGTCGATGCGGACCATCGGCTGGTCTCCCTTGAATATGTCAGCCGAGCTTGATGGCGCCGGCGACAAAGCCGATGGCGACCAGAAGGGCAATCGCCACAGCCTGGAAGATGACCCGGTAGCGCATGAGCTGGTTGGAGCGGCTGGGCTGGTTCGGATCGCGCCGGGCAAGATTGACGACCCCGAGCACCAGCACCACCGCGATGCCGGCGAGGGCTATATAGAAGCCAATAGTCAGGATGTTTTGCATGAGGCGGTGCCTTTCATCGGCCACTCGGCTGAAATGTCAGCTTAATACATAGCGGCGCCCACGCCAGCCTGCGCTGCTGCATCGGGTCGCGGGCGGGCTCAGCCGCCGCGTTCGATCCGCGCGGCGAGTGTTTCAATCTTCGCGGCCATGGACAGCATGAGCGCCGCAACCTTGTCTTCCGACGCCCCGCCCCCGCCCGCCTGCCGGGCTGCATCGAGTTCATCAAGGAGCGCGAGGGCGGCAATCAGCAAAAGGCGATCGTCGCCGATATCGCCCACGGCAGCGGTGATGGCGGTGAGCCTGGCGTCGAGCTGCTCGCCGAGCTTCGCGACACGTTTTTCCTGTCCGGGCGCGCAGGCGATCGAAAACCGCCGGCCCTGGATCTGGATGTCGGCCTTAGCCATTGCCGGTCTCTTCCCCTGGCGTGAGCGCCGCGCGGACTTCCTCGATGGCTGAGCCCAGGGCTTCGCTCGCCTCGTCCGCGAGGATCTGGAGCTCCTGTTCGCGGGCCAGCGCTGCGTCGAGGTCGCCGGCCAGGCGGGCGCGGTCTTCGACGAGGGCTGAGATTTCGGCGCGGAGCAGGTCAGGGTCTCCGGCGCGGGTCAAATGGGCTTCCAGCGCCACTTCGAGGCGTTTCAGGGCTGATTCCAGCCGCGCGGCCGCTGAGTCCATCTGATTCATCAA
>JBKBVT010000050.1:0-3535 GCA_046289305.1 Hyphomonas sp. | reverse complement strand
CCGGCTCCAACAACACCCGCACCAGCCATACCGGCCCGATGACGCCCAAGAGCTGGGACGGCCGTTACATCCATTACGGCGTGCGCGAGCACGGCATGGCGGCCGCGATGAACGGCATGGCGCTGCATGGCGGCATCATTCCCTATTCGGGCACGTTCCTTGTGTTCGCAGACTACAGCCGCGCCGCCATTCGCCTTGGCGCGCTGATGGGCGCGCAGGTCATCCATGTAATGACGCACGATTCCATCGGCCTTGGCGAAGATGGCCCGACGCATCAGCCGGTGGAGCAGGTAGCCTCGCTGCGTGCGATGCCCGGCATGGTTGTCTTCCGCCCGGCGGACGGTGTGGAGACGGCAGAGTGCTGGGAACTGGCGCTCGCGCGTACCGATGGCCCCAGCACGATGGCGCTGACCCGGCAGAACCTCACCCCGGCCCGCAAGACGCATGTGGAGGACAACCTCTCGGCCCGCGGTGCCTATGTGCTGTCGCCCTGCGGCATTGCCAAGGAACAGGGCGTGCTGATCGCCACCGGCTCAGAAGTCGAGATTGCGCTGAAGGCTCAGGCGCTTCTGGCGGGAGAAGGGATCGGCGTGCGCGTCGTCTCGATGCCGTCGATGGAACTGTTCGGCCAGCAGGACGCCGCCTACCAGGCTGAAACGCTGGGCAAGGGCCTGCCGCGCGTGGCGGTCGAAGCCGGTGTCCGTTTTGGCTGGGACCGGTGGATCGGCGCGGACGGCGGCTTTGTCGGCATGAACAGCTTCGGGGCCAGCGCGCCTTACCAGAAGCTGTACGAACGCTTCGGCATCACGGCTGAAGGCGTCGTCGAGGCGCTCAAAGCGCGGCTCTGACGGTTACGGCTCACTCGCCGGCGGTATTTCCGAACAGGTCGAGCTGATTGGGGTCGGCGGGTTTGCGCCGGCGCGGGCGGGTGCGGCCTCTTCGGAAATAGAGGTCGTCGGTGTGGTCGGCGCTGGCGGGTGCCTGGCGCGGCGGCGGCTTGCTCTCGGGCCGCGCCTCATTCGGGTCCACGAGTTTCCACCAGCTGACGGCGATGACGGCGTGGCCTGAATTGTCTTCATAGCGCTGTAGGTGTCCGGCCGCGCCGTCTGCGCCCAGCTTGCTGAAGAGGGCATTGGCCTCTTCATCCGGCAGATGCAGCCAGCTTGTCTCGAGCCCCGTCACCACAAAGCCCGGCGACAGCCCCGCGGCTTCGCGCAGGGACCGGGCGACCTTCGCCCCAGGGGCGACGGCGTCTTCGAGGTTGCGGGCGATCGGATAGGCAAGGCTCATGTCAGCGGCGAGGTAAGCGCCTCTTCACCCGGCGTCCAGCCTGTATCGCCTGCGCTCGTCAGGCGGGCAGCGGCGAGGCGGGCAAAGCGCAGGGTCATCGCCTTGCGCCGGGCCGGGGCGAGCCGGCATTCGGGCGCCTCACGGATGACCGCCCCGAAGAACGCGTCCGCAACGATGAGGCCGGTATCCGGGGGAATGAGTTCCTGCGGAAAGTCCGCCGCGACGGCGAACGACAGGCGGTCGCAATAGCCGCGGTATTCGTGCCATTTCATGTCGGATTTGAAGTCCTGGATGCTCGACTTGACCTCGATCATCCAGATGTCGCCGAGCGGCCCCACGGCGGCAATGTCCGCACGGCGATTATTGGCGAGGCTCATCTCCTTGATGCCGAAATAGCCGAGATCGCCCAACAGGCGCAGCGTGCCCCGGCAGATCTCCGCCGCCCGCCGGTTTGGCAGTTGCGCTGGGTCAGGCTGAGTCTGCATCGCACTGTTCCGGTATTGTTCTGGAATTACCCTATTCGGGCGGTGGAACCGGCGTCAAGCTGGGGCGCTTAGGTCAAAAGTGCCGCACTTCAAGGGATCGTTGATCCAACGGGTGAGCGCCTGCGTAAGATGAATACACAGTCATGGAGTGCGCGATGTCCAGTGCCTATGCTTCTGCCAATGCCGCGGACCGGCAATTCGTTAAATCCGCCATGAAGGCGCCGCTGCTCGACCCGGTGCACGAGGCAAATCTTGCCCGGCGCTGGCGCGAGAAGAATGACGAAGCGGCGCTGCATGAGCTGACGACGGCGTACATGCGCCTCGTGATCGCAATGGCAGCGAAGTTCCGTCACTACGGCCTGCCGATGGCCGACCTCGTCTCGGAAGGGAATGTCGGCCTTATGCAGGCGGCGGCCCGGTTCGAGCCGGAGCGGGAAGTGCGCTTCTCGACCTATGCCAGCTGGTGGATCCGGTCGTCGATCCAGGACTATGTGCTGCGCAACTGGTCGATCGTCCGGACCGGGACGACCTCTGCCCAGAAATCTCTGTTCTTCAATCTGCGCCGCCTGCGTGCGCGCATCTCCGATACCGGCGATGGCACGATGACGCCGGAAAACCGCCAATGGGTTTCCGAACATCTCGGCGTGCCGCTTCGCGATGTCGAGAACATGGCGTCGCGCCTTTCGGGGTCGGACCGGTCGCTGAATGCGCCGCTGACCATTGATGGCGACGGCGAATGGCAGGACATGATTGCGGACACTTCAGCCGTGCCGGAAGAAGTCGTCATGCAGGAGCATGACGGCGCGCGCCGCAAGCAGTGGATCGCAGAAGCCATGCGCGTCCTGAGCCCGCGCGAGTCGCACATCATCACGCGCCGCCGTCTTGCCGACGAGACGATGACGCTGGAAGCTCTCGGCGAGGAGCTTGGGGTGTCCAAGGAGCGGGTGCGCCAGATTGAACACCAGGCGCTGCTGAAACTGCGCAAGGCGCTGGAGAAGATTGCGGGCGATCCCGAGACAGCGGGCCTCATCCCCGACGCCTGACGCGCGTTTCAGGGTGCGGCATCCCGCTCGAGATTGAGCGGATGGGTTATCTCCATCTGCAGGTCGCGCACGAAACCGCGGGCGATGACGGGTGTGTCGGGCGGTAGCTGGCAGAGTTCGGCGGCGGACCGCCGGATCTGGAGCACCAGCATCGAGCGTTCCAGGATGACGTCGCAGGAGACGCCGGGCGCGTCCGACCCCTGCATGCCGGCGGTTGTTCCGTGAACCAGCCTGAAGCCCTGGAAGCTGTCGGGCAGACGGCTCGCATCGACGATGGCCCAGTCGCGCTCTTTCCAGAGGCCGGTCTTTTCCTGGCGCGCGGTCTGCTCGAGCGCCACAAGCGGCGCGTTGGCATCGGCTGTGTCCGGATAGACGCGCACCCTGGCGCCGCCGCGCTTCACCATCTCGGCATTCAGCCACAGCTTCGGCCCCAGATCATCGACCGTGATGACATGCGCCAGCGCCCGGTCATACCGGTCGCGCGTCAGGCCGGCATAGCGCAGCTGAACTTCGCGGCCGAGCGTCATGTCTTCCAGCATGCGCTTGGCCGCCTCGAAGCCCGGCTCCCCAGGGCGGCTGCGATATGGTCCGGCGGGGGCCTCGATGCCGATCAGGCGGACGCTCTGGCCGGTTGAAAGCACTAGGCAGAATCGACATTCAACGCATCCATATCATAGCTGCGGCGAGGACGACGAAGCTGAGGAAGTTTCGGGCTCG
>JBKBVT010000521.1:0-542 GCA_046289305.1 Hyphomonas sp. | reverse complement strand
GGATCGGGAAGCCATTTGCTCGTCGGCGAGATCAAGGACGCGAATGGTGCTCTTCGGGTCATCACCCATGGCGCGCTAATGCCACGCAGTGGCCGGATGGCGCATGTCGGCGAGGTCTTACTGTTTGTCCACGATAATTACACCGGCCAAGGCTTTGGCCGTGCCATCCTTGGAGCGTTGATTGACCTGGCGGACAACTGGCTCGGTCTGCGCCGCCTGGAGCTTGATGTGAACGTCGACAACGCCGCCGCGATCCGTCTCTATCAGCGGCATGGCTTCGACGTGGAGGGCACCAAACGGGGTGATATTCTGCGTGAAGGCGAACTGGTCGATACGCATGTCATGGGGCGTCTGCGCGACGCTCCGAAACGGGCGTCAAGCTAGCATAGACCCCACAGAGGCAATGACCTGTCAGGGGGCCACCTCGCCCGCCGGATGCCCTGACTCCCCTCCGCTCTAACCCTTCCCCCCCCTGCCGGTCGCGGCAGGTTCCCCTGGTCGCGCATTGCGCGGCCTTTTTTCGTAGGAGACCCGCCATGGGC
>JBKBVT010000520.1:0-546 GCA_046289305.1 Hyphomonas sp. | reverse complement strand
GCTTAACGAAACGATCTCACCAAACCTCCCCTGAGTCGAGAGCGAGTCGAGCCTGTTTTCGCGAATCTGGCTAGAAATTACACAGTTTCATGACGGCCTGTGGAATACCCCCTCTTCTGCTCCCCTCTCCCAAGGGAGAAGGGGTTTAAGCCCGATCAAGCCACTCAAACAGATCCAGCGTCTCCTCGCTCGCGCGTTTCCCGCGCAGCCGGTCGAAGCAGGGGTGGGGGATGCGTGCGCCCGACGGCAGCACTTCCGAGATCGCCGTGCCGCCATGCGCGGGCCGGGAGACGATGATGTGCGCGCCGCACAGGGGGCAGGCCTCATCCCAGCCCTGGGGCGGAACCGTTCCGCGCGTATCGGGCCGGAAATACACGGAGGCCGACACCTTCGACCGCTCCGGCCCGGCCGAGGCATTGCGAAAATGCTCCTTACGGCGAATCCACATCTCGTATGCGCCTCCTTGACTGGCGTGCCAGATATAGAGGGGAGGGGTTAAGGGGTCGTTCGGATCAGAAATCGCACCGCGATTTCCCGAACGACAAA
>JBKBVT010000519.1:0-549 GCA_046289305.1 Hyphomonas sp. | reverse complement strand
CTTTAGGGCAGTTTTCAGGCTCCGAAATGTTGGGCACGAACGCCAAGTCTTGGTAAATTTCGCCAATGCAGCTAATGCGGGCCGTGGCTGCAAAACCAACCCAACTCGTCGGCCAATCCGGCGCCTTTCTCGACTCCGTGGAGCGGGCCAGCGCAGCTGCGGCACTTGCCCGCCCGGTTCTTGTTGTGGGCGAGCGGGGCACGGGAAAGGAAATGATCGCCGAGCGGCTGCACCGCCTGTCGCCGCGGTGGGAGGAGCCGCTGATCGCGCTCAACTGCGCGGCGCTTCCCGAATCGCTGATCGATGCCGAGCTGTTCGGCTATGAAGCTGGCGCCTTCACCGGCGCCACGCGGGCGCGCGGTGGCCGTTTCGAGGAGGCCGATGGCGGCACGCTGTTCCTCGACGAAATCGGCACACTGACCGCGGCCGGCCAGGAGCGGCTGCTGCGGGTGATCGAATATGGCGAGCTTACCCGGCTTGGCAGCACGCGGCCCATCAACGTCGATGTGCGGGTGGTGGCTGCAACCAACGAGGATCTGCCTCGGCTTG
>JBKBVT010000518.1:0-549 GCA_046289305.1 Hyphomonas sp. | reverse complement strand
GTCTGCCGGGAGAACGAGGTCGACATCTTGCGCGGGGTGCTGTCGAGCGATCACGTCCACATGTTCGTGTCGGTGCCGCCAAAGCTCGCGATCTCTGACCTTGTGCGCAAGATGAAGGGCCGTTCGTCCTACCGGGTGCAACGTGAGTTTCCCCATATCCGCAAGCGCTATTGGGGCTGTCGGTTTTGGGGCCGGGGGTATTTTTCAACCACCAACGGCGCCATTACTGAGGACATCGTACTTCAGTACTTGGAGCAGCACATCGCTGATCCTACCGGCGCCAGATGGAGTGGTTGCCGCCCTCCCCAGACGGCATCGCAATGTGCCAAGGTCGTGGTACTCAACGCCACGCAAAAAGGAGGACGGCGAGATGAAGGATATGATGATCGGGGTTGATCTGGCAAAGAATGTTTTCCAGGTCCACGGTGCCCTGCGGACGGGGGAGGTTCAGTTTCGCAAGAAGCTCACACGAAAGCAGTTCCCTGCGTTCATGGCCAAGCAGGACCCCTGTTTGGTCATCTTTGAAGCCTGTGGTGGCGCACACTACTG
>JBKBVT010000517.1:0-549 GCA_046289305.1 Hyphomonas sp. | reverse complement strand
CAACGAGGCCGATGCCATCGCGATCCTGATGTGGGCGCTGGAGACCAGGGGAGGGCTGGCATGAAAGCGATGCGCTTCACCCCGCCGGGCTATGGCGGGCAGCGGCGCGATCCCGAGCAGGTCAAGCGAGAGGGCTGGCGGGAGCAAGGAGTGCTGGCGGTGTCGGTTGACGATGTCCGGCTGACCTGGCCGGAGCGCGAACTGGTGCGGCAGCTCGGCGAGAAGCTGTACGGCAAACGACAGGAGGACATGCGCCATGGCTGACTGGACCACTGCACGGGTTGAGGAGCGCCTCGAGACGGCAGCGCAGGTGTTTCGCTCGCTTCCTGCGGTGAAGCCGCAGGGGTATTTCAACGCTTGGCCCGAGTATTTCCACGGCTTCGCCGACCAGGTCGGCCAAGAGCCGCGCATGCGCCGGCCGTTGCCGAGCCCGCGCCAGATCACCGAGGCCGAGGAGGCGATGCTGTGGCTGCGTTGGCTCGAGAAGGACGACGCGCGGATCGTCTGGCTGCGCGCCAACCGCAGGCCATGGAAGCAGATCTGCTGGGA
>JBKBVT010000516.1:0-555 GCA_046289305.1 Hyphomonas sp. | reverse complement strand
ATCGTCGAGCTGAAGGAACGTGAAGCGGCAGCGAAAGGGAATGGCAGCGCAGAGCAAAGCCCCCCGCCCAAGGAAGCTGCCGACAAGCCGGCCCCCGAGGCACCGGCCGCCCAGCCCGCCCGCAAGAAGGCCACGACCACGAAGGGCTGAACTTCCTCCCTTGCCCCGCCCCACGCGGAGCCTCGGCCGAGGCGGCACAGATCGCCTCGGCCAACCCCACCTCCACCCCCAGGAGCGCATCATGAACCACGCCGAAAGCCTGCCCAGCCAGCCGCCCATCACTGTGGATGAGGTTCAGGTTCTGGCCAAGGAACTGGAAGGCCTCAAGAACCAGATCCTCGAGATCGCCAACCGCCTTCGGGGACGCAGTGGGGTCGAACAGCGCTGGCTGGCTATCGGCGTGACCGATGTCGAGAAGGGCATGATGGCGATGGGCCACGCCATCACCAAAGAGATTCTTGAAAAGCTCAGAGGCGACTTTGATGCCATGACCTCCGACGGGAAGGCCTGATCCATGAGCGATGATCAGGCATATGGCATCGCCGCCGACGAACT
>JBKBVT010000515.1:0-555 GCA_046289305.1 Hyphomonas sp. | reverse complement strand
ACGGCGCCGGTTCGGCTATCGGCGGCTCTTCGTGCTGCTCAGGCGCGAGGGGGAGGCGTCGGGGATCAACCGCATCTACCGTCTCTACCGGGAAGAAGGCTTAACGGTGCGTAAACGCAAAGCGCGCCGGAAGGCCATCGGCACAAGGGCCCCAATCCTGATCGAAGCGCGGGCCAATGCGCGCTGGTCGCTGGATTTCGTGCATGACCAGTTCGCCTGCGGGCGGCGCTTCCGGGTGCTGAACGTGGTCGATGACGTCACGCGCGAGTGTCTGGCGGCGATCCCTGACACCTCGATCTCGGGCCGCCGCGTGGCGCGGGAACTGACCACTCTGATCGAACGCCGCGGGAAGCCGAGGATGATCGTCAGCGACAACGGCACCGAACTGACCTCGAACGCAATCCTGAAGTGGTGCGCCGAGCACAAGGTCGAATGGCACTACATCGCGCCGGGCAAGCCGATGCAGAACGGCTTTGTAGAAAGCTTCAACGGCAGGATGCGGGACGAGCTTCTCAACGAGACGCTGTTCCGCAACCTCGCCCATGCCCGCGACCT
>JBKBVT010000514.1:0-556 GCA_046289305.1 Hyphomonas sp. | reverse complement strand
CATGGCGGTCGGGCGGGCCGAGGCCGCCGAGGGCAAGCGCAGGGCGCGGGAGATTGAGACGGCATGAGCATCATCGGACGGATCTTCGGCTCAGCTGCCACGTCGCCGGATCGTCGCAGCGAACCGCCTCTTCGTGCACCCGGTGCGCAGGCATCTGCTACCCCGACCGGCACCCGCGATCCGCAGGGCTGGATCACCGATCTGGGCTGGGGCAACCAAAGCCGGGTCAAGACCCTGCCGCGCGTCTCGGCCACCATCGCGCAGAAGCACGCCACCGTCTTTGCCTGCTGCAATGTCATCGCCGGGGATCTGGCCAAGATCCCGCTGAAGCTCTACCGGCGCAAGGGCGACGGCAGCGACGAACGCATCCGCGATCACCCGGCCTCCTATCTGATGAACGTGGAAAGCTCGCCCGATGTGCCCGCCGTCGTGGCCCGCTTTGCCATGGCCTATATTTTTGCCCTGCGCGGCAACAGCTATGCCTATGCGCCCCGCGACGGCGGCGGCGAGCTGGAGCTGATCGAGGCGCTGAACCCCGATGGCGTCTCGGTCCTGC
>JBKBVT010000513.1:0-558 GCA_046289305.1 Hyphomonas sp. | reverse complement strand
AGTTCCTCGCCGCGCGGGGGGTGAAGGAGATCAAGCCGGTCGCGGCGGAGTAGGGTGATCCGTAGGGTGCATTAAGGCCGTAGGCCGCAATGCACCATTCGGCGCTTGAGGTGGTGGTGCATTGCGCTGCGCTTAATGCACCCTACGGGTTGACCCGAAACGGGTGGTTTTTGCGCTTATAGGGGCAGAGAGGTCTCGTTGGCCTTGATGGAGCGCGCGATGTCCGGGGACAATCTGGGGTCTGGTAACTGCTATATCTGCCATCGGCCGCTGGCGCCGCTGGTTTCGATCTGCTGGGCCTGCGGATATTCGCAGTTGCCGAACCCGAATGCGCAAGGCGACGGGCCGGCTGCGGGCGCGGGGCCAGATGGGCCCACAACTCCGGATGAGACGGGTTCGGACGGCGAGGCTTCCGCGCGCGACAGGCTGAAGGCGGAGATGAATGCGCGGCTGGCGCAGGCGAAGGCCGACGTCAGAGCGCGGTTGAAGAAGGAGTGAGGCGTAGGACGGCTTTACTGCGAGAAGCGCATGCTGGCGGCGAAGTCGCGGGCTTCTTCC
>JBKBVT010000512.1:0-562 GCA_046289305.1 Hyphomonas sp. | reverse complement strand
GCTACCATTTTCATCTCATTGTTATACCGGGCGTCTTGTCACGGCGTGCGCGTCGGCGGATATTATCCGTCGCGCGGTTTTTTTTGCGCGCCCGACCTGATGAAAGCTCGCCCATGACCCTTGAAGCGACCCGGAAAGACAGCACCTGTCATGTCTGCCGCAAGACATTCCCCATGGCCGCGCTGCATCCGTGGCTGTCGGTCCGGCCGGGCCTTTCCGCGCTGATCGAGGCCGAGATGCCGGGCTGGGACGAGGGGCGATTCATCTGTCAGACCGATCTGGCGCGGTTCCGCAGGCTGTATGTCGAGCGGATGCTGGAAGATGAGCGGGGCGAGCTGAGCGCGCTGGATCAGACCGTCATCGACAGTCTGGAAACCGGCAGCATCCTGTCGCGCCATTTGGAGCCGGGTCTGGATGACCGGCTGACATTCGGTGAGCGTATGGCCGATCGCGTTGCGCGCTTTGGCGGCAGCTGGCCGTTCATCCTGATTTTTCTGGCGGTTCTGCTGCTGTGGATCGGGACCAATGTGGTGGGCCTGCTGCGCCAGCCCTTTGATCCCTA
>JBKBVT010000049.1:0-14393 GCA_046289305.1 Hyphomonas sp. | reverse complement strand
AGGCCGGCAAAATTGAGTTGGGTGTGCAGGTGTTCGTGCAGGCTGATCTCACCGGAGACATTCGCCGTTGCATCGAACGGTTCCTGCGAGCCGCCGCCATTGGCGCCGGACCAGTCGGTCTGCGCGCTCGGGCCGGAACTGCTGGCGGGCATGCCCGAATCCGAGCCCGTGCCCGGTTCGAACACATCCTCGCCCGGCGCATCGAGCTGATCGCGGGCTTCTCCGTGGCCGGAGGATTCGTCGAGGGTCAGCTGTTCGCGGCGGGAGGGTTCGCTGTCATCGGACGCGCTGGCGGCGCCCTCCTCCTCGACCTTGACCAGCAGCGGGTTGCGCTCAAGCTCCGCCTCGACAAATTCGGCGAGTTCCTGGTTCGACAACTGCAGGAGCTTGATCGCCTGTTGCAGCTGCGGAGTCATCACCAGGGACTGGCCCTGGCGCATGTCGAGTGAGTGTTTCATGGCCATTGGCCGCGCCCCCGTGAGATCAAGCGGCGAACTGTTCACCCAGATAGACCCGGCGGACCTCTTCATTGCTGAGCACGCCTTCCGGCGTCCCTTCGAAGAGGACAGCACCATCATACATCACATAGGCCCGGTCGACGATCTGAAGTGTCTCGCGCACCTGGTGGTCTGTGATCAGAACCCCCAGGCCGCGCTGTTTCAGATAGCGGACCAGTTCGGAAATGTCGGAGATGGCGAGCGGGTCAATGCCGGTGAACGGTTCGTCCAGTAGCATGAAGCTCGGACGAGACGCGAGCGCACGGGCGATTTCCACGCGCCGCCGTTCACCGCCCGACAGGGAGGTGGCAGGCTGGTTGCGCAGATGTTCGACGTGCAGTTCGCTGAGCAGGCCATCGACCTGCGCCATCCGCGCGGCCCGGTCGGGTTCGACCAGTTCCGCCACGGCCAGCACATTCTGTTCCACGGTCATGCCCCGGAAGATCGAGGCTTCCTGAGGCAGGTATCCGACGCCCAGGCGGGCGCGCTGATACATCGGCAGGCGGGTGACATCCTCGCCGTCGATGGAGATCGAGCCGGAATCCGCCCCGATCAACCCCATGATCATGTAGAAACAGGTGGTCTTGCCGGCCCCGTTGGGTCCGAGAAGGCCGACGACTTCGCCGCGGGTGAGAGAGAGCGAAACATCGCGCACGACCTGACGCTTGCCAAATGACTTGGCAAGATCGCGCACGACAAGGCCTTCGGCCGATTCGCTCATAGTCCCTTAGTCCCTCTTCCGCGGGCGTAATCGCTGCCCTCAATCAACCTATCTCGACATGCTTAAGATGGGTTTCAATATGCCTGTTGAATTTACGGGGTTGCCGGATCGGTTGACGGGTCGATCACCATCCTGGCCCGCCCGCTGCCGCCTTCCAGCGTGGTGCGGCGATTGCCGACCTCCATCCGCAAGCGCTCGCCCTCGGCCACATCCCGGTCGCGCATCAGGGCGACATTCCCGGTCATGACGATCGTGTCATTTGCAAGCTCGTACACGCCGCGGTCGCCCTTGGCCTTCAGCTCGGGTGTCACGTAATAGACGCTGCCTTCGGCGACGATGCGTTCGATCTGGCCGAACCCGCCGGCGATTCCGTCCGTTCCGCCGCCGCCGCCAGCCTGACGCTCGGCGAACAGGATCGTGACCCGGTCAGCGCGCAGGCGCGCATCGCCCTGGCGGATGTCGACATTGCCGGTCAGCAGTACCCGCCGTTCGCGCTCGAGGCTCTCGGTACGTGCCGAATTGATATAGATCGGCCCGCCTTCGGAGGAGATCTGCGCCAGCGCAGGCCCTGCCGCCATCAAAGCCAGCGCCAGCACCGCTCCGGCTGCCTTAAGGAGTGCCATCATTCTCACCTTCGTCTGTTTCGCCCGCCGGGCCTGCCTGTGGATAGATCACCGTGTAGACATTGCCTGTAAAGACCAGCCGGTCACCGCCATCAAAGATTTCATAAGCGTCGGCGCGGATATCGCCCAGCGGCCCGCGCCCTTCGAGCGGGGAAAGTCCCTCGACACGGTCCTCGGCAATGAACAGCCGGGCGCCCTGGGAGACGAACATGTAGCCGCCCGCATCCGAGATGCGCACATCTTCATACAGTTCCAGAATGCCGGCTTCGCGGTTGTAATAGCCGCTGGGCGCGCGCACTTCCGAGCCTTTGGCATCGCGCATGATCGGGCCGACAAGATCCACCGTGCCTTCATTGGCGCGCCGGCGCTGGGCGGCATCGGCGGTGATGGTGAAGATCTCGCCCGCGGAATCGCGCCCGGTGAAGCGGGGGTTTTTCATCGTCACCGCTTCGCTGTCTTCAACCGCCGGGGGCTGCGCGCCCTGCGTGATCGCGCTGCGCAGGATGAAGCCCAGGAACAGGCCGATCGCGATGGCGGCGGCGGCGACAAAGACATAGCGCTGGATGCGGACACGGCCCGAACGCCGGCGCGCCTGGGCGAGGGTCATCTGCCGGCGCGGCGCCCAGAGCGAGGCCGGGTCATTGTGGCGGGTGGCATCCATACGCAGGTTCAGGTCCTGAAAAACCGTCTATTCCGGTGGATTCATAGACCGGTTAGGCCTGCGGCGGAAGCAGCGCATGACAGGCCCGGCTGCCCCTGCCCGCTCTAGCTATGGGCGAAAATATCTTCCTCGGCCCAGCCGCCGAGATCGAGCCGGGCGCGCACCGGTAGGAAGGCGAAACACGCCTCAGCGAGGTCCATCCGGCCTTCGCGCATTAGCATGGCTTCGAGTCCCGCCTTGATCTGGTGCAGATGCAGCACATCGCTGGCGGCATACTGGAGCTGCGCGTCGCTGAGGTCTGCGGCGCCCCAGTCAGAGCTCTGCTGCGCCTTGGACATGTCCACCCCGGCGAGTTCGCGGGCGACATCCTTGAGGCCGTGGCGATCTGTGTAGGTGCGGGCGAGGCGGGAGGCGATCTTGGTGCACCAGATCGGCGCGCAGCTGATGCCCATCCAGCGCTGCATCATGGTGATGTCGAAGCGGGCGAAGTGGAACAGCTTCAGCACGTCCGGATTGGTCAACAGCGCTTTCAGGTTCGGGCAGTCATAATCACGCGTCAGCTGTACCAGGTGCGCCGTACCGTCGCCGGCCGAGAGCTGCACCAGGGTGAGGTTGTCGCGGATCGGATTGAGGCCCATCGCCTCGGTATCAACGGCCACAACGGGCCCGAAATCGATACCGGCGGGCAGGTCGCCCTTGTGCAGCTTGATCTGGTTCATGCTTCGCGCCTTAGCACTTCCCGCATTAAGGGCAAGTCAAAGCGTCTTCTTAAGTGCCACGATGGCCGCGTCCAGCGCGGAGAGAAAGCGCGACCGGTCGGTCTTGGAGAAGGGCGCTGGCCCTCCCGCCCCGATGCCGGCGACGCCGACGCGCAGATCCGCCATGATCGCCCGGGTCGCGAGCGCCCCGCCGATGGAATCCGGCGTGAACGGCTTGCCATTATGGCCGAGGACGCGCGCACCGGCCTTCAGGCAGCGGTCCGCCAGCGGAATATCCGCCGTGATGACGATGGCGGCGGCATTGGCCTCCTCCGCGATCCAGTCATCGGCGGCATCGAAACCGTCGCTGACGATCCGGCGGGAAATCAGGGGGTGTTCCGGGATGCGGATGTAGGAATTGGCGACGATCACCACCGCCACCTCATAGCGCAGGGCCACGCGGTAGACTTCGTCCTTCACCGGGCAGGCATCGGCATCGACCAGGATACGCAGATTCATTCCGCTTCCATCGCCGCAATCCAGTCGCGGATCAAGGCGAGGCCGTCCGGGTCCGGTACCGTCTGGCCGAGTTCCGGCATGGCAACGCCGGGCTCGGTCGCGGCCATACGGTGGAGCATGATCGAAGAGGCCGGCTCGCCCGGCACGATGACCTGCAGGAGCCCGCCGGAACCCCGGCCCGCCGCGACCGGATGCTTGCGGATGCCGAGCCGCGCGGGACTCGTCTCATCCGCCGTCAGCCAGAGGCCGGAATTGGACGCCGAGCCATCCGCCTTATGGCAGTGGGCGCAGTTGATTTCGAGCCAGGCGCGGGCGCGCGCGTCCAGCGGCTGCCAGGGATCGAACGCGGCGGCCTCGGCGGGGACGGCGTCCGGCAGGCCGGTGAGGATACCGGTGCGCGCCCAGCGGTCGAGCTGGTTGCCATGCGGGCCGTTGAGAGCAAGGTGGCGGGCCTTGGGACCAATCGGGGCGATGTCGCGGCCGGACAGATGACAGGTCTTGCACTGATTCTGGTTCGGCACGCCGTAGCGCAGGCTGATCGCCTCCCCGGCCGGGCTGATCGTCGCGATGTCGAAGCGTCCGCCGACGGGGCTGTAGACCGCCTCGGTCTGCGCGTCATTCCAGATATAGGGATAGGCCGCCCAGCCCGCCTCGCGGCGGATGAGCAGGCGTGTCTCGACGAGATAGGCGCCGTCCTCCGGTGCGCGCATGTCCGGCGCAAAGGCGAAGGACTTCACCAGCACAGTGCCGACCGGGAAGGCGAACACATCCGTCTCATGATACAGCGCCGCCTCGCCGGGCGGGATGAAGACGAAGCGGTGCTTTTCGGCATGATCGGAAAAGAGGGGATTGATCAGCTCATAAGGGATCACGCCTTCCGCGGGCCGCCCCCCGGCCATGTCGGCAAACAGGCCGTAGGCGGACAGGGTCTCGGCCGGGCGCTCCGCAAGGATGACGGCCATGTCCGGCCCCGGCGGCGGGCGCGAAGCCGCCGAACAGGCCGCGAGCAGCGCTGCCAGGCCTGCGACTATCAGCCCACGGAGCTGCATCCCGCCCCCTCGGCTCAGGCCGGGTCCTGGGGCAGGACAACGCGCGCGGGCTCTTCCGCAGCTGTCGCGGCCGGCCGCACAGGCGACGGCGCCATGCGGGCCGGATCAATCGGATAGCGGCCAAGGCCGAGGCTGAGGAAGCCCGCTTCGTCGCTCTCCTTGACCGCGAGATTGATCGGCTGGCCCGCGCCCTCGCCCCAGCCATCCACCCCGTCCCAAACGATTGCCGGGAGGCTTCCACCCAGCGCGGCCGCGAGCGGCGCTAGATCGCCCTGCGGATCATTTCCGCCTTCGCCGTAGCTGTTATCGCGCAGCACGACATCGCGCGGCAGAGGATTGTAGGCTTCATCCGTGAACGGCAGGGAATAGGACATCACGAGGACATGCGCCGAGCGGTTCTGGTCAAACGTATTGTCGAACACATGCACATTGCGGTTCGCCATGATGATGACGCCGGTGCCGGAGGGCACGCTGGCAACGATGTTGCCGGCGGGGGCAAAGTTGCGCGTGTTGTTCTCGGTGATCTGATTGTCATAGATGCGGGTGGAATGGCCGCCGGAAACCGGCAGGTCCGGCAGGTCGAACACCAGTATGCCGCCGGTATTGTAGCGGGCAATGTTGCCATAGACGTCAGCATTCATCGAATTCTCAATCTCGATGCCGGCGACATTGTATTCGACGACCGAATTGCGGACGATGATGTTCTGCGACTGACCGACATAGATGCCGGCGTCGGAGGCGCCGCGCACGGTGACATTCTCGACCAGCACATCTGTCGATTCGACCGGGTAGATGCCATAGGCGCCGTTGGTCTCATCCGGCCCGCCGGTCCATTCGACGGTCAGGTATTTGTAGGTGATCCGGTCAGCGCCCTTCGACTTGATCGCGTCGCCGCGCGTGTTGCGGACGGCGAAATCCATCAGCGTCACATCATCAGAGGTGACCATCAGACCCTCGCCGGCGCTTTCCTGGCCCGCAAAGTCGAGGACCGTCTTGCCCTGGCCGGCGCCGCGGAGGGTAACGCCGTCGACATCCAGCGACAGGCCTTCAGTGAGGTGGAACACGCCTTCCGGCAGAATGATCGCCTCGCCCGGCTCGGCACGGATCAGGGCGGCCTGCAGCGTGGCGCCGAAATCGCCGTCAGCCGAAAGCGGTTCGGGCAGTTGGATCAGGGGGGGCGGTTGTGAGGCCTCTTCCGTCGCCGGCGAACAGGCCGCTGCGAATAACAACAAGGCTGCGCCCGCGAGCGCGCTGTACCGTCTGGCCATAAGTCCCTCCCCGGACGTCTGATGACGCCAGTGTCAACTTACGGACAGAGAAAAGCAAGTCCCGGCGCGGCAAGCCTGCCACGCCGGGAAATAATGTCAGTGAACGCTGAGCGGGCTCAGATCATTGGCGAGGGCGGCCGCAAAAGCCGCGTCGCGGCCCTCGACAATGGCGAGGCGCTGGCCGTCCGCGGAGGCCACGATGAACAGATCCTCAGGATCATCCACATCGGCGAGAGCGTCAGGCGGCAGGAAGCCGGTGACCTCACCCATATCCAGATGACGGATATAGACGAAGGATTCGCTCTCAAACGGGTTTGTCTTCAAACCGGTCGTCATGGGTCCACTCCTTCTCCGCTCAATCGCGAAACTTGCATGCGATCCGCCGGTCTACGGCGTGCATGAGGGAAAGGTGGGCCCGCAATGTGTCAGGTTCAAGCACTGGCCTGCGGCATCATCGGGGCAATCCCGTGACGTGGCCGCTTAAATCCGCTGTCTGCCCTGATTGCAGACAGGCTGCCTCAGAACTGACCAGTGCGGATAGCCTCCAGACACTTACTGTCTGGAGGAGGACCTGGTGGAGCCAGACGGAATCGAACCGACGACCTCTTGCATGCCATGCAAGCGCTCTCCCAACTGAGCTATGGCCCCTGACCGGGAAGCGGGAGCATTAGACGCCGCCCCCAGGGCTTTCAAGTCCTATCTTCAGCGGGCGTCGTCATCTTCATCATCGATGGCGAGATCGTCATCGGCATCGTCGTCATCATCGATGTCGAATTCCTCGTCATCGTCGTCCGCGATGATCACATCGTCGTCATCATCCTCTTCGACGCCGTCTTCGCTGAAGCCGCTCGGCACCTTGCCGGGCTTGACTTCTTCCTCTTCGTCATCGGCGCCTTCGAGCAGGACATCGGACTCCTCGCCGACGAGTTCTTCGGCGTCGTCCTCTTCCTCGTCGTCCTCGACCTCGACTTCGGCGGCGTCATCGTCCTCGTCGTCGCGGATGGCGGTGTCGTCCTCCTCCTCGGCGTCTTCCTCGTCCTCATCGACCGCCTTGACGGCGGCGCGGGCGGCCTTGGCCTTCACCTTGGTGATGGTGGTGCGGATGACCTCGTCTTCGGGGTCAAACTCCGCGCCGCATTTCGGGCAGGCCGCGGGGCGTTTGTTGAGATCGTAGAACCGAGCCTCGCAGGACGGGCAGACCTGCTTGGTACCGAGCTTGTCCTTGGACATGGGGCGAATACGCTCCTTTGAGTGGCGCTAAAGCCATTTGTAAGTTGGCGGCGCGCTTGCCATGAACGCCCGGCGCTGTCAAAGGCCCAATTGTCATCCTCTGCACACCTGCCTTTGAAGAGCCCTCCCCCATGGTCTGGACCAGCCATCCGGTAAACCGCCTCGCCGGCGTCCTTCGCGCGCCCGGAGACAAATCCTGCAGCCACCGCGCGCTGATCTTCGGCGGCCTCGCAGAGGGCACCAGCCGGTTCACCGGATTGCTCGAGGGCGACGATGTTCTGCGCACCGGACAGGCCATGGCAGCCTTGGGCGCCTCGGTCGAACGGACCGGGCCGGGCGAATGGGTGGTCACAGGTGTGGGCACAGCAGGTCTGGCCTCGCCGAAGGGCGTGCTGGACTTTGGCAACTCCGGCACCGGATCGCGCCTGCTGATGGGCGTGATGGCGGGCCATGATCTGACCGCCAAACTGACGGGCGACGCTTCGCTCTGCTCGCGGCCGATGAACCGGGTTCTGACGCCGCTGCGCCAGATGGGCCTCAAGGACAATGCCGGGCCGGACGGGCGCCTGCCCTTCACCCTGACCGGATCAAACAGCCTCAAGGCCATTCGCTACGCCCCGCCACAGGCGAGCGCGCAGGTGAAGTCTGCCGTGCTGCTCGCCGGCCTCAACGCCGAGGGCGAAACCGTGGTGGTTGAGGCGCGGGCGACGCGCGACCATACCGAACGCATGCTGCAGGGCTTTGGCGTCTCGCTGCGCTTCGCGGTCGATGCGACCGGCGCGCAGGAGGTCGGCCTCACCGGCGGCCAGGCGCTGCGCCGCCTCGATGCGGCGATCCCCGGCGATCCGTCCTCGGCGGCCTTCCTGATCGCGGCGGGCATGCTCTCGCCGAAGGGCGATGTGCTGGTCGAAGGCGTGATGTCGAACCCGACCCGGTCGGGCTTCTATGACGCGGTGAACCTGATGGGCGCACAGCTGGGCGCCGAGGAGCGCGGCGAAGCGGCCGGCGAGCGGCTGATCGACCTGCATGCGGGCTATGCCGCCTTAAAGGGCGTTGCTGTGCCGGAGCGGCTCGTCGCCTCGATGATTGACGAATTTCCGATACTCGCCGTGCTCGCCGCCTTTGCAGAGGGCGAGACGCGTGTGACCGGCGCCAACGAGCTTCGCGTCAAGGAGAGCGACCGGATCAAGGCGATCGTCGCTATGCTGCGCGTCAATGGTGTCGGCGTGGAGGAGAGCGGGGACGGCTTCATCGTCGAGGGATGCGGCGGCAAGGTGCCCGGCGGCGGCCTGGTCGAAACCCGCCACGACCACCGCATCGCCATGAGCGCCCTCGTCATGGGCACGGCGGCGCTTAAGGCCGTGAGCGTCGATGATGTGGCCATGATCGACACGAGCTATCCGGAGTTCATGGCGCATATGGCGGCTCTGGGAGCGGATATCCGGGAGGGGTAACCTCGCGCCTCAAAAAGTCCGCTCGTCCCCGCGGCGGCGGGGATCTGGACTGAGCGCCTAGCGAGGCCCCCGCCTTCGCGGGGGTGAGCGGAGTTGGGTGGGCGGGTGGTCAGAGTGGATGGCTGGCCGCCATCCGCCAGCTAGCTACATCTGCGTGCGTCTCGACGGGCAGCGTAATTTTCATTGCGGCGAGGCGGTCGAAGCGGACGGGGTGTGCCAGGAGGGTTTGCAGGGACGGCGTCAGTTTAGGCGCATCCGGCGGCGGGCCGTAGCATAGGCTGATATGCGGATCGAAGGTGCGGCCGGGGCGAAACCCTGGGGGCGCTTCCATCAGTCGGCGCGCATATACTAAGGCATCAGAGGCCTTGAACCGGATGAAGAGCGATGTGGTGAACACGTCAGTGCCATCGATTTCGAGCGGCTCCAGAATGAGGCCGCGCAGCGCCGCGATTACATCCCGAAGGTCATCGGCGGGGCCGCTGAGAGTCGCGAGCGTCAAATGCGGCGCGAAGGCGACCGCGCCCTGAGCCAAAGCGAGCGTCTCGATGATGGCGGCGTAACGCGGGGCATCCGCCGCGCAGGGGAGGCACCAGTAGGAGACCGCCTCTTCTTTCATCGCGTCCTCATGCTTGCCTGCCCCGCAGGCAGAATTGACGAACCAGATTGAGGCGCCACATTGGCCGCATGACAAGTCTGTTTGATACGCTCCCCCTCGCCCGCGGCCCGGCCCTGAAGAATCGCTTCATGCTTGCCCCGCTCACCAATCTCCAGAGCCATACCGACGGGACCCTCAGCGAGGACGAGTTCCGCTGGCTGGTGAAGCGCGCCGAGGGCGGGTTTGGCCTGACGATGACCTGCGCGGCGCATGTCCAGGCGAAGGGCCAGGGCTTTCCCGGACAGCTCGGCATTTTTGATGACGCGCATCTGCCCGGACTGACGCGGCTGGCCGCGGCGCTGAACAGACAAGGCACCCATTCGGTGGTGCAGCTGCATCATGCAGGCATGCGTTCGCCAAAGGAGCTGATCGGCGAGGCGCCGCATTGCCCCTCCGACAATGAAGAGTTCAGCGCGCGGGCGATGAGCCTCGATGAGGTGAAAGACTCGCGCGACGCCTTCATTGCGGCGGCGGTGCGAGCGCAGACGGCAGGCTTTCACGGCGTGGAGCTGCACGGCGCGCATGGCTATCTGATCTGCCAGTTCCTCTCTGGCGAAGTGAACCAGCGGACGGACGAATATGGCGGCAGTTTCGAGAACCGCCGCCGTTTCCTCGATGAATGTATCGCCGGCGTGCGCGCGGCATGCGGGCCGGACTTCTCGCTCGGCGTGCGCCTTTCCCCGGAGCGGTTCGGGATCGACTTTGGCGAATGCCTGCAACTCGCCGAAAGCCAGATGACCAGCGGCGAGATTGATTATCTCGACATGTCGCTCTGGGATGTCTTCAAGGCGCCGGGCGACCCGGCCTATTCCGGCAAGTCGCTGCTGCACTGGTTCAGCGAACTGCCGCGCGGCAATTGCCGCCTCGGCGCCGCGGGGAAGATCATGACCGGCGGGCAATGCCTCGACGCGCTGGAGAGCGGGCTCGACTTCGTGGTCATCGGCCGGGCGGCAATTCTGCATCACGACTTCCCAAAGAAGGTCGAGACACAGGCGGACTTTGCGCCCATCGCCCTCCCGGTGCCGGAAGCGCATCTGGTGGCCGAGGGGCTCGGGCCGACATTCGTGACCTACATGAAGACGTGGAAGGGGTTTGTGGCCGAGGCGGCGGCCCAAGCTTGACTCGGCGCCGGGGCTGGCTCAGTCCGGCGCCATGATCATCGCAATCGACGGCACGACCGCCTCCGGCAAGGGCACCATCGCGAAGCGGCTGGCGGCGCATTACGGCCTGCCGCACATGGACACCGGCCGGCTCTACCGGGCGGTGGCGGTGGCGGCGCTGAAACACGGCGTGGCGCTGGACGCCGCAGGGCCGCTGTCGGATCTCGCCCGGTCGCTGGACCTGTCTGATTTTGACGAACGCGCGCTGCGCTCCGCCGAAGCGGGCAAGGCGGCGAGCGTCGTGGCAGCGATCCCGTCGGTGCGGCAGGCCCTGTTCGAGCTGCAGCGGGCGTTTGCGACGCGCCACGGCGGCGCGCTGCTGGACGGGCGCGACATCGGCACGGTGATCGCCCCGGACGCGGACGTAAAGCTGTGGGTGGACGCCGATGTGACCCAGCGGGCTGTGCGGCGCTGGAAGGAATTGATCTCGGGCGGCGAGGATATCCGGCTCGAAGAAGTCATCGAACACCTCAAGGCGCGGGACGCGCGCGACCAGGGCCGGGCGGACGCCCCCGCCGCGATGGCCGCTGATGCCATCTTGATCGATACCACTGATCTGACTATAGACGCGGCTGTGGAAAGGGCGCTGGCGACCGTAGAGGCTGCCCTCGCCAAGGGAAATCCTGCCTGAGGGGCTGAAAACAGCCTCAAATCCAAACAGGCGGGACCCGAACCAGACCTTTTAAGAGACCACATAAGCGGTCGGATGTCTGCGGACAGCAATGGTGCTGTTTCCGCCACTGAACCATTCGGCCGTTCCCGGAGACCTCATGACGACCCAGATGAACCCTACCCCGGCAGATTTTGCTGCCATGTTTGAAGGCTCGGCCGCAGCCGCAGCCATGCAGGAAGGCCAGGTTATCCCGGCCACCGTTCTGCGCATCGACAATGACGCCGTCGTTGTCGATATCGGCCTCAAGACCGAAGGCCGTATCCCGACCAAGGAATTCGCCCTCGAGGACAAGCAGCCCGCCGCCGGCGACCTGATCGACGTCTATCTCGACCGGATCGAGAACGCGCTCGGCGAAGCCGTCCTCAGCCGCGACAAGGCCCGCCGCGAAGAGCGCTGGGTCAAGCTCGAGCGCAGCTTTGACAAGGCCGAGCCGGTCAAGGGCGCGATCTCCGGACGCGTCAAGGGCGGCTTCACCGTCGACCTCGGCGGCGTCAACGCCTTCCTTCCCGGCAGCCAGGTGGACATCCGCCCGGTGCGCGATGTCGGCCCGCTGATGGGCGAAGTGCAGCCGTTTGCGATCCTCAAGCTCGACCGCACCCGCGGCAACATTGTTGTCTCGCGCCGCGCGATCCTCGAAGAGAGCCGCGCCGAACAGCGCGCCGAGATCGTCTCCGACATGGCTGAAGGCGACGTCCGCAAGGGTATCGTCAAGAACATCACCGATTACGGTGCGTTCGTGGACCTCGGCGGCATCGACGGCCTGCTGCACGTCACCGACATGTCCTACAAGCGGATCAACCATCCGTCGCAGGTTGTGGAAGTCGGCCAGGAAGTCGAAGTCCAGATCATCAAGATCAACCCCGAGACCCAGCGTATCTCGCTCGGCATGAAACAGCTCGGCACTGATCCGTGGGACAACATCTCCGCCCGCTACCCGACCGGCGCCCGCCTCAAGGGCACGGTCACCAACATCACCGATTACGGCGCCTTCGTGGAGCTGGAAGACGGTGTCGAGGGCCTGATCCACGTCTCCGAAATGAGCTGGACCAAGAAGAACGTGCATCCCGGCAAGATCCTGTCGACGACGCAGGAAGTCGATGTGGAAGTACTGGATGTCGACAGCGACAAGCGCCGTATCTCGCTCGGCCTGAAGCAGACCATGGACAATCCGTGGAGCGCCTTCCTCGCCGAGAACCCTGTGGGCACGGAAATCGAAGGCGAAGTCCGCGGCATCACCGAGTTCGGCCTGTTCGTGGGCCTTGGCCCCGACCTGGACGGCATGGTGCACATCAACGACATCTCGTGGGACAAAGCCGGCGAGCAGGCCATCGAAGCCTACACCAAAGGCGACAAGGTCAAGGCGAAAGTCCTCGATGTGGACATCGACAAGGAGCGGATCTCGCTCGGCATCAAGCAGCTGTCGGGTGACCCGATTGAAGCGGCTTCCGACGCCGGTGCGAAACGCGGCTCGATCGTCACCTGCATCGTGACCGAAATCACGTCGGGCGGCATCGAGGTCGAGTTCGGCACACCGCCGGTCAAATCGTTCATCCGCCGTTCGGACCTGTCCCGTGACCGGGCCGACCAGCGTCCGGAACGGTTCGCCGTGCGTGACAAGGTCGATGCGAAAGTCATCAGCGTTGACCGCGCGTCCCGCCGGGTCCAGCTGTCGATCAAGGCGCTGGAGATTGCCGAGGAAGCCGAAGCCGTGGCCCAGTATGGCTCGGCCGATGCCGGTGCCTCGCTTGGCGACATCCTGGGTGCGGCGCTTGCCTCGTCCAAGACCAAAGCCAAGCCGGCAGATGATGGCACGGTCGATGACCGCGGCCGCCTCACCGCCCCGCTCGGCGACGCGGACGATCTGAAGACGCTGAAAGGCCTCGGCCCGGCTTTCGAGAAGAAGCTGAACGAAGCCGGCGTGTTCCATTTCTGGCAGATCGCCGAGATGACCGATGAGCAGATTGCCGGCCTCGAGGAAGAGCTGTCCATTGTGGGCCGGTTCGAGCGCGACGGCTGGAAGGAACAGGCAGAATCACTGACCTGAATTAGTCCTGCGATGACCTGAATCCTTAATTCGGGTCAAAATAGAAAATGTTTGCGGCGGGGGCCTAGCGCTTCCGCCGCAAATGCGTTTAATATCAACGCGATGCTGAAGTCTCAACTGATCGAAAAGCTCGCGGCGGAGAATCCGCACCTGCGTCAGGAAGACGTCGAAAAAGTCGTGAATGTCATTCTCGGCGAAATCGGCGACGCCCTGGCCCGCGGCGACCGCGTTGAGCTCAGGGGCTTCGGCGCCTTTTCCGTACGCAAGCGCGAGGCCCGGCGCGGCCGCAATCCCCGCACCGGCGAGCCTGTGAAGGTGCCTGCCAAGGCGGTGCCGTTCTTCAAGGCCGGCAAGGAGCTGCGCGCGCGGGTCAATGACGGGCATGATCCCGAGGCGCGCTAGCCCTACCCCGCCCCTTCCCTTCGTCCGCGCATCCGCTTGACGAGGGGGCCAAACGCCGCAAAATCTGCTGTCTAAATCCACCGCATCCCCAGGCTTGGAAGAGGTAGCTATGCTCAAGGAATTCAAAGAGTTCGCGCTCAAGGGCAATCTGGTCGACCTGGCGGTCGGCTTCATTCTCGGCGGCGCCTTCGGCACGATCGTCACGTCGCTGGTCAATGACATCCTGATGCCGCCGCTGGGTATGATGATGGGCGGGGTGGACTTTGCCGACCTGTTCATCTCGCTGAACGGCGTGGAGTATGCGTCGCTGGTCGTGGCGTCAGAGGCGGGTGCGCCGGTGATCGCCTATGGCCGGTTCATCAATGCGATCATTTCCTTTGTCATCATGGCGTTCGCCCTGTTCTTCGTCATCAAGGGCATGAATTCGATGAAGAAGAAGGAAGAGGCTGCGCCGCCGCCGGCCCCGCCGCGCCAGGAAGTTCTGCTGGAAGAGATCCGCAACCTGCTCGCCAAGGACAGATAAACGCGCGGCAACACAATGTTCGCGAAGTGTTAAGGCGTACCGCCTTACACCTGTGATCAGTAGAGTACCCGAGTAGAGTGAGAAGGGCGGCCCGGCGGGTCGCCCTTTTTGCGCTTTACGCGCCAGCAGGTTCCGCGCGCCTTTGGCGCGCATGAACCAAGCTCAAGGCTGTTGGGTTGGGGACCTACAGCGACCTCACTTCATGCGAAGTTGGAT
>JBKBVT010000511.1:0-565 GCA_046289305.1 Hyphomonas sp. | reverse complement strand
GGCGGGGCGCTGCCTTTTTTGCCAATTGTTAGTTTTCCGTTTTCGCTTATGTTTCAATCCGCGCCCGGCCGTAAGGCCGGGCGATGCCTTGCAATAACTTGTTCTTTGATTACAACAAGAGGTTTCAATCCGCGCCCGGCCGTAAGGCCGGGCGATGCGTGCATGATACCGGCGACGTTGTTGGCAACATGGGTTTCAATCCGCGCCCGGCCGTAAGGCCGGGCGATGCTCAAGTGGGACGAAGATTATGATGCTTATGTTTGCGTTTCAATCCGCGCCCGGCCGTAAGGCCGGGCGATGCCAATTGGCAACAATCCGGCGGCGGTCGATAGTCAGTTTCAATCCGCGCCCGGCCGTAAGGCCGGGCGATGCGTTGTATCCAGGCGACATTGAAAACGGGCCAGCAGTTTCAATCCGCGCCCGGCCGTAAGGCCGGGCGATGCTTGTTGTATCCAGGCGACATTGAAAACGGGCCAGCAGTTTCAATCCGCGCCCGGCCGTAAGGCCGGGCGATGCGAGTTAACGCCTGAAGAGCTGGCCGAAATGATGAGGTTTCAATCCGCGC
>JBKBVT010000510.1:0-567 GCA_046289305.1 Hyphomonas sp. | reverse complement strand
CGAGAAGGGGCCGGTCATCCATGTCTATCAACTCGTCTCGATGAACAGCCTCACGGCGCTGGCGATCTATGCCGCGTCGCCCTTTCTGCAGGCGGATGGCGATGCCGATTCATCACCAAGATGCGAGCGACCGGTCGTCCTGCCACAATTGCTTCGTCAAGGCCGCACTCAGGATCGGCGGATTGGTCGGCACGGGGTCATTCGCAGGCCGACCGGACAGGTTCAGGGTGTCGATATCGGATCGATCATCGGATTTCGGGACGTGCCAGCGGGGATGAACCGCCGCAACACGCCCGGCATCGCACATACTCACGGCCCATTCCGGGCCGCCTTCGACAATTCCTATTCTGAAAGCAGGAGAAACCCATGCACCGACGCGCCTTTCTGGGCACCGCATCCGCGGCAATCCTTCTGGCCCACGCAGGACCGCTGCGCGCCCAGGGCCACATCACCCGCTTCGAGGATGTCGTGGCCATCGCCCGCAACATGGCAGCGGCCCCGTTTCAGCGCCCCAGCCTCGATCTGGTGCCGCCCTTCGCCGATCTGTCCTATGACCAGTTCCGCGGG
>JBKBVT010000509.1:0-569 GCA_046289305.1 Hyphomonas sp. | reverse complement strand
AATGGCGCCTCTTTACGCGCAGATCTCAACGGAGACGGGCGCCCGGACTTTGCTGTCTGGCTTTCTGATGTAAGCCATATGACTGAGTTCGACTTTAGCTTATGATAATTGACCTGCCACGGGATTTTTCCTCCATCTGCGACTAGAGTCCGCCCCAACGAGAGGACGGACTATGAAGAAGGCACGACGGACCGAGGAACAGATCATTGGCATTCTTGCGGAGCATGATGCGGGCGCGAAGTGCGCTGATTTGTGCCGCAAGCATGGCATGTCGGAAGGCACGTTCTATGCGTGGAAAGCGAAGTATTCAGGCATGACGGTTCCCGAGGCCAAGCGGCTGAAGGCGCTGGAAGACGAGAACGCGAAGCTGAAGAAGCTTCTGGCCGAGCAGATGCTCGACATGGCGGCGATGAAGGAACTGCTGTCAAAAAAATGGTAGCGCCCGCCGTGAAGCGCGAGGCTGTCGCGCATCTGAAGGCCCAACTCGGGCTGTCGGAGCGGCGGGCGTGTCAGATTGCCGGGGCTGATCGGAAGACCATCCGTTACCAGTCGCGGCGTGCGCCTGATAC
>JBKBVT010000508.1:0-577 GCA_046289305.1 Hyphomonas sp. | reverse complement strand
TGTCCGACAGCATGTTGGCAAAAGCCGATTTGATATTGTCGAACACGTCGGTCAGGCTGCGCGCGTCCCGCAGGACGCCCGAAAAATAGGGCTGCATCGTGCCAAGTATCGACTGGCCGACGCTGGCCGTGGCACCCGCAACATAGGGCTGGCCGTTGGCGATGCCGATGCCCAGCCCCTGCGAGATGTATTCGCCATACTCGATCATGCGGCGCGAGGGAGATTGGATTCCCATGCCCTGCTCAAAGCCCTCGCCGTAGGAGTCTGCATCGCTGATGCCCTGCACCCGGATCCCCGCCGTGCCGCCCGCAAGCCCATCGCGCATTTCGCCGGTGGGCGGGGCGATGACGTCAAACCCATCAGGCGCAGTTGTTCCGTTCCCGCCACCGCCGAGACCTCTGATCCGGCTGCCCAGATCGGCGGCATTGTCCCAGACCCATTTGAGGGCGGTATAAATCGGCTCAATGACCTGCCATGCCGCGCTGAATGCGTCGCCGATACCAGACATCACGGTGTCAAATACGGACTGGAGGCGCTGCCAGCCGCGTTCGATCCCCTCAGTCATGCCCAGCAGGTC
>JBKBVT010000507.1:0-577 GCA_046289305.1 Hyphomonas sp. | reverse complement strand
CCGCCCCCCTGGCCGAGATCCGGGCCAGTCTGGCGCAGATCATCCGCCCGCTGGCACTGGCGCTGATGGCGCTGTGGCTGGGGCTGGCGCTGGCCTCTCTGGTGCAGATCACGGCGGGGCTGCGCAGTCTTGACCGGCTGCGCGCAGACCTGACACGCGTGCGGGCGGGCCAGTCCGACCGCCTTGCGCTGCCAGATGTCAGCGAATTGCGCCCGCTGGCGTCCGAGATCAACGCCGCGCTGGACCAGAATGCCAGCCTGCTGGCGCGGTCACGGCAGCATCTGGGCAATCTGGCGCATTCGCTGAAAACGCCGCTGGCCGCGCTGGCCAATGAGCTGCCGCAGGATCATGCCGGTCAGGCGCTGATCACGCGGATGGACCGGCTGATCGGCTGGCATCTGCGCCGCGCGCGCCATGCCGGGCCGGGCGTGCTGGGCAGCCGCACGCCAGTTGCGCCGGTGATCGAGGATATCATGTTGGTCCTGCGCTGGCCGATGGCCGACAAGGGGATGGTGGCATCCGTCACCTGCCCGCCCGATCTGTCCTTTGCCGGCGAGCGGCAGGATCTGGAGGAAAT
>JBKBVT010000506.1:0-581 GCA_046289305.1 Hyphomonas sp. | reverse complement strand
CCGTCGCTCCGTGGCTGACCACGAGGTTGATCTCGTCGGCATCGGCGTAGTCACCGACCCGGCAATAGTCCCCGAGAAACGCTTTCTTGAAAAGATCGGCAACGGCGAGCCGGAACGCCTCGACCTTCTCTTCCGTAAGGTCGATTGTGACGCCCCGTTCCCGACCTGCGAACTCATGCAAGCGATCCGGGGCCAGCAAGGCCATGTGATCGGCAGCAGCTTCGAAAAGGCCCGGGTGTTCGAGGAAGACCCGCAAGGCGATATGCTTGGGGTCATGCGCCTTGTTCGGCGCATCCTGATCGCCGGTCTTCATTTCAGGAAAGAGATCGATCCCGTCTCGGTCCGCTTGGGCCTGGATGATTTCCAGACCGCGTGCGTCGCCGAGTTCCGCAATCCGATGCAGGTCGCCACGCAGACCCTCGGGGTAATTCTCTTCGGCGCCAGCAAGGAATTCCTGCAGCGCCTTGCGGACCTCCGCCTCTTCACCCTCCAGCTGATCCAGAGAGAAACCCTTGAACTTGCCGTCATGCCGGGCAAGCAGGGACTTCATCAAGGGCAAGTCGACGGTCTTGATGAACCTC
>JBKBVT010000505.1:0-585 GCA_046289305.1 Hyphomonas sp. | reverse complement strand
ATTGTCCGTGAGAAGCCTGCCTGCGAGTGCGGCGCTGACGATCTGGTTTGATGCCGCCATGACCTGGGAGGCCGCTCCGACCGGCAAGCGTGGTCGGCAGCCCGACGACAGCGATGCCGCGATCCAGTCCTGCCTGACCATGAAAGTGCTGTTTCGCATCGCGCTCAGACAGACCACCGGCTTCGTCGAGAGCTTGCTGCGACTGATCGACCTGGACTGGGCTGTGCCGAACTTCGGCGCCCTCAGCCGCCGCCAGAAGAGCCTGAAGGTCAACATCCCCTACTGCGCCTCGCAGGGCCCTCGCCCTTGATCGCCACGGGATCAAGGGCGAGGGCAAGTGGAATGCGCGCAGGCACGGCGGCTCCAAACGCCGCGTCTGTGCCCCTGCGGCTGGTCGGAACTCAGCGGGTCATGCCGTCCCAGAAACTTTTGACCTTGGCGAAAAAGCTGTCGGACTGGGGGCTGTTGTCGGATTTTTCGGCCTCGAACTCGCGCAGCAGCTCGCGTTGGCGGGACGAGAGGTTCACCGGCGTTTCGACCGTCAGCTCAATCAGCATGTCACCAAAGTCACCGCCCGCGCCGGGG
>JBKBVT010000504.1:0-589 GCA_046289305.1 Hyphomonas sp. | reverse complement strand
AAGGGATCATGTTCGCGCAGCGCTTCGGTGCAGGCGGCAAGGGTCATGCGCCGTGGGTCCGCGCCAAATCGGCCAAGGCGTCCGCGTCAAAGCCCGCCGCCAGCGCCCATTCCGGCCCCGCAGGCGTATCCTTGACCTCAACCCCCGCCTGCGCAAACCCGTCACGGATCGCATCGGCGCGTGCGAAATCGCGCGCTTTGCGGGCCTCGGCGCGCGCGGCCAGCAGCGCCTCGATCTGGCCCGCCACCGCGTCGCCCGCCTCGGCCCATGCCCCCATCGCAGGCTCCAGCAGCCCCAGCATCCGCGCCGAGGCCAGCAGCCCCGCGCCGTCTTCCTTGGCCGCCAGCTCGTGCAACGCCGCAATGGCGCCCGCAGTGTTCAGGTCATCGGCCAGCGCCGACAGGAAAGCGGGCGCCGGGATTGGCGCGGGTTCGATGCCCGCGACGATCCCATGCCAGCGGCGCAGCACGGCCGCGGCCGCGGCCGCCGTCGCCGCGGTCCAGTCCATCGGCTTGCGGTAATTCGTGGACAGCATGAAAAAACGGATCAACACGCCCCGCACGCCCGTGTCCAGCAAAACCCGCACCGA
>JBKBVT010000503.1:0-589 GCA_046289305.1 Hyphomonas sp. | reverse complement strand
TCCCGGCGACCAAACCGGAAGACATAGAGCGCCTGTCCGCCGCCACCGGCCGCAATGAAGACGGCCTCGTGGTGCATGAGCCGTTCCGTCAGTGGGTGGTCGAGGATGACTTCGTGGGCGGCGAGCGCCCGGATCTCGGTGCCGCCGGCGTCGAGCTGGTGTCCGATGTTGCCGTCTACGAGCACATGAAGCTGCGCATGCTCAACGGCGCGCATTCCTCGCTCGCCTATCTGGGTTACCTCTCCGGCCACAAGACGATTGCCGACACCATGGCCGACGAGGCTCTGGCCGGTTTCGTCACCCGCCTGTGGAGCGAGGAAATCATCCCTGCGCTCACCCCGCCGCCGGGCGTGGATCTCGCCGGCTATGCGGCTGCCCTCAAGGCACGCTTTGCCAACACCGGCATCCGCCACCTTACCTGGCAGATCGCCATGGACGGCAGCCAGAAACTGCCGCAGCGCATTCTCGCCACCCTGGGCGAGAACCTGAAGGCCGGCCGCAGCAGCCCGCGCCTGATGCTCGCCGTCGCCGCATGGATGCGCTATGTGGGCGGTGTGGACGAGACGGGCGCGCCGATCGAGGTGAAGGA
>JBKBVT010000502.1:0-591 GCA_046289305.1 Hyphomonas sp. | reverse complement strand
GGGGGCGATGCTGGGTCGGAGGAAGTGACCGGGCCGGGTGATCTGTCACGCTTTTGTTCGTAACGGAGACGCCGGGCCGAGGCGGTGATCTGTCACGCTTTTGTTCGTAACCCGCGTCACGCTTTTGTTCGTTATTTATACAGTTTAAGAGAAGAGAAAGAAGAAAAGAGAAGAAAGAAAGAAGAGGTTACGAACAAAAGCGTGACATCTCTGAACCCGCTCCGGGATGGCGTGACCCTGTTCCGGTTCAAGGAGACAGGCCCCGTCTGATCAAGTCGCCTCGGATCGGTTCGCGGGCTGCGCCCGCTCACACCACCACAGCGAACCGATCCCGGCCCCGGCATGGAGCCCGCGCGCCAGATTCATGACAGAGCCGCGCAGAGGCTCACTGAGGCGCAGAAAGCCGAAAAGGCAAGGACACCGAATAAAAGTGCGTTTGTGCCGTCAGCGGCGCTCTGAGAGGCCCTCAGGCGTTTTTCCTTGACAGCGCAACGCCACCCGCTCTAAGCAGGCGATGTAGGTTGACCCCTACCTCGAAAAGGACCGCACCATGAAGAACATTTGGAGAATCTGCCTTGACGCACCATTACC
>JBKBVT010000048.1:0-15116 GCA_046289305.1 Hyphomonas sp. | reverse complement strand
GGCATCAATGGGGACGAAGTGGTCCAGCTTTACGTGCGTGATCCTGTGGCGCAGGTCGCCCGGCCGGTACAGGAAATGCGCGGCTTTGCCCGCGTGAGCATCCCGGCAGGCGAGACGCGGCGGGTTGCCTTTACGCTCTCTCCTGAACAGTTCGCCTACTTTGCGCCCTCCGGCCAGTTCGAGGCGGATGCCGGCCGGATTGACTTTCGCATTGGTTCCTCCTCTGACGATATCCGGCTGACGGGCAGCTTCGACCTGTCGGCATCCGTCATTTCGGATGCGCCGGGCGCCGCGCTGGTGACCCGCGTCGATATTAAGGGGGAATAGTCATGCAAACATCACCACAAACCCGCACGGTGCTCGCTATTATGGCGGCAATGTGCTTCACGGCCTGCACCGAGACAGCGCCGCCCGCTGCCTCGCAGCCGGATCCAGTGCCGGTAGCCGAGGCCGCCGAGGGCACGCAGATTGTTATTCTCGACACTGACCTCGCCGCAGACCTTCTGGTGCCCGGCGCCGGTGTTGAAAAACTGACAGGCGAGGACTTCATCTGGTCGGAAGGACCCGTCTGGATCAAGGACGGCCAATATCTTCTGTTCACGGATGTACCGGCCAACACCATGTATAAATGGAGCGAGGCAGCGGGGCTCGAAACTTTCCTTCACCCGGCCGGCCTAGAAGGCGACGACCCCGAAGGCATTATCGGCCAGCCCGGCGCCAATGGTCTGATCCAAGGCGATCAGACGGGCACGATTCTGCTTGCAGACCATGGCAACCGCGCCATCGCGCGGCTGGACCTCGCCACGAAGAAGAAGACCTTTTTAGCCACGGACCATGAGGGCAAGCGCTTCTCCAGCCCGAACGATCTCGTCCTTGCCGATGACGGCTCGGTTTACTTCACAGATCCGCCATATGGCCTCGCCGGCTTCATGGAGTCGCCCCACAAGGAGACGGCCTTCAACGGCGTCTATCGCTGGCATCCGGATGGCCGGGTCACGCTCATTGACGATAGCCTGACCCTTCCGAACGGCATTATCCTGTCGCCGGACGGGCGAACGCTGTATGTTGCCGTTTCTGATCCCGGTGCCGCCCAGCTGTTCGCCTATGATCTGGATACGGACGGCGAGCCGACTAGCCGCCGGATGCTGGCCGACATGACGCCGCTGGTGGGCGGCACCCATCCCGGCCTTCCGGACGGCCTCGCAGTCGATACCGATGGCCGCCTCTATCTTGCCGGCCCCGGCGGCGTGCATGTCTTCATGCCGGATGGCACACCCGTGCTGCGGATCGACACTGGCACAGCCGCTGCCAACTGCACGTTCGGGGACGATGGCCGCACGCTTTACATAACCTCCGGGCCTTGGCTTGGACGCCTCCGCCTCAACGCGCTCGGCCACGGCTTCTAGGATCGCGGTCAGGTGGGGGAGACAACCTACGCCTTCGTCATCGTCGCAGCGAGCATAGCGGCGCTTCTGGGCCTCATCCTCCGGGCACGGCTACCGGCGTTCCTCGCACTGCTGCTCGTCAGCGTGGGCTTCGGTATCGTTTACGGCATGGAGCCTGCGGCTGTGATCCGGTCGATCCAGTCCGGCATGGGCGGCACGCTCGGCTTCGTGGCGGTGGTCGTCGGTCTCGGCGCGATGCTCGGTGCTTTGCTGGAAGCTTCGGGCGGCATCCGGTCCATCACCAGCGGTATGCTGTCTGCCTTCGGAGAAAAGCGCGCGCCGCTTGCGCTGGGCTTTGTCGGCTTCATTGTTGCGATCCCCATTTTTCTCGATGTCGCGCTGATCATTCTCGCGCCGGTGCTGTACGGCCTGAAAGCCAGGACCGGACGCCCCAATGTTGCCTTCGCGATCCCGCTTCTCGCGGGTCTGGCTGTCTCGCATGCCTTTATCCCTCCAACACCGGGGCCAATTGCTGTCGCCGATATTCTGGGGGCGGATCTTGGCTGGGTGATCCTGCTGGGGATGATTACCGGACTGCCAGCCATGCTGGTCGCCGGACCCTTGTTTGCCCGATGGCTGGAGCGGCTGCCGGAGTTCCGGGAGACCGGCCCCGCGATGCTCGCCGAGGAAGCAGAGACTGTGGCGCGGCCAGTTGGACTCGCTCTGGCGTTGTCAGTTGTTCTGATCCCCTTGGTCCTCATCCTGGCCGGCACGGTCGTGGGGACCTTACACCCCACCGGAAGTCCCTCTCTCCCACCAGGGACGGTTGCCGCGATCACCTTCATCGGTCACCCGTTCGTCGCGCTGATGATTGCCTGCCTCATCGCCTGGATTGCTTTCGGACCGGCGCGCGGCGTACCCGCCAGCCGCCTCAGAGAGGCCATGGTCAGGGCCCTCGAACCCGCCGGCGTCGTGGTGCTGATCACCGGGGCAGGCGGCGCTTTCAAACAGATCCTCGTCGATTCCGAAGCTGGAACGGTGCTGGCCGACGCGCTGACGGCGACCGGGCTCTCGCCGTTGCTCTTCGGTTTCGCCGTCGCCGCCATCGTGCGCGTGGCACAGGGCTCCGCCACCGTCGCCATGCTCACGGCCGCGGGGCTCGCTGCGCCAGTCGCCCAGCTTGCGGGGCTGGAAGGTGCTGGACTTGCCTTGATGGTGATGGCGATCGCCTCCGGCGCCACAATCCTCAGCCATGTCAATGATAGCGGCTTCTGGCTGGTCAGCCGCTATCTCGGCCTGACAGAAGCGCAGACGCTGAAAAGCTGGACTGTCACCTCCACTCTGGTGGGACTGACTGGGCTGATCATGACGCTTCTGCTCTCGCAATTTGTCTAACGGCTCATCCGCTGGCGGATGAATTCAAGGGCGAGACTTAGCTGCGCCTTTTGCGGCAGGTCTACAGGAACAATAACGGCGTCCTCAGGCGGGCGGAGCGCCGCAAGCTGACTGTCGAGCAAGGCGGGGTTCATGAAGTGACCTGTCCGCTGCTTCAACCTCTCAGTCAGCAGGTCCCGGTCCCCGTCGAGCAGCAGATAGAGCGGGGCATGTCCGATGCCTGATTCAATCCAGCTGCGCACGACCGGGTTGAGCGCCGAACAGGCCACCACGGAAACCGGCCCTGCGGCGCGTATCGCTCCGGTGAGTTCAGCGATCCAACCTCGCCGGTCACTGTCATCGAGTGGCTGGCCAGAGGCCATTTTCCGGCGATTGGCGGGGCTGTGATAGTCGTCGCCTTCCACAAAGGGCCAGGAGAGATGACCCGCGATCGCGCCGGCGAGCGTCGATTTCCCGCAGCCTGAGACGCCCATGACAATGACAGTCAACGGATGGGTCAAGATGATCTCGCCCACCCGCTGCGGCCGAAGCCATAGCGGGGCGGTTCACCCGCGCCGGCAGTGTGAAGTGGCGAAAAACCTGAGCGATCCATCTGGTGAAGCTACGCCGCGTGATCGGCCGCCTCAAGCCCGGTTCCGCTGACATTTGTCGCATAGTTTTTGTTCAAGTACTTTCGTTGCACTTCGCGAACACCGCAGAAGTGTCTTCATCTGCTGGCTTCAAGGAACTCGTTCACGTTCAGCCAGTGAATGAATGCGTCGAACCAGGCATTGCTTGTCCGGTCCGGATTGCCCAGTCCGAAACCATGTCCGCCATTCTGGTAGAGGTGAAATTCCACGGGGGCGCCCGCATCAAACCAAGATTTGACCAGACCGAACTGCCCCTCGAAAAGGAAGTCATCTGTTGCGATCGCGACAAACAAGGGCGGCGCGTCAGCAGGCACTTCGACCGGGACCATGGGACCGTAGATCGGTGCGATGAAGGCGAGGTCTACGCGGCCGGAATTGAACGTTGTGTGCAGGGTCAGCGCTGCCCCGGCCGAGAAGCCAACCATCCCGATACGGCCTGTATCCACGCCCCATTGATCGGCGTTGGCAACAATCATTGCATAGGCCGCTTCGGCATCTTCGAGTGGATTTGTATAGTCCCAGCGCGGCCCGTGGACGCCTCCGGCGCCGTCCTCATTGTCGGTTTGGTTTCCGGCATCGGCGAACAGTCGTTGCATCTGCACTTCGAAATCTTCCAGCGTGTCCGCTGTCGGCTGAAGCCGGTATTTGAGCACAAAGGCATTGATCCCCCTCGCGGCGAGCGCTTCGGCAACTTCCCAGCCCTCATTGCCCATGGACAGCCACATGAAGCCGCCGCCCGGCGCGACAAGTACACTCGCGCCATTCGCCGTTTCGGGATCGGCCAGAAATGGCGTGAGGGTTGCAGCCGAGATGTTCCGCGCCATGGGATCACCCCACTGGCGGAACCACGACTCGTCAGCCGTCTGACCGTCAACGCCGCCTGTCCCGAGCAGGATGGCTGCCGGCTCGTCTGGCGGAGCCATCGGATACATGGCCGCATCCTGCGCCGACATTGGGAAGGCGTCGAACATCGCAAACGACAGGCCCGCGAAAATGGTTCTGGGAATCACGCCTAAAACCATGGGGCGCTCAGCTTCGGGATTTGAGAACGACAATTGAGCGTGGTGGCAGAACCGCGACCCGCGCCTGACCATTCCGATCCAGAGTGTATGGCTGGGGCGTGACCGCCTCAGGCGCGCTGAACGTGTTGTGCGCGTCCATGGTGTCAGCCGAGAGGATTCGTCCGTCCAGTTCAGATGCCCCGAGGGTGCTGAGATCGACAGTGTGCGACGCACTGGCGTCGGCATTGACGAGGGCCACAACCAGTTTTCCGTCCGGCGTCCGGGCCGCTGACACGCTGACGGCCGGTATCGAACGATCGCCGTAGCTATACGCTGGCGCGTCATATGTTACCGGCAGGGACTCTGCGCCCTGAAACGGCTTGTACATTTCAAAGATGTGGTAGGTCGGAGTCAGCACCATGTCAGGACCGTCGACCAGGATCATCGCCTGGAGCACATTTACCATCTGGGCGATATTTGTCATCTTCACCCTGTCGGCATGGGCGTGAAAGATGTTGAAGGTGAGCGCCGCAACAACCGCGTCACGCATGGTGTTCTGTTGGTAGAGCGCCGGTGTATCCTCAGTCGCCGGATCATACCAGGTGCCCCACTCATCGACGTAGAGCCCAAACTCCTCGCCCAATGTCTCATGACTGTCCAGCATGGCTATCTGATCGGTGATCACATCTTGCATCATGAGCGCGCGCTGGATCGTGGAAATCCACTCTTCTTCCGGAAAACCGATTGCTGCGCCCTTCGCGCCCCAGTCGCCGGTCGGCAGCGTATAGAAATGAACGGAGATGCCTTCGGAGAGTCCGGCGATGTAAGGATGTTTCAGCACCGCGTCTGAGTACTCGATGTTCTCGTCGTGAGAGCCGGAGATGATGCGTATCGGCTGGTCGCCCTCGGTTTTCGCGAAGCTGGCAAACAACGTGTAGATGTCGGCATAGGCTTCGGCCGTGATATGGCCACCGCATCCCCAGGTTTCATTGCCGATGGCGAGGAAATCGATTGTCCAAGGCTCATCCCGGCCATTGGTGCGGCGCTCGTCGGCGCGGTCACCGAATGTGGCGGTGATATACTCCATCCAGTCCGCCGCATCCTTTGGCGTACCGGTGCCGATATTAATGTTGAGGTAGGTCCTGGCGCCAAGGCGTTCGGCTAGGTTGAAGAATTCGTGCGTTCCAAAGGTGTTCGGTTCAAGCGTGCCGCCCCAGGCCGCATTGGTTCTCACCGCGCGCGTTCCGATCCCATCGCGCCACTGATACCGGTCTGAATAGCATCCACCCGGCCAGCGGATGACCGGAATTTCGAGCGCGTCGAGTGCTGCAAACACGTCGTCTCGTATGCCACCCGTATTTGGAATGTCGCTGTCTTCGCCGACCCAGATGCTGCCATAAGGCTGGGCGCCCAGATGTTCGAGGAACTGCCCGTAGACTTCAGGCGCGATCGTGCCAATCGGCGCGGAAGCGTCCAGCGTAACGCGGGTCTGTGCGCTGACAGTAGCGCAGCCTGTGAGCGCCGCCAGCAGCGCCGCGACGAGTCCAAATCGTAACATTCCAAGTCTCCCCTTTCTTCATTGAACCAAGCAGTCGTGACGTCGCCGCTTGCGTTTTTTACAGTGGCAAAGGATGGAAGCCGGCTTCGGTTGCTCCCATGACAATCCGGTTTCGAAGCGGCTTGCCAAAACCCTCCGCAGATATCTCGAATCGGTCGTCCGTCTCGGTTTCCACGCCATCCGAAAAACTCAAGGTGGCCGTTCCAAAGAAATGTACGTGCACATCGCCGGGACGTCTGAAGCCTACATATTTGAAATGATGTGCTTCGAGGTTCGCGACCGAGTGACTCATATTGTCTTCGCCGCTGCTGAAAGGCTTTTCCCATATGGATTGGCCGTTCCGAACGATCCTGGAGCGCCCGAGGATCGTGCCCGGCAGTTCGCCCAGTCTGAGTTCAGGGCCGATCGAGCACGGGCGCAGCTTCGAGTGCGCCAGATAGAGATAGTTGATCCGTTCCATCTTGTGATCGGAGAACTCGTTTCCAAGACAGAAACCCAGGCGGCGCGGCCGGCCATCTGCGGAGATCACATAGATCCCCGCTACCTCCGGCTCTTCGCCCCCATCAAGCGCAAATCCTGGCGATACAAGATCGCCTTCCGGTGGCACAAGGCTGGAGCCATCGCCCTTGTAAAACCATTCAGGCTGAGCGCCGGTCTCGCCATTGCGCGGCTTGCCGCCCTCCATCCCCATACGGAACATCTTCATCGAATCCGTAAGGGCATCGCCTGCCGCTGATAGCTTGGCATGCATGGCGTCGCGCGTATCGGCGCTGCCCAGATGGGTCAGGCCCGTGCCGGTCACCAACAGGTGTGCAGGGTCCGGATGGGAGATGGGCGACAGGATCCGCCCCTCGCGCCACAGACCGTCATACGAAAGTCGTTCCAGCCCCTCGGCCTGACTTACTGTGTCCTTGAGGCTCGTGCCTGCGTTCAGGGCTTCCAGTGCCAGTTCGTACATGGTCCTAGCCGGTTCAAGCGGTGCCAATGTCTCTTCGTTCACAACCCGCGCCGCGCGCGTCAGGCCTGCATCATCGAGGTACTGAATGAGGTTCACTGTATTTTCCCATCGTAGAGACGGGAGACCTGAAGGAAATCGAGCCGCGACTCCTCCAGCAGAACCTGCATTGCCTGCGCCGCTCTCGCATTGTCGCGCGCCAGAATCGCATCGCTTACGGCCTTGTGGCGCGGCAGCGACAGGTCATGGGTCTCCGGATGCCGGCTCGTGAGTTCGATCGAGAATCTTAGCGCATTGTGCAGCGTCCGGCCGATATGCGCGAGAAACGGATTCTTGGTGGCGTCCACAATGGCGAGATGGAATTCCAGGTCCGGGTCCATCAGATCGTGGGCTGTGTCGGCGTCCTCCATGGCCTGATAGGCTGCGGCAATCCGCTCAAGATCGGCTTCATCGGCATTCTTCGCCGCGAGGGCAGCCGCGCCCGGTTCGTACACCATCCGCGTGTCGAACAGGAAATCTATGAAGTCCTGCTCGGGCAGTGTCTCGATCGTCCACCGCAGAACGTCAGGGTCGAGCATCGACCAGCATTCACGCGTCCGGACGGTAGTGCCCACGCGAGAGCGCGACTCGACCAGGCCTTTGGCCATGAGGACTTTTGTGACCTCGCGCAGCACGGGGCGGCTGACGTCAAACTCATCACCGAAATACTGCTCACTCGGCAGCCGTCTGCCGACAGGGTAATCGCCCGAAACGATCCGCCGTCCGAGCGTTTCAACAATCTGTTCCGTCAGATTTCGAGGTTTCAGGGCCATGTCGTAACCAATGTGTTGGCAGGTCAAACATCATATTGTATGACCAGATATGAGAAATCAAGCCGCCAAGGAAATTGGCAGGCGAAACGGGGAACGAGGCTCTGGATGTCGAGCGTCAAGAAGAGACTGAGGTCGCAGGCCTGGTTCGGCACCGCCGACAAGAACGGCTTCATGTATCGTTCGTGGATGAAGAATCAGGGGATTCCGGCGCATCAGTTCGACGGAAAGCCGGTCATTGGTATTTGCAACACCTGGTCTGAGCTTACTCCCTGCAACGCCCATCTGCGGGGCCTCGCCGAGCGGGTGAAGCAGGGCGTCTACGAAGCGGGCGGGTTTCCAGTCGAGTTTCCGGTGTTCTCCAATGGCGAGTCAAACCTGCGACCCACGGCTATGATGACGCGCAATCTCGCAAGCATGGATGTCGAAGAAGCCATTCGCGGCAGTCGATGGTGTCGTCCTGCTCGTCGGTTGCGACAAGACCACGCCGGCCTTGCTGATGGGGGCTGCAAGCTGCGATGTACCGGCGATTGTCGTCAGC
Source organism: Hyphomonas sp. (assembly GCA_046289305.1). Taxonomy (GTDB): domain Bacteria; phylum Pseudomonadota; class Alphaproteobacteria; order Caulobacterales; family Hyphomonadaceae; genus Hyphomonas. Next base: position 6,843 of record JBKBVT010000048.1, on the reverse strand, counting down.
GGCGGCCCGATGCTGAACGGCAACCACCGGGGTAAGCCTGTTGGCTCGGGCACGCTCGTCTGGCGCATGAACGAGCAGTTGAATGCCGGCACCATCGATATGCGCGAGTTTATGGCGGCCGAGCAGTCCATGTCGCGCTCGGCAGGCTCCTGCAACACGATGGGCACGGCTTCGACGATGGCCTGCATGGCCGAGGCGCTCGGTGTGTCCTTGCCTGACAATGCGGCGATCCCGGCGGTCGACTCGCGGCGTTACGTCCTGGCGCACATGTCGGGCATGCGCGCTGTGGAGATGGTGCGCGAAGAGCTTGTGCTCTCGAAGCTGCTCACACGCGCGGCGTTCGAGAATGCCATCCGCGCCAATGCCGCCATTGGCGGATCGACCAATGCGGTGATCCATCTGAAGGCCATCGCTCAGAGGATCGGCGTTCCACTGTCACTCGATGACTGGCAGGCACTCGGCGCAGACGTACCGACCCTGGTCGATCTGCAGCCCTCCGGCCGGTTTCTGATGGAAGAGTTCTATTATGCGGGTGGTCTGCCTGCCGTCCTGCGGCGGCTTGGCGAACTGGGGTTTCTGAACAGGGACAGCCTGACGGCGAATGGCCAAACGATCTGGAGCAATGTCGAGGATGCCCCTTGCTACAATGATGAGGTGATCCGCCCGGTTGATAATCCGTTGGTGAAAAGTGGCGGCATCTGCATCTTAAGGGGCAATCTGGCGCCTCGCGGCGCGGTCCTGAAAGTCTCGGCCGCATCACCAGACCTGTTACACCATCGCGGACGCGCCGTCGTGTTTGACACGTTCCAGGACTACAAAGCCCGCTACGCAGACCCAGACCTCGACATTGATGAAACCTGCATCATGGTGCTGCGCAATTGCGGCCCCAAAGGCTATCCCGGCATGGCGGAAGTCGGGAACATGGGCCTGCCGCCGAAGCTTCTTAAGCGCGGGATCACCGATCTCGTCCGCATATCGGATGCCCGTATGAGTGGCACCGCCTTCGGGACGGTAGTCCTGCATGTGACGCCGGAAGCCGCAGAGCTTGGCCCCCTCGCCATTGTGCGTGACGGTGACATGATCGAGCTCGACGCACGGGCGGGCCGGCTACATCTGGAATTGTCAGACATCGAAATTGAAGCCCGTCTTTCTGTTCTGCGGGAAAACACGGTTTCCCGCCCTGCCGGCGGCTATGAGGGGCTCTACCGCCAGCACGTCCTGCAGGCGGATGAAGGCTGTGATTTCGACTTTCTCGTAGGGTGCCGGGGCGCAGATGTCCCGCCGCACTCTCATTGAGGGGAACAGAGATGACCGCGCCGGCTGCCCTGACAAACACCTATCCCAGCCTCGCTGGCAAGAGCGTGTTCATCACAGGTGGCGCAACCGGGATTGGCGCGGAACTTGTCACCGCCTTCGCGTCGCAGAAATGCAAGGTCAGCTTTGCCGACATCGACGCTCAATCCGGCTCAGCGCTTGCCGAACAGACCGATACCCGGTTCTTCGACTGCGACCTGCGCGATATCGGGAAACTGGATGAGGCCATAGCGGAAGCCGGCGAACTTGATGGACCGATCAGCATCCTGATCAACAATGCCGCTGACGATACGCGCCATGATTTCCGCGAAGTCACGGAAAACTACTGGAACGACCGGATGGCGGTGAACCTGCGGCACGTCTTCTTCGCCATACAGGCCGCGCATCCTCAGATGCTGCGGGCAGGGGGCGGATCGATCATCAATTTCGGGTCCATGAGCTGGTATGAGTGCCAGGGCGGGATGGCGGGCTACACGACCTCCAAGGCGGCCATCGAAGGTCTGACCCGCGGCCTCGCCCGCGATCTTGGCGCGGACAACATCCGCATCAACACGCTCGTGCCCGGATGGGTCATGACGCCGAAGCAGAAAGCCCTGTGGGTCGGCGACGAGGTAAAGCGCGAGATCGAACGCGGCCAGTCTCTAAAGCGGGAACTGCTGCCGCAGGACATCTGCGCAATGGCGCTGTTCCTGGCGTCCGACGATGCGCGGATGTGCACGGCCCAGGCCTACATCGTCGATGGTGGATGGATCTGATAAAAACGGGAGGAAACATGAGAAACATACTTGCACTGATCACCAGCGCGATCTTCATCGCAGCCTGTGGTTCTGGAGAATCCGGCGGCTCCGGCGACGGACAGATTACGGTCGGCTTTTCCCAGATCGGCTCTGAGAGCGGTTGGCGCACGTCCTTCACCCAAGCTGTCCAGGCGGAAGCCAGAGCCCGGGACATCGATCTGAAATTCTCCGACGCTCAACAGAAGCAGGAAAACCAGATCCGCGCGGTCCGCAGCTTCATCGCGCAAGGCGTCGACGCGATCATCATCGCGCCAGTTGTGGAAACTGGCTGGAAACCGGTGCTCACCGAGGCGCAGCGGGCCGGAATACCCGTCGTGATCATCGATCGCAACATGGCGCTGGATGACGATACCCTATACCTCACCCGGGTCGCGTCGGATTTTGTCGAGGAAGGCCGCAAAGCCGCAAGATGGCTGATGGAGGAAACCGGCGGCGACTGCGCCATCGCTGAACTGCAAGGCACAGTCGGCGCCTCCGCCGCCATCGACCGCATGGCCGGATTCAATGAAGTCATCGCCAATTATCCGGATGCCAACATCATCATGTCCCAGACCGCTGACTTCACCCGGTCACGCGGAAAGGACATCATGGTGACATTCCTTCGCGCCGGCGATCCGAGAAACATCTGCGCAGTCTGGGCGCATAATGACGAGATGGCCCTTGGTGCAGTCATCGCGATGAAAGAAGCCGGTATCGCTCCGGGTAAGGACATCCTGGTCGTATCGATCGACGCGGTGCCCGACATCTTCAACGCCATGGCCAACGGCGACACGAACGCCACCGTTGAACTCAGCCCCCATATGGGCGGGCCTGCCTTCGACGCCATCGAAGCCCATCTGCGGGGCGAAAACGTTCCGAAACTGATCTCGGTCAATGGCGATCTCTTCACCCAGGAAACCGCGGCGGAAGAATACCGGAGACGCACCGGCGGAGAGGGCCGCTGACGCCGTGAGCCACGCCGTGCCACTTCTGTCCCTGACCGGCATCCGGAAAGTGTTTCCGGGCGTCGTAGCGCTCGACAATGTCGATTTCGAAGTCGCGTCCGGTGAGGTTCATGCCCTCCTAGGTGAAAACGGCGCCGGAAAATCGACCCTCATCAAAGTGCTGACTGGCGTCTATCCGCGCGACGGCGGGGAGATGCACCTTGCGGGCGAGGCGGTGTCGCCACGCTCGGTCGTCGAGGCTCAGGCAGCCGGGATCAGCACGGTCTATCAGGAGGTCAATCTGCTCCCGAACCTTTCGGTGGCTCAAAACCTCACACTTGGCCGGGAACCGAGGCGCTTCGGATTGACTGACTGGGCACGGATGAACGAAGCAGCGCGAAATATTCTCCAGCGTTTCGGACTCGATATCGATGTCGCAAGACCTCTCGGTCACTTCTCGGTCGCGGTTCAGCAGTTGATCGCGATCGCCAGAGGGGTGGCGCAGTCAGCTCGGTTCCTCGTGCTTGATGAGCCGACTGCAAGCCTCGACAAGAACGAAGTCGAAATCCTTTTCGGCATCCTCCGCCGCCTCCGTGACGATGGCGTAGGCATCGTTTTCGTCACCCACTTTCTCGATCAGGTTTATGCGTTGTCCGACCGTATCACGGTTCTGCGCAACGGCCGGAAGATCGGAACATTCGAAACCGCCAGTCTGCCCAGGCCAAAATTGATCCAGCATATGCTCGGCTATGAACTGCAGGGAACCATTGCCGGAAATCATCCGCAGTGCGGGTCTGCCAGCGCTGAGAATGCTGCATTATCGGTCGAGGCGGCCTGCATCGGAGGATCCGTCCAGGACATCAGCTTCACCGCCCGGTCCGGCGAGGCGATCGGACTGGCAGGGTTGCTGGGGTCTGGCCGCACGGAGGTCTGCCGTGGACTGTTTGGTCTGGACAAGCTCGCGAGCGGCCAGATTCGGCGTGGCGGCCGTGTGGTGCGGCTCACCGCACCGAAAGATGCCATCATGGTCGGCATCGCGCTTTGTCCCGAAGACCGCAAGGCGCATGGCATCATCGGGGAACTGAGCGTCAGGGAGAATATCGTCCTTGCCCTGCAGGCGCGGCGAGGGTGGTGGCGGCCCATACCCTCGCGAGAACAGCGCGCTATCGCCGAGCAGGCGATCTCGGATTTCAGAATTGCAACGCCGGATGCCGAGAAGCCCGTCGGATTGCTCAGCGGGGGGAACCAGCAGAAAGTCATTCTGGCGCGCTGGCTCGCGGTCAAGCCGGAGGTTCTGTTACTCGACGAGCCAACGCGCGGAATCGACATCGGAGCCCATTCCGAAATCCTCCGTCTCATCCGTCAGCTGTGCGAACGCGGCATGTCGCTGATTGTCACCTCCTCGGAGCTGGAGGAACTCGTCGCCTTCAGCCACCGGATCATCGTGCTCCGAGATTTCCGCCAGATTGCCGAACTTGAGGGCAATGCAATCACGGAAGACTCCCTGCTGCAGGCGATTGCGTCATGACATCCCTGAAAGCAATTGTGTCCGCGCTACAACGCCGCCGTATGCTCTGGCCGTTACTGGCCCTCGGCTTGATCTGGATCGTGATCGTCATCCTCAACCCGGCTTTCTTCACCTTCACGGTGAGGGATGGGCGAGTGATTGGCGGCCTCGTGGACATCGTGAACAGGGGCGCGCCAATCGCCCTCATCGCCCTCGGAATGTCATTGGTGATCGCAACGGGCGGCATCGACCTTTCGGTCGGCGCGGTGATGGCGATTGCGGGGGCCGTCGCAGCCAATCTGATCTCAGGTGGCGTGCTGCCACTCTGGATAATCATCGGCGCCGGTCTTTGCGCCGGGCTGGCGGCCGGCCTCGTCAATGGGAGCCTGGTTGCCGGTCTTGGGGTTCAACCCATCGTCGGGACGCTGATCCTGCTGGTGGCTGGTAGGGGCGTCGCCCAGTTGATCAATGACGGTCAGATCATCACCTTCCAGAACGAAGCCTTTGCATTTCTCGGCGTGGGAACGCTCCTTGGCCTGCCGACGCCCGTATGGCTCGTCGCAGGTCTTCTGACCGCACTGCTTCTCGTGACACGCAAGACCGCCCTCGGGCTCTTTATTGAGTCGGTCGGCTCGAATGCATCGGCGAGCCGATATGCCGGCATTCCGGTACGCTCCGTCAAACTCGCCGTCTACGCCATTTCCGGACTGTGCGCCGCGCTGGCGGGCCTCGTCGCGACCGCCGACATCCAGGGGGCGGACGCCAACAATGTCGGCCTCTGGATTGAGCTTGACGCTATACTGGCAGTGGTCATAGGTGGCGCCAGTCTCATGGGCGGCCGTTACTCCCTTGTCCTGGCGGTCGTCGGTGCTCTGATTATTCAGTCCCTGAACACCGCCATTGTGCTTTCAGGCATTCCGCCAAAGTTTAATCTTGTAATCAAGGCGCTGGTGATCATCGGCGTGCTGTTGCTGCAGTCCTCCGTTGCGCAGGCTCAGCTTGCCTCACTGCGTTCCAGGCTGACATCATGATCGATTCCCGCCACACCCCGGTCCTCATCACCTACGCATTGTTCGCGGCACTGTTCCTGCTGGGATCGTTCCAGTATGAGGGCCTTGGCACTTTGCGCGTGTTCCTCAATCTGTTTACGGATAATGCCTTCCTGGCCGTGACCGCAATCGGGATGACATTCGTGATCCTCTCCGGCGGCATTGATCTCTCGGTCGGGGCCGTCATTGCCTTTACCGGCGTTCTGACGGCGGTTCTAATCCAGTCAGGCTGGCCGTTGGTGCTGGTGTTCCCACTCGTTCTGGGAATCGGCTGCGCCTTCGGCGCTAGCATGGGCGGTCTGATCCATTACTACAAACTCCAGCCCTTCATCGTGACGCTGGCCGGCATGTTCCTGATGCGCGGTCTCGCCGTCGTCGTCAGTGAGCGGTCGGTTCCGATCAAACATGACGTCTATGACGCGGTCAATACGGCGGGCCTGGCCTTGCCTGGCGGTGCATTTATCAGCTCTTAGACGTTGATCCTGGTGATTGTCTTCTGCGGCGCATTCATTCTCGCTCACTACCGGCGCTTCGGTACCTATGTCTATGCTATCGGCGGCAGTCCGGAATCGGCAAAGTTGATGGCGGTGCCGGTGGCGCGCACAACGATCGGCATCTATGCCTTGAGTTCGTTTCTGGCTGCTCTCGCAGGCATCATGTTCTCATTCTACACATCGTCAGGGTACGCGCTGGCCGCTGTGGGAATCGAGCTAGACGCAATTGCCGCCGTCGTGATCGGCGGAACACTGCTCACAGGTGGATCGGGCTATGTGATCGGAACATTGGGCGGCGTTCTGCTCATGGGGCTCGTGCAGACTTACATCACATTCAACGGCTCGCTGAACAGTTGGTGGACCAAGATTGTCGTCGGCCTTCTGGTCCTTGTGTTCGTGTGCTTCCAGAGGCTGAACACCGCCAGCAATCCAGCCGCAAAGCAGAAAACTGCGGGCGCGCGAGGCCCCCCCCCTGAGAGCCTTGTGACTGCACGGACCCGCGTACTTTCAACTTAGTCCAGATGAACGTTAACGCTCACTGATCTTTACCCTGAATTCGCGAACGATGACCAAAGGAACTCCCATGACCGAAGCCTTGTCCGGAAATCACTTGATCGCGGGAGAGTGGCACGCCTCGGCCAGACGTTTCAAATCCGTGGATTTGGACGGTGCCAAATTCGAAGTCTCCAGCGGAGGCGCGGGCGAGGTTGACCTTGCGGCGCACGCCGCTGACGAAGCATTCAAACTCTATTCAGCGAC
>JBKBVT010000501.1:0-594 GCA_046289305.1 Hyphomonas sp. | reverse complement strand
AGCAGCCGGACGCCCGCAGCATCCGTCAGATGCCGCCCAAGCCGCTGACGCAGCAGGGCGTGGACCTCGGCGATCTGCCCGGCATCCGGCGTGCGTCCCGTACCGATGGCCCAGATCGGTTCGTAAGCGATGACAGTGTTCGTCGCATCAGCCGTCTGCGGAAGCGAGCTGTCCAGCTGTTCCGCAATCACATCCAGCGTCCGGCCCGCATCCCGCTCGGCCTCGGTTTCGCCCAGACAGATGATCGCGATCAGCCCGGCCTCATGGGCCGCCAGCGCCTTGGCGGCCACCATGGCGCTGGTCTCGCCATGATCGGCGCGGCGCTCGGAATGGCCCAGGATCACGTGGCTTGCCCCGGCATCCGCCAGCTGTTGCGCGGCCAGATCGCCGGTATGGGCGCCCGATGCGTTGGCGTGGCAGTCCTGACCGCCGACCATGACCGGCCCCCCGGCAATGCGATCAGACAGCGGGTGGATCAGCACCGCTGGCGGGCAGATCAGAACCTCGCAGCCCGGTGCAGGATGTGCCGCGATCAGCGCCTCGACCTCGGCCAAAGCGGCCAGATCGCCATTCATTTTCCAGTTTCCAGCAGCC
>JBKBVT010000500.1:0-594 GCA_046289305.1 Hyphomonas sp. | reverse complement strand
ACCGAGATGTGGCGCATGAAGATCAGGACGAGGACGAAGAGCTTGTAGTCCGATGGCTCCATGTTGCCGCGCAGCTTGTCGGCGGCCTTGAACAGCTCTGCCTCGATGCCCAAGGGGGCGTTGTTGTTCGTTGCCATCACTCCTCGCCTTCCAGTCGGGATGGGGCGACCTTGTTGCCGGTCAGCCTTTCGTATTCTTCGACGGACAGGACCACCACGACCGGGCGCCCGTGTTTCTCGACCACCACCGGCTCGGCGCGGGCGAGGTCGATCAGACGGCCGAAGTTGTACTTGGCGTCGCGGGCGGAAAGTGCGGTCATGGGTGGTCCTCCCGGCCCAAGAAGTGGCCGAAATGGCCATTGGAATCAATCGGAAATTGAAAGTTGCCGCGCTGTCGGACGTCCAGGAGAGCGGGCAAGCAGGATGGCGTTTATGGATGGACGCGTGCGAAGCTGTTTGCAAAAGGCCTGCTATTCGACCTTGTGAAAAGATGGTTGCTGTGCCTCCCACTCCACCGGAAACCCCTTCAGCAGCCGCCCCAGCGTCACTTCCGGTCCCTGTCGGCCATCCAGGATCGCCTCGACGATGACGGGGG
>JBKBVT010000499.1:0-599 GCA_046289305.1 Hyphomonas sp. | reverse complement strand
ACGCCGGGCTTTTGCTTTTCCCGCCTGCTCCACCTTGGGGCTAAGCCTTTTTAAACCCCGCCCCGGCCGTACCGGCGGGGCGATGCCGGATTCCGGCAATCGTTCGGCGGCCCAATCCGGTTTCAATCCGCGCCCGGCCGTAAGGCCGGGCGATGCCTTAGAGTTTATACTTTCGGCTGAGAATTTTTTCGGGTTTCAATCCGCGCCCGGCCGTAAGGCCGGGCGATGCTCAGGCGCCGCGCTACATTTGCCATTCTTAGATTGTTTCAATCCGCGCCCGGCCGTAAGGCCGGGCGATGCCGGATTGCCGACGAGATGACATCGCCGAACTTTGCGTTTCAATCCGCGCCCGGCCGTAAGGCCGGGCGATGCGAGAGTCCGCAAAGCCCTATCTACGCGCGATCGAGGTTTCAATCCGCGCCCGGCCGTACGGCCGGGCGATGCGGGCTATTTGTTGCGATTTCGCGGCTCGCCAAGGAGTTTCAATCCGCGCCCGGCCGTAAGGCCGGGCGATGCCTTTTATGAGCAATCTATTCAATATGAGAATGGCGTTTCAATCCGCGCCCGGCCGTAAGGCCGGGCGATGCACCGGGAAGCGG
>JBKBVT010000498.1:0-599 GCA_046289305.1 Hyphomonas sp. | reverse complement strand
CGATCCCGCGCCCGGCGCGTCGTCAGCGCCCAGCACTTCAAAGCTCAGCTGCGGGATGCGCAGCCCATATTCGTCCAGCGGCAGATCTTCAAACACCACATAGGCAAGGCCCATATAGGCCGGCGCCGCTTCTGCCCCTTCAATCATCGCGATCAGCGGATCGGGCAGCTGGTCCTCACCCCCGGTATGCACCCGCATCGTGATCCGGCCGGTATCCAGCGGTGCGCCATTCGCCCACACCCGGCCCACCCCCGCAATCGGGCCTTCGCACAGGGCGACGGCAAAGCTCACCGAGTAGCTATAGCTGCGCGCCGACGGCCCCGCGCCCTTGCCCGAGCGCTGGTCCTTCACCTTCGTCTCGCGAAAGCGCGACGCCCAGATCACCTGCCCGGCAAGGCGCATCCGGCCATAGAGCCGCGGCACCGGACTGCCCTCGGTCGAGGTCTGGATGTCCAGCCCGTCCGGGCGGGACGGCTCGCGTCCACCTTGGGAGAAGAGGCGCGCAATGCCGTGCGCGGCAAGCGTGCGCAGGGCACCCGCGGCAAGGCGTACGCCGGCGGCAAAGGCCATCTGGGCCATGAGACAAGTCCTTTTGGAGA
>JBKBVT010000497.1:328-599 GCA_046289305.1 Hyphomonas sp. | reverse complement strand
CAGCACAGTGATGCCGTCCTCCTGGTTGATACGGCGCAGCGCGTCCATCACGACCTGGGCGTTCAGCGGGTCAAGGCTGGCGATGGGTTCATCGGCCAGCATGATCTTGGGTTGCTGCACAAGCGCGCGCGCGATGGCGACGCGCTGTTGCTGGCCGCCCGACAGCTCTTCGGCGCGTTGCAATGCGGTGTGGTCCATGCCCAGCCGGGCCAGTGCGCGGATGGCCAGCGCGCGTTCGGCGGGCGTGAACATCTGCAACATGGCACCGACG
>JBKBVT010000497.1:0-318 GCA_046289305.1 Hyphomonas sp. | reverse complement strand
GCGCGTCGGGCGGGCTGTACCAACTGAACCAGGCCACGCCCCAAATGGTGGTGGTAAAGCCGGCGGCCCTGCCCATCCGGCCGCCCGGTCATGGGTTCACGAGGTTGAACTGCTGAAACACCATCGCGCAGGTGGACCGCCATTCCAGCAGCGCGCGGCCTTTCAGGGCCGTCACCTCGCGGCCCTCGAAAAGGATCGCCCCTTCGCTGGGTTCCGTCAGGCGATTGATCATCCTCAGCAGGGTGGATTTGCCTGCGCCCGAGCGGCCGATGACGCCGATCATCTCGCCTGCACGGATGTCCAGCGTGATCGCGTCAA
>JBKBVT010000496.1:0-601 GCA_046289305.1 Hyphomonas sp. | reverse complement strand
CAATCCTTCCCAACCCGCACCCGCGACAGGATGCGCCAGCACGTCTTCCAGTGTTTGCAGCCCCAGCAGGGCATGCAGGATGCCCGTGTCGCGGACATAGATGCGGGGGGATTTGACCAGCCGTTTGCCGATATTGGCGTGCCAAGGCTCCAACCGGCGGACAAGCATCAGATCGACCAGCAGGTCGAGGTAAGAGGCCACCGTCTTACCATCGACGCCAAGCGCGCGGGCAAGTTCGGCGGCATTCGACAGGCTGGATTGCCGATGGGCCAGCATCGTCCAGAAGCGGCGCAGCGTCTCGGCGGCGATACGTGGCCCGAGGGCGGGAATGTCGCGCTCCAGATAGGTGCGGATGAAGTTGCGCCGCCAGCGAAAGCTGGCCTGATCGTCGCGCGCCAGAAAACTGTCGGGAAAGCCCCCGCGCAGCCACAGCCGGTCCAGATCGGCGGCGGGAACCTCCAGCGCGTCCAGCGGCGCGAGCTCGGCATAGCTGATGCGCCCTGCCAAGGTTTCGCCCGACTGCCTGAGCAGGTCGATAGAGGCTGACCCCAAAAGCAGGACGCGGCCCGCACGCCGTCCTTTGCGCCGACCCCGGTCGATC
>JBKBVT010000495.1:0-601 GCA_046289305.1 Hyphomonas sp. | reverse complement strand
TCCAGCGGGCGCCGGTCGTCGGGGTTGGCCGCGACCAGCGCGCCGTCGAGATAGAGCCGCAGCCCGTCGCGGGTCGAGGAGGTGGCCATGATCAGGCAGGGCGCGTTGTCGGGGATGACCGGCCCCTGCAGGCGCAGCCGGTCGCTCTGGTTCTCGAAGATCGCCAGCGTGCCATTGGTGCGGATGGTGACGCGCGGGCCGATGCCGTCATTGTCGATATCGTTGGCGCGGATCAGCTCGCGCCCGCCCGAGGCGCCCAAGCGCGGCGTCTGCAGGGTGAAGAAGGCCGTCCATGCCTCGGGGTTCATGGCGGTGGTGACGGTGACGCGGGGCGTGGTGTTGGTGCCGGTCAGCGCCGGGCGTCCGGCCATGGTGCCCATGCTCAGCGCGCCATTGGCGGGCATCATCGCGTTCGGGCGGGCGCGGTTGCGGACGCTGGTGGCGGTGACATGGGCCGGATCGGCCAGCATGCGCCAGCCGGGAATGGCGCCCATGGCCAGCCCCTCGGGGGTGCGGGGGATGGTGGGCAGGGCGACAGAGGCTGGCATCTCGACGCCAGCCAGCGGGATGATCCGTTGCATGCGGTCCTCTCTCACAGGGG
>JBKBVT010000494.1:0-602 GCA_046289305.1 Hyphomonas sp. | reverse complement strand
GCACACGCTACAACGTCAAACTTTCCGTGATCTCACTGAGTAAAGGTGCTGCCAAATGAGCCGCCGCAAGAACCGCCGCACCCCCAGACCCGCGCAAGCGGCCGCGCCTGCCGCCTCGTTCCTGCTGGACACCCGCAAGAACCTGCCCGCCGACGCGCGGACGATGATCGCCAACGCCACCAACGACATCACCATCCCCTACTATTCGGGGGTGTTGCAGCATGCCGACGATACGCTGATCCAGCAGGGCGGTGGGCGTGGCCTGGCGATCTATGACGAGATCGAGCGCGACACCCATGCCTTTGCCATGCTGCAAAAGCGCAAGAAGCAGATGGTCGCGCGGGTCTGGGAGGTCGAGCCGGGCGGAGACAGGCCGATCGACAAGGATGCCGCCGAGCTGGTCCGGGAACTGCTGAAGGCACTGCCCTTCGACCGGATCTGCGAGGATCTGCTTGACGCGACCCTGAAGGGTTTTGCCGTGTCCGAGGTCATCTGGCAACGCGACGGCGCCCGCATCGTGCCCGCCCGCATCATGGCCCATGATCAGCGGCGGTTCGTCTTCGATCTGGACTGGCAGCCACGACTGCTGACCTGGACGAACA
>JBKBVT010000493.1:0-613 GCA_046289305.1 Hyphomonas sp. | reverse complement strand
GCGCGAATCCAGCCGGACCCGACCGCTTTCGATGGCATGGAAGGCCATATACAGCGTCATCATCTTGGTCAGCGATGCCGGGTGCAACCGGGTATCAGAGTTCTGGCGATAGATCGGCTGGCCCGTGCGCGCGTCCATCACATAGGCCGCAAAGGGCGCCGCAGCGACCGGTTGCGCCAGTGAAAGAGCCAGGATCGGTGCGGCGAACAGCATCACTGCCCACAGCCGGAATGCGGAAAGGAATCGGGTCACTGTCTCGGTCTCTCTGCCTCTGCGGGCGCGTCTTTTTTCGCACACCCGTCCTTAATGAAGCGACAATAGCATGGCAGAAATATCCATGAAACCGTGCATTCAAGATATTTTGTTAATCAGGCGCCGTGTTGCGCTGCGCCGTCATGGCCGCAGCTGTGGGGCAGGGGCTTTCATCCGGCACGGTTTAGACTATATTCTGCAGGTGCCGACATGGCGCCGACCGGGCCTGTCCGGCTGGTGCGGACCTCAGGAACGACCTCGACGCAGATGATCCACCGGATGACAGACAGCACACCGCCCGACGACCAGTCCGATCTGGCGGTCAAGCCGCGCACCCGCTCGCAGCGGCCACCGATGTATA
>JBKBVT010000492.1:0-614 GCA_046289305.1 Hyphomonas sp. | reverse complement strand
TGCGACATGGTGCGCGGCGTCGCGGATCTGGGGCTGGAAACCTGCATGACACTTGGAATGCTCAGCCCGGATCAGGTCGCACGGCTCAAGGCGGCGGGCCTCGATTTCTATAACCACAACATCGACACCTCGCCCGATTATTACCGCCAGATCGCCACGACCCGGACGATGGAGGATCGGCTGGACACGGTCGAGGCGGTGCGCCGCGGCGGCATCCGTGTCTGTTGCGGCGGCATCATCGGCATGGGCGAGGCCGAGGAAGACCGCATCGCCATGTTGGTGACGCTGGCGACCCTGCCCGCGCATCCCGACAGCGTGCCGGTGAACCTGTGGAATGAAATCAAGGGTGTGCCAGTGCAGGAGCGGGCAGCGCCGGTCGATCCCTTTGCGCTGGTCCGCATTGTGGCGCTGGCGCGGATCCTGATGCCCGCCTCGGTGGTGCGCCTGTCGGCTGGTCGCACGGGGATGAGCGACGAGTTGCAGACCCTGTGCTTTCTGGCCGGGGCAAACTCCATCTTCGTCGGTGACCAGTTGCTGACCACCGACAATCCGGCGGCGTGGAAAGATGCCGATCTGCTGAACCGACTTGGGATGCACGTCGCCCCTGCTGCGCT
>JBKBVT010000004.1:0-43247 GCA_046289305.1 Hyphomonas sp. | reverse complement strand
GGGTCCCAGGCTGGGAGGGCGCGGGCAATCCGGTCGCGCAAATTGCGGGCGTTGGCGGTGAGGAAATCGGTCTGGTGGCCCGCGAGCAGTGCGAGGAAATCCTGCGGATGGGCAGCGGACCAGAGGTCGAGCGTGCGGGCGGCGAGGGTCCAATTGCCTGCTGCCGCTTCGGAAAGTGCGCGGCGGTGAGCGGTTTCGCGCGGCGTATTTGGGGCGCCCTCGCGGTCAAGGTCGCGCAGGATACGCCTTGCGCCGGCAGTCGCGCCGGGCTCGGTCGACATCACGTAAATCCAGGCCTTGGCAATCTTCGCCATGCCAAAGGCGGGCGAATCGGAGATGGCGTCATCCAGCGGCGCCAGTGGATCGCCGCAGAAACGCGCGAAACGCTGGCAGGACAGATCGAACAGGGCCGCCGCCTCGGCGCTGGCGCCCGGCAAATGGTTTCTCTGACTGTCCCGTGTCATCTGCGTCCCTCGGAGAGCGATCTGAGACTCAGCAGGATAAACCGGTTCGCGGCGAGGGCGAAGGGGCCAGAAAGACAGCGGCAAACGAAAGAGGCCGGACCAACCGGCCCGGCCTCTTCTTAAGCGAAGAATACACACTCTACGCCCGGGCAGCCTGCAGCTGCGCCGAACTGGAAAGCTTATTTCGGCATATGCGCCATGAACGGCTTGGCCGCTTCGCGCCAGGCGCCCATGCAGAGTTCGGTCTGAGCGGTCATCTCGGCTGTGTAGGCCGACAGCATCGACTTGGCGAAGACCGACTGGATCTCGAAGATTTCGCGCGGATCGCGGGCCGAAGCGAGCGCCTGGGTCAGCTCCACGCCCTGTTCCATGGCGGAAGTCATGAAGTTCATGTTGCGGCTGCTGATCTCGCGGACCATCTCGGTCGACATCGCGGCGCTGTCTTTCATCGCTTTCACGCCGCCTTCGGCGAACTCGGAGAACTTCGAGGCCATGCCAGAAAACTGCTCCATGCCAACTTCAACATTCTTTTCGACTGTCTTGGTGGCGGCTTCAGCGGTGTAGGCTTCGGCTTTGGCGCGAGGTGCGGTCTTGGTTACGGCTTTGGCCATGGGATATCCTCTTCTCGATGGTACGGAGTGACGGAAAGGTGCAGGTGGATTAGTCTGTGGATAGCAGAAAAACTTCGCCATTGCAATAAATTTTGTGCGGTGCAGCATTAATCAATTTGCACGCGGCTTGCATTGCCACGCCACATAACAAAAGATTGACCGATCATCCTGCGTTAATCTGTGGTCAAGAATGATGGCGGAATCTAGTTTCACCGGGTGAGCCGGGGGTGAATCGTACTTTTTGGAAGGAATCCCCAATGGCATTTGAGTTGTGGTCTGGAGGACTTTACAAAACTGCGCTCGCCGCGACGATCACCGTTTCGGCGATAGCAATTGCTCCGGTCGCTCACGCCGAAAAATATGCCGCGATCGTGATTGATGCCGATACCGGCGAAGTCCTGCACGCGCGAAATGAAGATGACCCTCGCTACCCCGCCTCACTCACCAAGGTCATGACACTCTACATGCTGTTCGACGCGATCGACGCTGGCGAAGTGACTTTGACCGACCGGATGCCCGTATCACGTGCGGCCGCCGCCCAGCCGCCTTCGAATATCCGCCTGCGCGCCGGCGACCGGATGCGCGTTGAAGACGCGATCTATGCGTTGGTGACCAAGTCCGCGAATGACGTGGCCGTGGTTGTTGCCGAATACCTTGCTGGGTCCGAACGCGCCTTTGGCGACCGCATGACCGCCAAGGCCCGTGAACTAGGCATGTTGAACACAACCTTCCGGAATGCGTCCGGTCTGCCCAACACGGCCCAGATCTCCACCGCCCGCGACATGGCGATCCTGGCCGACGCGTTGATGGACAACCATCCCCACAATTATCACTATTTCCAGAACCAGCATTTCAGCTGGGGCGGCACGACTTATCGCAGTCACAATGAGCTGGTTCGCAGCCTTGAAGGTGTCGATGGCATCAAGACCGGCTATACCCGCGCCTCCGGCTTCAACCTGATGACCTCTGCTGTCCGGGACGATCGGCGCATCATCGCGATCATGCTTGGCGGCGCCACCGCTCGTTCACGTAACGCGCATGTCGAAGAACTGGTTGAGGCCGCTTTCGCCAGCATTGGCCAGTCACCGGACCTGATTGATCCAGCGCAAAGGCCAATGAGTTTCGCCGCCATTCGCAGCCAGCTGAATCCGAATGCGGCAGCAGAACCAATGTTGAACGGCAAGCCGCTGAGCGAAATCCTGGCACAGCAGAATGCCGCAGCCAGCCGCACCCTGCATCCTGAAGTCGGTGAGGGAGATGCGGCCGAGCCGATCGCCCCCGCGGCCGAGGCGGAGGCCGAAACCGAGGCCAGCGTTGATTTCAGCGTGCCTGATACGCTGACGATTGCGCCGACCGAGGTCGCCGAAGCGACGGTGTACGAACCTGGCCCTGTACAGGTCATTGCCGCAACCCCTGCCCCGGCACCTGCTGCCCAAGAGCCTGCCTCCCCTGTCTTCGACGGTTTCTCAGTCGCGGATTATGAAGCCAGGCAGCTTGCCCGGGCAGCGGCCAACAGCAAGGTCGCGGACTATACCAGCCGCCAGCTCCGCCGCCGCTGAGACCTGCCGGACTGGTGCGCGGGCTTGAAGAAGCCCGCAGCCTTCTGCACAAGGCAGGCCCAAACCTGCGCGACCGGAGGCACCTGCCCGTGAGCACCCAAACTGACCTCGCGCTTGCGCGCGAAGTGATTCGCATCGAACGCGACGCCCTTGAGAAGCTGGAAACCACGCTCAGCCCGGCCTTTGGTGAAGCGGTGAGCCTCATCCTGTCGACCGACCGGCATGTGATCGTCGCGGGTGTCGGCAAGTCCGGCCATATCGGCCAGAAGATTGCCGCCAGTCTCGCCTCGACCGGAACCCCGGCCTTTTTTCTGCACCCGACCGAAGCTAGCCATGGCGATCTCGGCATGATCATGCCGGGCTCGGTGGTGATCGCGATTTCCTATTCGGGTGAGAGCCGCGAACTGATCGACCTTATGCGGTTCTGCCGGTCGAACGACATTCGCCTGATCGGTATGACGCGGGCCCCCGAGTCGACGCTGGGCCGGCACAGCGATGTTGTACTCGAGCTACCGAATATGCCTGAAGCCTGCCCGAATGGCCTGGCACCAACCTCTTCGACCACGATGGCGCTGGCGCTGGGCGATGCGCTGACAATTGTGCTGATGGCCCGGCGCGGCTTTTCGCGCGAAGATTTCGGCTTCCGGCATCCCGGCGGGAAGCTTGGCCGCTCGCTGCAAACGGCGGGAGACTATGTCCGCGATCGGCGCGAACCGATGCCGCTGGTCGAGGCCGGAGCGGCTTTCGAGGCGCTTGTGCTGGCGATTTCTGAAGGTCGCAAGGGCTGCGTCGGGGTGACCGGGCCATCCGGCCAGCTGCTCGGCATGGTCACGGACGGCGATCTGCGCCGGGCGATGCTGGCAGGCAAGGCGGGTGCTACGGCGGGCGAAGTAATGACCGCCGATCCGCGCACGATCGAACCGGGAGAACGGATGCTGTCGGTGATCAAGCGCCTGAGTGAGAACCGGATTTCAAACGCCTTCGTCGTTGATGAGGCCGGCCAACCGCTCGGCCTCATCGACATGAAGGACCTTCTGGCAGAAGGCTATGTCTGACCCCGCCTAGCGGGTTAGTTCGAAAAGGACATTGACGCTCGCCGTGATGCCGACTTCGCCGCCAGCGATGGGGGTGGATTGCATCGCGTCTTCCATCGCCATCCGGGCCATCTGCGGCTGCGGACTGGCTTCATAGCCTTCATGGATCGTGACAATCCGGCCGACGCGCAGGCCAGCGGCCTGTGCATACAGCTCTGCTTTGGCGATGGCGTCCTTCATGGCGGTGGCGCGTGCCTCGTTGCGCAGGGCCTTGTCATCATCAATTGCGAAGCGGATGCCGGAAACTGTGTTGCCACCGGACGAGACAAGGCGGTCCAGCGTGGCACCCAGCCGGGCCAGATCGCGAACCCGTACCGTGACCTGGTTCGATGCGACATAGCCTGCGAGACGCTGCTGGCCCTGGCGCCGGCCATCCGGGCCGGTCGTGTCGATGTAGTCATAACGGGGCGAAAGGCTGAGCCCGGAGGTCTGCATGTCCCGGTCTTGAACGCCGCTGGCGCGAAGGGCTTCAAAGATGCCGTTCATAGCCGTCGACTGGGCGGCCATTGCCTCACCGGCTGTAAGACGTTCCTCGGTCACACCGACGGTAATAAACGCGATATCCGGCGCCTGGTTGACCCTGGCCTCCGCCGAGATTTGCAGGGTCGTTTCCGGTTGGACGGAGTTGGGATGGAAGCTGGCGTACCCCTGCGGCGCGGAAAGGGCCGCAGCCCCTTGGGCACAGGCAACCGGGTTTATGGCCAGAACGAGCGCAAATACTGACAAAGTTGCATGTTTCATGAGCAGTTCCTCAAAATCCTCAACAGAAGGTAAGCCTGTCTTCAACCCGGAACAAGGCCGTTGCATGGCAGCGCCGCGGCGCTTAAACGACACCTGAAGGGCCTGTAGCTCAGTTGGTTAGAGCGGACCGCTCATAACGGTCTGGTCGCAGGTTCAAATCCTGCCGGGCCCACCATGAAACAAAAAATTCCCCTTTCGGACGAAGGTAAGCGCTTTGCTTTCGGGGTCAGAGGTGGCAGTAGAAGCATGGCCGTTGGGGGCACCGGTATCTGTTGAGGAGTAGAGGACGTGAAACCCAGAGACGCCGCCAGGCGTGCCATGGCTCTTACACTCACGTTCGATATCGTTATGGCGGGATGCGCCATGACGGCCGCTCATCTGGATACCTACTTCACACAGAGTTTTGGCGAGCCTTTTCAGACGGCCGCCTGGCTACTCGCCACTACCGCCTTCATGCTGGCGGCCGGTGCTGCGCTGGTACTCGGCAGCATTCATCGGCAAGTCTGGCGGCATATGGGCGCGCCGGATGCTTGGCGTCTCGTCCAGGTCATAGGGTTGGCAGTCCTCTTTTACCTGCCCGTGATGGTGATTCTGAATGGCGCCCTGATCGCGCCGGTGCCATCCCTGCTGATGGCGGTGGGTTTCTGGACAGCGGCACTCTTCGTCGGACGCATGATCGCACGTTGGCGCTCGACCCAGCGCCCGATGCAGATCTTCCAGACCCTGCCCAAACAGAGCCAACCCATACTGCTCCTGGGTGACCCGGAGAGCTGGGTGGATGTTCTGCGCCGTCTGGAGACGCAGAAGTCCGGCCGGGCGGTTCGGGTGCTTGGCCTGATCGAAATGGATGCCCAGGAACCCGGGCGCGCAGTTCGCGGCGTGCCGATCATGGGCAGCCTGCGAGAGCTTGGCGATGTCATAGATGTTCTGAAGGTACGCTATGGTGAGGTCCCCTGGGTCGCGCTGACGGGACCGGCTAGGACGCCAGCCGTCATGTTGCATGTCCTGGATGTCACATCCAATCATGGCGCCGAGATCATGGCCCTTGGCCATGATGAGACGGCCCAGACGTTGGAACCTGTCCGCCCGGCAGACCTTCTAGCGCGGGCGGAACGCCAGCTCGACAAGGCGCCCGTCAACCGGCTTCTCTCCGGCGCACGTGTGCTGGTGACAGGCGGCGGCGGCTCAGTTGGCTCCGAACTCTCCCGGCAGGTGGCCGCTGAAGGCCCGGCAGAACTCGTCATTGTCGAGTATTCCGAGTTCAACCTTTATCAGATTGAAATGGAGCTCAAACGGAGCTTCCCCGCACTGAAACTTTCCTGCCTTCTCGGCGATATACGCGACGAAACCCGCATGGGGGCGATATTCCAGTCCATGCGGCCAGATATCGTGATCCATGCGGCAGCGCTGAAACATGTGCCCCTGATGGAACGCCACAGCTGCGAAGCGCTGCTGACAAATGTTGCGGGCACAAAAGCGGTCGCCCGCGCGGCAGCTGCCTGCGGGACCAAACAGTTCGTATTCATCTCGACCGACAAGGCCGTGGATCCTGACAATGTGATGGGAGCATCCAAGCGGCTGGCTGAGTTGGCACTGTCCAACATCATCGAGGAATCCGGGATGATCGGGGCGATGGTCCGTTTCGGCAATGTGCTGGGCTCCTCAGGCTCTGTCGTACCGCTGTTCGAACGCCAGATTGCGCAGGGTGGCCCTGTGACGATCACCGACCCTCAGGCTACGCGTTATTTTATGACGATCGAGGAAGCCTCAGCGCTCGTTCTACAGGCCGCTTCCTTGCAGACCGAGCGGGGGGTTGCCGGCCTGTTTGTGCTCGACATGGGTGTCCCGATTGCCATCGGGCAGCTCGCGGAAACCATGATCCGTCTGAAGGGCAAAGTGCCTGGCACCGACATCCAGATCGTCACCACAGGCCTTCGCGATGGTGAAAAGCTGCATGAAAGTCTGACATATCCGCATGAGGCGCTTCAGGAGACACCGGTCGACGGGGTGATGCGCGTCTCCTGCGAGCAGTATTTGGGCGATCTGTTCAAGAAACAGCTGACGCAGCTCATTGATGCCGCCAAGCGGCATGATGCGGGTGAAGCTCTTCGCCTGCTGGGGGTACTGGTGCCGGATTATGGCGCCGAGCGTGCGGCTGAAATCTCCCGCCGCCTCGCCTGAATTTCTAAAAAAAAACAATGCCGTGAACCGCCCTGCCTTCTGGGGAGAAGCTGACCTGTGTGCACTATAGCCACACCGTCGATCCGCCCTATTTGTCGCGGATGAAAATCATTTGCAATCTCAATATGGGCTGGTATGGGAGGGACCGTTGCGCGGCGCGGCCGCACAGACCTGCCATTTGATGCAAAGGAATCGTCGAGATGACCCTCCCCGTAACGCGCCCCACTCACCTGCTCCTGTCGGCTGCGCTCTGCGCTCTGCTGGCCAGCCCGGCTTTCTCCGAGCAGACCGGAGCCGGAGAGGATGAAGCCAGCCTGGCGCTGGACCGGATCGTGGTGACGGGATCGAAGGAAAAGGCCGAGCAGGTCGCCGGGGCTGTGACCTATATCGACGCCGCGGCGCTGGAGCGCTTCGATTACTCCGACATCGGCAGGGTCCTCCGCCTCGCGCCCGGCGTATATGTCCAGGACGAAGATGGCTATGGCCTTCGGCCCAATATCGGCGTCCGCGGCTCCGGCAGCGATCGGTCCGAGCGTATCCTGCTGATGGAAGACGGCGTGCTGATCGCCCCGGCGCCCTACTCTGCTGCGGCGGCCTATTACTTCCCGAGCATGGCGCGGATGTCGGCGGTTGAGGTCGTCAAGGGCGCCGGCGCGATCAAGTACGGCCCTCGCACGGTCGGCGGCACGCTGCAGCTGTTCTCGACCCCTGTGCCGGAGGATTTTGGCGGGCGGATTTCGCTGGCTGGTGGCAGCGACAATGGCGTCAAGGCGCTCGGCCATGTCGGCGGCTTCACAGATGTGGGCACGCTGGAAATCGGCGGTCTGGTCGAATATCTGCACGAGGCCAGCGGCGGGTTCAAACGGCTCGATAATGGCGGCGACACCGGCTACAGCATCGACGACTTAGTCGGGAAGCTGGTCGTTCGGACCCAGCCCGGAGCTACCCTGCCCCAGCAACTTGACCTGAAGTTCCAGACCTCGACCCAGGATTCCGACGAGACTTATCTGGGCCTGACGCTCGCCGATTTCGCCGCCAACCCCAATCGCCGTTACAATGGCAGCCAACTCGACAACATTCTGGTCGACCACACGCTGTACCAGGCGACCCACCGGATCGACTTCGGCGGTTTTGACCTGACGACCACGGCCTACCGGACCGAAACCGAACGGGTCTGGTACAAGCTGCAGGATCTGCGCGATGCCGGCACGGCCAATGTGTCGATGGCGAATGTGCTCCGTTCGCCGGAGCTTTTCCCCATCGCCTATGCGAACCTCGTCGGCGCACCAGGCTATGTCAGCGCGGACGGCGCCCTGCGCCTCCGCAGCAACAACCGCGCCTATGAGGCCACGGGCATTCAGTCCGTTCTCGGATTTGATATCGCGACTGGACCAGTTGAGCACGGGATTGAAGTGTCCGTGCGCTATCATGAGGACTCCGAAGACCGGTTCCAGCAGGACGACCGTTACCGGGTGGACAATGGCACGCTTGTGCTAACTGGGCCCGGTGCGCCAGGATCGCAAGACAACCGGATCGGCTCGGCCGAGGCCTGGTCCTTCTTCGTGCGCGACGAGATGCGCTTCGGCCAGTTAGTGTTCACGCCGGGCGTGCGCTATGAAACGATCGATCTGAAGCAGGTGAATTACGGGCTTGCCGATCCGGCCCGCGCCGGCACGCCGACGGTCTCCACCAATACCGTGAATGTCTGGATACCCGGCGCCAGCCTTCTCTACCGGGTCAATGACGCGCTCGCGCTCTATGCCGGCGCGCACAAGGGCTTTGCCAACCCGTCGCCGGGCTCCAATGCCAAGGCGGAGGAGTCGGTCAATTGGGAAGCAGGCCTGCGCTATGGCGCCGGGGCGATAAGCGCCGAACTCACCGCCTTCTACAATGATTACGAGAACCTGGTCGGCACCTGCACGGCCTCGACAGGCGGCAGCTGCAATATTGGCGACCAGTTCGATGGCGGCAAGGCGCGGGTCAAGGGCATCGAGGCTAGCCTTGGCTTTGCGGCGCATGAGGCACTCGGCCTGAATGGCGTGCAGTTGCCGGTTACGATCGTCTACACGCTGTCAGACGGTGAATTCGGCTCGAGCTTCACCAGCGCCTATGGCGCCTGGGGCACGGTGACGAAGGGCGACGACCTGCCCTATCTACCGACCCATCAGCTGACCACGGATCTCGGCTTAGAGACGGGCGCGCTGCGCCTCGGCGCCCTGATCAACTATGCCAGCGAGACACGCACCCGCGTCGGCAGCGGATCGATTGCGGCGGACAACCTTGTGGATGCGCGCACCATCGTCGACCTGTCGGGCTCCTATGAAGTGCGCGAGGGGATCCGGCTGAAACTAACTGCCGAGAACGCCTTCGACGAGGTCTATAATACCGGCTTCCTGCCTTCGGGCGCGCGGCCGGGCAAGCCGCGCACACTCTGGGCGGGCATCGACGTCAGCTTCTGATACGCTTTCGCGTATGATCAGGGGCCGGAGCATTTCCTCCGGCCCCTTTCATTTCAGACGTCCACCAGCGGCGTGAAACTGCCAAAGATCATCCGGCTCATATCGACGCCCACCGTATGCGGACCGAATTCCTGCATGCGGGCATCAGCCATCAGCTTTTCCCAGCCGGCATCGCGGGCCGCCTTGTCCTTCCAGTTGATCCAGGAGAAGACCACCGCCTCGTCCGGCTTGCGCAGCACAGCGCCGTGGAAATCGTTGACCTTGCCTTCCGGCAGATCGTCACCCCAGCAGTCGACGACCGAGATTGCGCCATGCTCCATGAAGAGATCGGCCATCTGTTTTGACGCTGCGGTGTAGGCGTCGCGCTTGTCCGCGGGCACCGGCATGACGGTTCCATCGACATAGCCAACCTTGGCGTGCACATCACCTAGCAGTGTCTCGAAGCCGCCATAGACCAGCCGAGACCCATCAAAAGGCATGCTCTGCATTGCCCCTTCAGGCGGACCGGAGGCCATCATCTTCTGCCAGCCAGCGGCCCGGGTTGCCTTGTCCGGCCAGGTGACCCAGGAGAAAAGAGCAGTCTCGTCCGCCTTGCGCATCACGGCGGAATTGATCGAATTGATCTTGCCGTCCGGCACGTCATCGCCCCAGCCTTCCACCATGCTCAGGGCGCCGAACTCCCTGAACATCGGCCAGGCCTGCTCCGCATGTTCCCGGTAAACGTCCCGGTTCGCGGTCGGCACCGCCAGCAGGAATCCATCCACATAACTCATTGCCATCACTCCTCTATTGCATCTGTTCCATGGCGGCCTTTAAGGCCGCTTCCATTTCCTCGGGCGATTTCGGCGGCCAGACCGGCGTCGCAATCGACCAGTGATGTCCGAACGGATCTTCCACTACGCCGTAACGGTCGCCCCAGAACTGGTCTTCCACCGGCATCACGATTTTCGCGCCCGCCTTCTCCGCCCGCGCGGCGACAGTGTCGACATCGTCCACCATCAGGTGGATCGTCACCGGCGTACCGCCCAGCGTCTTCGGGCTGTGGCCATTCATTTCCTGGTACAGATCATTCAACATGATCATCCCGCCATTGATGCGGATCGCAGCGTGAAGGAGGCGCCCATCAGGACCAGGCAAGCGCATCATTTCTTCGGCGCCAAACGCAGCCTTGTAGAATTCGATCGCCGCGCCGGCTCCATCGCATGTCAGGTGCGGGCTAACGAGCCCCACCCCCATTTCCGCAGCAACTTCCGCTACAGGCTTTTTTGTCATGGTCATAGTGTGTGCTCCTTGTTCACCCTGCAAAGGCCGCTTCAAGGGCGGCGATATCGATCTTGCGCATCTGCATCATGGCGGCCTGCGCCCGCTGGCCCGCTGCGCGGTCCTTGCCATTGATCAGTTTCGGCATGATTTCCGGCACGATTTGCCAGGCAACACCGTACCGGTCCTCGAGCCAACCACACATACTTTCCTGCCCGCCGCCGTCCAGCAGCGCCGCCCAGAGCCGGTCAGTCTCGGCCTGGTCCTTCGTCAGCACAGAGATCGATGCTGCCGGGGTAAGCTTGTAGTGAGGCCCGCCGGTCAGGATCATCATCGGAACACCACCAAGCGTGAACTCGACCACCATCGGATCCGCCGCATTTCCATGCTCGAACACGGCCTCAATCTGGCTGTCAGGCAGAAGTGATACATAGTATTTCGCCGCCTCGACCCCGCCCTTCTGGAACCAAAGACAAACTCGGACTTTCTTTGTCAGACCCGCCATGAGACATCCTCCTACTGATCAAGCTCAACTGGTTCGTGTACGGCAAATGCGTTCAGCTGCGCCGCCAGCGCACGTTGGAATGCGGGCCTCTCCGTGCAACGCCTTACATAAACCAGCAGGTCCGGGAACACGTCGAACATGCTGCTCCGCTCAAGTTCACGCAGTACGCTGGCCATGAGCAAGTCGGCGGCGGTAAACCGTCCGGCTTCGAGATAGTCCTTGCCGTTCAGCCAGGCGGAAAGCCGTCTAAGCCGGCCCTTCAGGGTCGCGGTTGCGCTCTCGAGATAGCCGGGCGCCCAGGGCTCATCACTCTGGAAGAGTGTCGTTATTTCTACATTTGCCACATACGGCTCAACCGAATTCATGGCTGCGAACGCCCAGCTCATCACACGGGCCCGAACGGCCACATCCTCCGGCATAAGGGCGTGAGAACCTTCTGCAATCCGCATGACTATGGCAGCGGACTCGAACATTTCGACCTCATCGTCCTGGTAGACAGGAACCTGCGCAAAAGGCTGGCGTGCCAGATGCTCGGATTGTAGCTTCTGCTCATGGTCGATCAGGCGTTCGGTGTACGCGAAGCCCGTCTCCTCCAAAGCCCAGCGCACACGCAGATCCTTCACGAAGCCCTGCGCAAAGTCCGGCACCCAATTATAGGCTGTCACTTCCCGCATCGCGCTCTTCCATCCTTCGCCTGGTGACTTGCGCCGGATTTTGCCGCCCGGCACTGCCAGCACCCTTCCCGGTTGCACCGGCCACTGCCCCTTTCTCCTTGACTTATATGTTGATGTCAACGTATTATTTTTGTCATGGATTCGGAATTGCCCATTGAGACGACCCTGGAAGTCTACAATCGATGCCTGTGCCTTGCGGTGCAGCGCGCGGCGCGTGCGCTCGCCCGGCGATTTGATGCGGCGCTGGCGCCGTTCGGCATCAGCCATGGGCAGTATTCCCTGATGATGTCGCTGAACCGGCCTGATCCGCCACGTCTCGGCGAGGCCGCGGTATTTCTGGCAATGGACCGGACGACTTTAACCGCCAATCTCAAACCGCTGGAGCGAATGGGATATGTGTCAATTGTTCCGGATAAGGACGATAAGCGGTCGCGCCGGCTCATCCTGACGGATGCCGGGCGGGCCGTGCTCAAGGCGGCCGTACCTGTCTGGCGCGCAACGCATGATGAGGTCGATACGGTCGTCAAGGGCGATGGCCGGCAGCTGCGGAGCCAGTTGCGGGATGTTGCGGCGGCTTATTGAGGGCTAGACCTCATATTCCGGCACAGGGCGTCGGTCGCATATATTGGGATGGTATTGGCCCCTCCGCACTCTAAGGTGCGCGTCAACCCAGGCCCGAGGACTTTCCTATGCACGATCTCGCCGCTGATGCGAACGAACCTGAACATGCCTTTGCGGGGCTGTTCGCGAAAGTTGGCAAGCCCGCCATTCGGACCGCGATCATCCATCCGGTGGACGCGCTCTCGCTGTCCGGCGCTATCGAGGGGCGCGCGCGCGGATTGATCGAACCCGTTCTGGTAGGGCCTGCCGGTCGGATCGTGGAGGCAGCAGAGGCCGCTGGCATCGACCTCTCCGGCATCGAGATCGTGGCCGCACCGCACAGCCATGCGGCCGCCGCCGAAGCGGTGCGACTAGCGGCCAGCGGCGCTGTCTCGGCCCTGATGAAAGGCGCGCTCCCTACAAGCGAGGTGATGGCCGCCTGTGTGGCCAGCGGTGCCGGTCTGCGCACCGAACGGCGGATGAGCCATATCTTCGTCATGGACACGCCGGCCTGGCCGACCCTGCTTTTGATTTCGGATGGTGGGCTGAACATCGCACCGGACCTGACGACCAAGCGCTGGATCGTGCAGAATGCGATCGACCTTGCCCGTGCGATTGGGATCGAGACGCCGCTGACGGCAATCCTGTCTGCCACAGAGATAGTCGATCCGAACATTCCCTCGACCATTGACGCTGCCGCGCTGTGCAAGATGGCAGAGCGGGGCCAGATCAAGGGGGGGCAACTGGATGGACCTCTGGCACTGGATCTTGCGATCTCCAAGGACTCTGCCAAATCGAAGGGGCTGGTGTCGGTAGTGGCGGGCGCCGCCGACATCCTGATCGTACCGGGCATTGAGGCGGGCAATATGCTGGCCAAGCAGCTCGACTATCTCGCCGGCGCTGCGGCGGCGGGAATTGTTCTCGGCGCGAAGGTGCCAGTCATCGTGACCAGCCGTTCGGACAGCGCGCGTGAACGGGCCGCTTCCTGCGCGCTGGCGGCGGCGTATCTGACCTGGGCTGAAGCGCAGATATGAGCGACATGCTGATCGCCACGCTGAATACCGGCTCGTCCAGCATCAAGATCGCGGCCTATGCAGCAGAGGCCGGCGGCGTACCCAAAGAGCCGCTGCTGCGGGTGAACCTCTCCGGATTGCCGGGCGCGCCTAATCTGTCGGCAAAGTCGGACGATCCGGATGTCGCGGGGCGTTTCGCGGCGGGGGCGGATGTTTCCAACCTCGCCCTGGACACGCTAGCCCCTCGCTTGCTGGACGCGCTCGAAACGGCACTCGGCGCACCGGTAGCCGCCGTAGGTCACAGGATCGTGCAGGGCGGGCCGGAGATTGAGGAGAGCCGCAGAGCGACGCCGGAGATGCTCGCCTATCTCGAGACGCTTACGCCCATGGCGCCGGACCACCAGCCGCATAATCTCGCCGCCGTCCGCGCGATTGCCGCCAGCCGGCCCGGCCTTGCTCAGACGCTGTCCTTCGACACGGCGTTCCATCGCAGCCAGCCGCGCCTGGCGCAGCTCTATGCGATTCCCCGCGCGCTGACCGAAGCGGGCATGATCCGCTACGGCTATCACGGCCTTTCCTACTCCCACATCTCGCGGCGCCTGCCTGAGCTGTTTCCAGACCGGGCGTACCGGCGGACTTTGGCACTGCATCTGGGCAGCGGCGCTAGCCTCTGCGCCATGCTGGACGGCAAGAGCGTCGCCTGCTCGATGGGCTTCTCGGCGAATTCCGGCATCGGCATGGCGACGCGGAGCGGCGATCTGGATCCGGGCGCCATTCTCTACCTGCTGAGCGAAAAGCAGATGAGCGCGGAAGCGGTCTCGCTCATGCTGCGCCAACAGTCCGGCCTGCTGGGTGTTTCCGGCGTATCCGGAGATCTGCGAGCCGTAGAGGCAAGCGACACGGCCGCAGCGAAGGAGGCGGTCGCGCTGTTTGTCTACCGGATCGTGCGTGAATGCGGATCGATGATTGCGGCGCTGGGCGGGCTGGACGCGCTTGTCTTCACGGCGGGCATCGGGGAGAATTCTCGAACCGTCAGAGCGGGCATTGCCGAGGGGCTTGCCTGGGCCGGGGTGGCCATGGATGCAGCCGCCAATGAAGCGGGCGCGGCTGACCTCGCTGCACCAGAAAGTGCGGTCGGAATTGCCGTAATTGCCGCCGATGAAGAATGGGAAATTGCGCGGGGTTGCCTTGCTATTCTTGGTTCTGGCTCAGAAAGCGGTTCAGAATGAGGCCATCTAGGCATTTGTCCGGATAGCCCCGGGACGCGTCCTCCCCCACTCTAGTATTCGTACTGCCAAAGGTCAGGCATAAGCCCGACGGGCAGATGCCAGGAGGATCCACCCCATGACCCGCACTGCATCCAAGGCCGAGAGCGCCAAACCGTCCCCCAAAGCCTTCGCTGCTGCTGAGCCGTTCGCCGCTATGTGGCCCGTGCCCAGCACTGGTCTCGGCGTGCCCACGGCCGTCGAAGGCATCAAGCGCATGAGCGAGCTTCAGATGGAAGTTGCCCAGTTCGCAGCCGAACGCGCGCGCAAGAATGTCAGCACCATGGCCGCCCTGGCCGCCTGCCGCACGCCGGCGGATTTTCTGGATGTCTGGCGCAGAGCGGCCGTTGAGGCCGTGTCTGACTATGCCGAAGAAACGGCCAGCCTCCTTGAACTCCCCAAAAAGTAAGCGCCCGCGCGCCGCACCCTTGAAGACGCAGACCCCTGAGCAAATCCGGCGCGGGCCTGATGCAAACACAGGCGAACCCTGCACGCCCAGGAACGCTACGGAAGACATGCTGCGCGAACTCGACCGGCGCCTGCGCGGACGGTACGCCCGGCTGACTGGAGGCCAGTCGCCCTGGGCGGCGCTGCAGGCCTGGGAGGACTGGCTGTTTCATCTGTCGGTCTCGCCGGCGCGGCAACTCGAACTTGGCTGGCGCTGGTCGGAGGCTCTGCTCGCACTGGCCGCCATCACGGGCGCGACCGAGCAGAAGGACTGGGCTTTCCAGCCAGAACCCAGCGACCGGCGCTTTCGCAGCCCTGGCTGGAGCCGGGCGCCTTATAGCCTTCTGGCGCAGTCGCAACTGGCCGCCGAAGCGCAATGGCGGGCGGCCTCGTCCTGCCTGCGCGGCGTGGCCGATCATCATGCGCGCCGGGTGAGTTTCATGGGAACGTCCATCCTGAACGCGTTCGCGCCGGTGAATTTTCCCTGGACCAATCCGGATGTGCTGGACGCGGCCCTGACGAGCGGCGGCCAGACCTTCCTGCATGGCTTCGACAATCTCCTGAAAGATATCGCGGCACAAGGCGGGCATCTCGAACCACGTGAGCCCGCGCGCTGGCGGGTCGGCGAGACGCTTGCCACAAGCGAGGGCGAAGTCGTCTATCGCAACGACCTGTTCGAGCTGATCCAGTATGCGCCGCTCACGGAGACTGTGCATCCTGAGTCCGTCCTCCTCGTGCCGGCCTGGATCATGAAGTATTATATCCTTGATCTGACGCCAGAGGACTCGTTCGTACGCTGGCTGAATGCACAAGGGTACACGGTCTACATCATGTCCTGGAATAATCCGGGGCCTGACCGGCGCGAGACGGCCTTTGATGACTATCGCAGCCAGGGCGTAATGGAGGCGCTGGGCGTGGTGCACAAGGCTGGTAGTGGCGCACAGGTGCACGGCGTCGGTTATTGCCTAGGGGGAACCATTCTATCAATTGCGGCTGCGGCGATGGGCCGGAAGCGTGACAACCGGCTTGCTTCGCTGACGCTTCTGGCCGCGCAGACGGACTTCCGCGAAGCGGGCGAACTCCTCCTGTTCATTGATGAGAGTCAGGTGTCCCTGCTCGAAGACCTCATGCATGTCGAAGGGACGCTAGATGCGCGCAACATGTCGGGCGCTTTCTCAATGCTGCGAGCAAACGAGATGGTGTATTCCCGCCTGGTCGAGCGCTACATGCTTGGACGGGTACGGGAGCCGGGACCGCTGGATGCGTGGCTCGCCGATGCGACGCGCATGCCGGCGCGAATGCACGGCGAATACCTCCGCCAGCTGTTCATGGAGAACCAGTTCACGCATGGCGAGTTTCCCGTCGATGGCGACTTCGTGGCGGTCAAGGACATCCGGGTGCCGGTCTTCGCGCTGGGCGCCGAGCGCGATCACATTGCGCCCTGGCGCTCTGTCTATCGGATCGGACTGCATGGACGCACCGAGACGACGTTCGTGCTGACCGGCGGCGGGCATAACACAAGCGTAGTAAGCCCGCCCGGCAAATCCGGCGCGTACTATTTTGCCGGACAGGTCATCGGGGAGACAGACCATGTGGAGCCTGAAGCCTGGCTGGCGGGCGCAAGGCGGCATGAAGGCTCCTGGTGGCCGGAATGGCTCGGTTGGCTGAAGGCAAGGACCGGCGCTGGCCAGACCGCGCCGCCTGTAATGCCGGACAGCCATGGCGCGGCGCCGGGACGCTATGTGCTGGAGACCTGATGCCGCTCCCCGAAGCGGAGATAGCCGACCCGCAGCCGGATCTGCTTCTCCGTCTCGATAATGGCAAAGAATGCCGCGCCGACCGCAACAATGAGGACGCCGTCGAGGAGGGGCACAGACGCTGTGCCGAAAGGGCCCTGAAGCGCCGGTATATAGGTGATGGCGAATTGCCCGGCGGTGACGGCCAGAACGGCGAACCAGACGAATTTCGTTCCCTTGACGGCGTCCCATGTCAGGGAGGTCCCATAGATATTCCGGATAAAGAAGAGATGGAAAATCTCGAAGACGACGAGCGTGTTGAGCGCAATCGTGCGGGCAAGTTCTACCGGATAGTCCCGGCCGATCGCGTAGAGATACATGCCGTATATACCCGCGAGAAACAGCGCCGAGACCAGCATGATATGCCAGACAAGTTCGCCAGTGAGCAGCGGTTCGCTGCGCGCCCGCGGCGGCCGCTTCATGGTGCTTTTCTCCGTTGGCTCGAAGGCGAGGGCGAGGCCAAGCGTGGTTGCGGTGATCAGGTTGATCCAGAGGATCTGAACCGGCGTCATCGGCAGGGCGACCCCGAATATCAGCGCCACGATGATCGTTGCCGCCTCGCCGGCATTGGTCGGCAGGGTCCAGCTGATGACTTTCTTGATGTTGTCATAGACTGTACGGCCTTCCTGCACGCCCGCAACGATCGAAGCGAAGTTGTCATCCGCGAGAACAAGATCGGCCGCTTCTTTCGCCGCCTCGGAGCCCTTGCGACCCATGGCGATCCCGACATCGGCACGCTTCAGGGCGGGGGCATCATTCACGCCGTCGCCGGTCATGGCGACACTGAGGCCGCGCGCCTGAATGGCCGTCACGAGGCGGAGTTTATGCTCGGGGCTGGTACGGGCGAAGATGTTGGTGCGTTCGATGCGCGCCTGCAGGTTCGCATCGTCGAGCAGGTCCAGATCTGCGCCAGTCAGCACCTCGCCCGGATTGGCGAGGCCGATCTGCCGGCCGATGGCGGCGGCGGTGCCGGCATGATCGCCGGTGATCATCTTTACCGCGATGCCGGCCTGGTGACAGGCCGCAACGGCTTCGATCGCCTCGGCACGCGGCGGATCGATCAGGCCGACGAGGCCAAGAAGGACGACGCCGTCCTCTAGGTCCGTGGGACTGAATTGTTTGGGCGGCGTGTTGAGACGCCGCTCCGCCAGCGCCAGGACGCGCATGCCCTGCCCGGCAATCTCGTCACCGAGGCGTTGCCAGTAAGCAGCATCGACGGGCTCGCTGGTTCCATCCGCGGCACGTTGGGCGCAGGCCATCGCGGTAATCTGTTCCGGCGCGCCCTTGACGCAGATGAGGGCTTCCCCGCCCGCCTGACTGTGCAGCGTGGCCATGTAACGGGTCGAGGAGTCGAACGGGATCTCGGCGATGCGCGGCTCGCGTATTTCGGCGTCCGATCGGTTGATACCGAGTTTGCCGGCGAGCGCGATGAGGGCGCCCTCCATCGGGTCACCCTCAACCTGCCAGTCCCCCTCCACTTCGATCAAGCTGGCATCATTGCAGAGCGCGGCGACCCGGGCGAGCGGCGCCAGCGCGGCAGTGTTTGCGCCCTTGACGTCGCCGCTCGGTGCGTACCCTTCGCCGCCGATTTCGGACTTTCCGGCCGCGGTCACAACGGCGCTGACGACCATCTCGTTGCGGGTCAGGGTGCCGGTCTTGTCGCTGCAGATGACCGAGACGGAACCGATCGTCTCGATCGCAGGCAGCCGCCGGACGATGGCGTTGCGCCGCGCCATGGCCTGGACACCCACGGCCAAAGTGATCGTCAGTACAGCTGGCAGCCCCTCCGGAATGGCGGCCACGGCAAGGCTGACCACCGCCATAAATACATCGATGAATTCGAAGTGATCGACAAAGTAGCCGTAGACAAGCAGCAGCGCCGAGATCAGCAGGATCATTACCGTGAGCCAGCGCGCGAAGCTGGCCATCTGGGTCACGAGCGGCGTGGTCAGGGTCTGTACTTCGCTGAGGAGACCGCTGATCCGGCCGATTTCCGTGGCCTGACCGGTCGCGGTAACGACGCCGCGGGCGGTGCCGGACGTGACCAGCGTGCCGCTGAAAAGGAGAGATTTCCGGTCGCCCAAAGGCGCGTCTGCCGCGGCGGGATCGGTGTGCTTGCTGACGGGAACGGATTCCCCGGTGAGAATGGCTTCCTGCACCTGAAGATTGCTGGCCTGAACGACGCGCAGATCGGCGGGCACCTTGTCGCCCGCTTCGAGGAGGACGATGTCGCCCGGCACCAACGCCTCGCCCTCGACTGTCACCCTTTTGCCGCCGCGCAGCACAGAAGCGTGGGGCGTCAGCATATCCCGGATGGCTTCCATCGCCTGTTCGGCGCGGCCCTCCTGGATGAAGCCAATAGCGGCGTTGATGATGACGACAGCAAAGATGACAACCGTGTCGATCCAGTGCTGGAGAAAGGCCGTCACAAGGCCAGCCCCGATCAAGACATAGATGAGCACATTGTGGAAATGCGAAAGGAAGCGCAGGAACACGTTGCGCGGCTTCGGGGCCGGCAGGCGGTTCGGGCCATGGCTGGCGAGGCGAGCAGCGGCTTCACTATCCGTCAGGCCGGTCGATGGATCGACGCCGAGTTCTGACAGGATCTCCGGGGCGGGGCGGGCGTGATACTGCCCCTCTGCTGCGATCGTTTGCGGGAGAGTTTCGGTCAAGGTTAGGCCTCCACACCTGGCAGCAGACAGGGCTGCGGTCAGAAAAGCCTTCCGCTTGGCCCAAGATCGTTAGACCGAAACGGGCCGTACCTGATAACCGTGGAAGTTACGTAGTCACGCTCAGGGCGTGCCGGTCCAACCGCCGCCAATTGCCATGAAGACGTTGATCTCGGCGCTGGCCCGCGCCGCCTCCGAGCGTGCGAGCGCGGTACGGGTATCAATCAGCGTGCGCTCAGCGTCCAGCACGCTGAGGAAGTTGGCCGAGCCCACACGGTAGCGCGTGCGTGCGAGTTCAGCGGCTTCCTCTGCAGCTGCATTGGAAGCGGCGAGCGCGGCGTAGCGTTCTTTCTCTGCTGCATAATTGGTCAGGGCCGTTTCAGCCTCTTCCAACGCCGTAAGGAATGTTTCCTCGAAATTAGCCAATGCGCCGTCGACACCCGCTTCAGCCGCTTGCAACCGGGCGCGGGCGGCGGTGACATTCGGGAAGTTCCAGCTGATCAGAGGGCCGAGACCAAAGCTGAGGCCGTCTTCGTCGAACAGGTCGCCTGCCCCTCCCATAGAGGCAGTCGTGACGGATCCGCCGAGGCGGACGGAAGGATAGAGGTTCGCAGTCGCAATGCCCGCACGGGCAGCGGCCCCGGCAAGCTGGTGTTCCGCCTGGCGCACATCCGGACGGCGCGCAAGAAGGGCTGCGCTTTCCCCGGTGGGGAGGAGGGAGACGAGCTGCGGCATGCTCTCGCATGCGGGGACCGCTTGGCTCATCTCACGCGGGGTCTGACCAGTCAGGCGGGCCAGACGGAACAAGGCGGCGTCGCGTGCTGCGCGCACCGACGGAATATCGGCCTCGGCGCTGCGAAGCGCCGCCTCGGCCTGTACGACATCCAGGCGAATGCCGCGGCCCGCATCGAAAAGGGTGCGGGTGAGGCCGAGGGTCTCGTCCTGCAGCGCAAAGTTCGACCGGGCGGTCTCAAGCTGGATATTGCCGGCGCAGTAGTCGATCCAGGCGCGGGCGGTTTCGCCGGCAACCATCAGCGAGGCGGCCTGGTAGACAGCCTCGGCGGCGGCGGCATCGTGGCGCGCTGCTTCGACGCTGGAACGGACGCGGCCAAAGAGATCGACCTCATAGGCCATCTCGAAGCCGAGCGAATAGAGATCGGTGTCGACATCGCGCGGCGCCAAGCTCGGATCCCGTACATATTGCCCGCCGGCAGTCGCCATCGTGGATGGCAGGAGGGCGGAGCGAGCCCCGGAGAGACCCGCGCGGACCTGTTCGAGATTGGCCGCAGCGCCAGCGAGGGTACGGTTGTTGGCAAGCGCCTCAGCCACGAGGCTGTCGAGCGCGGCGCTGTCATACAGGCGCCACCAGTCTTTTGGCACGGGCATTGCTGAGACATCGGCAGTGTCCGCCGAGATCAAGGCACTGTTGGCGCGGGCAGCGATTGTGCTCTCTGGAATAGCCGGCGCAGTGGCACAGGCGCCGAGCGCGAAAGCGGCTGCAACCGGCCAGTAGTTTTGTCTGATCGTGCTCATGCCTGGCCTCCTTCGACCGGCGACTTGATGTCTTCCGACGGCTGACTTCTTGATCCCGGCAGCAGTTTCGAGGCCATCCGGCCGATCACATAGAAGGCCGGAGTGAAGATGAGGCCGAACAGCGTCACCCCGATCATTCCGGAGAACACCGTAATGCCGATGGACTGGCGCATCTCCGCCCCTGCCCCCGTGGCGAAGGCCAGCGGCATGACCCCGAAGATGAAGGCAAACGACGTCATAAGGATCGGGCGCAGACGCACGCGGGAGCCTTCAACAGCGGCTTCGCGCGGGGTGAGGCCCTGCTTTTCCTCGGCCTGCTTGGCAAATTCCACCAGCAGGATCGCATTCTTGGCGGCCAGTGCGATCAGTACGATCAGGCCGACCTGGGCGAGGATGTCATTGGCCATGCCGGCGATACCGATGCCGATCATGGCGGCGAGGATGCACATCGGAACGATGAAGATCACCGCCCATGGCAGGGTGAAGGCTTCATACTGCGCGGCGAGGACGAGGAAGACGAACACCACGGCCATGACGAAGATCAGCGTACTGGAGTTTCTGACCGCCTTTTCCTGATAGGCCATCTCGGTCCATTCAAAGCCGATGCCTTCCGGCAGGATCTGCGCCGCAATCTCTTCCATGGCCTGCAGCGAGGCGCCGGTGGAGATGCCGGCCGGCGTCTGGCCGTTAAGCTCGATGGCCGGCATGTTGTTGTGACGCACCATCCGCACCGGGCCGGACCCTTCCGTGATTTGAGCGACGGCCGAAAGCGGCACCATTTCTCCGCTCGCGGACCGAACCTGGAACTGGCCGATACTGGCAGCCGTCTCGCGGAAGGGTGCATCCGCCTGGGCGGTGACGCGGAACGTCCGCCCAAGGAAGTTGAAGTCGTTTACATAGGTCGAGCCAAGATAGGTGCCGAGGGTTGCATAGATATCGGCGGGCTCGACGCCCAGGAGCTGCGCGCGGTCGCGGTCCACCTCCACCTGCACAGTAGGCGAGTTGGTGTTGAAGGTGGTGTAGACGCTGGTGACGCGGCTATCCTGGGCAGCGGCGCCCATCATGGCGAAGGTCGCCTGTTGGAGTGCCTCCGTACCAAGGCCGGCGCGATCCTGGATCATCATCTTGAAACCGCCGCCCGCGCCCATTCCCTGTACCGCCGGGGGCGCGATGATGAAGGCGTTGCCTTCCGGCAATGTCTGCATCAGCTGACCCGTCAGACGCTGAGAGATAGCAACAGCCGAGAGGGCATCATTGCCTTGACGCTTTTCGAAGGAGTCGAGCCGGATGAACATCGTGCCGGCGTTGGAGGCGGAGGAGAAGCTGGAGCCGTCAAGGCCTGCCATAGCGCCGACCCCGGCAATGCCGTCTGTCTCCAGCAGCATCTGGATGACGCCCTGCATGACCGTGTCGGTCCGGTCCAGCGACGCGCCAGCAGGAAGCTGAACGACGCCGATCAGGAAGCCCTGGTCCTGCTCCGGGATGAAGCCGGTCGGCGTCTCGTTCAGGCGCCAGCCGGTGATGGCGAGCAGGCCCGCATAGACGACCATAACGACGACCAGCAGGCGGACGAGCTTGGAAATGAATTTGCCATAGGTGTTCGACAGCCAGTCGAAGCCCGTATTGAAGGCGCTGCCTGCCATGCGCAGGGGCGCGAGCAGCGGGCTGCCTTTCTTGTGGCCATGAGGGTCATGCGGTTTCAGCAACAGAGCGCAGAGGGCGGGTGACAGGGTGAGCGAGACGACCAGCGAGATGACAGCCGCTGAGGCGATGGCGACGGCGAACTGCTCATAGAAGATGCCCGGGATGCCGCCGATGAACAGGGTCGGCACGAACACAGAGACAAGCACGAGGTTCATCGCGATCAACGCGCCGCCGACTTCCTCCATCGAGACCTTTGCCGCCTCCATGGGCGTGCGGCCTTCGCTTATGGATCGTTCGACATTCTCGACCACTACAATCGCGTCATCGACCACGATACCGACCGCGAGGACGAGCGCGAACAGCGACAGCGAGTTGATGGAATAGCCGAGCGCAAGCTGAACGGCGAACACCCCGATGATCGAGACCGGGATCGCAATAATCGGGATGATCGCGGCGCGCCATGTCTGCAGGAAGACAAGGATGACGAGCATCACCAGGAACACGGCCTCGATCAGCGCGTGCTGCACTGAAGAGACAGACGCCTCGACGAACTCTGTAGGGTTATAGGGAATGATGTATTCCAGCCCGTCCGGGAATTCGAGCCGGGCCTCTTCCATTGCGGCGATGACGGCCGCCGCAGAACTCAGCGCATTGGCATTGGGCTGCTGCGAGATGCCAAGGCCGATGCCCGGCTCACCGTCGAAATAAGCGCGGACGAGATAGTTCTCGGCGCCGATATCGGCGCGGGCCACATCACGCAGGCGGACAACAGAGCCATCCTCGCCGCGGCGGATGACGACATCGCCGAATTCCTGTGGCTCGATCAGGCGGCCGCGCACCTGAACCGGAATCTGGAAGGGCGGCGCGCCAGCGTCGGCATAGGGCGCCTGCCCTAGCGTACCGCCGGCGGCCTGAATATTCTGCGCGCGCAGGGCGTTGATTATATCCGCGGAAGTGAGGCTCAGCGCAGCGGCACGCTCCGGATTGATCCAGATACGCATGGCGTAATTGCCGCCGCCGAAGATTTCCACGCCGCCCACACCATCCAGGCGCAGGAGGCGGTCCTTGATGTTTGAGCTGGCATAGTTCGCGACATATTCCGGATCGAGCTGGCCGCCGGGCGAGCGGAGCGCCACTAGCATCAGGAAGCCGGAGGACTGCTGATTGACCGAAATGCCGGTCTGGCGAACCTGTTCCGGCAGGCGCGGCTCGGCGCGGGAGACCCGGTTCTGGACCTGTACCTGCGCCGTATCGAGATCGGTGCCGGGAGCGAAGGTGATGGTCAGCATCACGACGCCGTCCGCCGTTGAGGACGATGTCATATAGAGCATGTTCTCGACGCCGTTGATCTCCTGTTCCAGCGGCGCGGCAACCTGGTTGGAGACGTCCTCGGCAGAAGCGCCGGGATAGGCCGCCATGACGGAAATAGTCGGCGGCGCGATGTCGGGATACTGAGCGAGCGGTAGCCTCGGATAGGCGAAGGCGCCGAGCAGTGTGATGACAATGGCGATCACCGCGGCGAAAATTGGCCGCCGGATGAAGAAATGTGAAATGCGCATGAGGAGTTGTCTCTGGGAGGGAGAGAAAAAGATGGGGCGGCCGAAGAGCGCCGAGTTTAGTTCACGCGTCGCGCCGACATGGCGGGGCGGCTCAGAAGCTGCGCTGCGCTATCGGGACCTGTTTCATAATCGAGTTGGACGGCAACTGGATTGACGACCGCGCCGGGACGGGCACGCAGAAGTCCGTTCACGATGACCCTGTCATTCGCCTGGAGGCCGCCGCGGATCACCTGCATGTTGCCACTCGTTGGGCCAAGCTCCACCGGGGCGGCTTCGACCTGGTTGTGCTCATTGACGAGGAACAGGGTGCGGCGTGTGCCATCCGTCTGGACGGACGTCTGAGGCACCATGAGCGCTGAATAGGGCGCGGAGCCATTGACGCGGACTTCTCCGGTCATGCCTGGGCGGATGAGGCCGTCTTCATTGTCGATCAGCGCGCGTATGCGAATTGAGCCTGTCGTATCGCCCATTCGGTTGTCGGCGAACACGACCTGACCGGCGCGTGTGAAGGTCGGCTCGTCCTGAAGCCTCGCCTCCGCCTTCACGGGGCCTTCGGATTGTTCGGCACGCATGTAGCGCAGGTAGTCCGCTTCGGAGACATTGAAGGTGAAGTAGAGTTCGTCATCGCGCACCAGGGTCGTGAGGATGTCGCCGGAGGAGTTGCCGCCGGCCACCAGGTTGCCGGAGTCGACATTCCGGGCGGAGACCCGGCCATCAATCGGCGCCGTGACGCGGGTGAAGCTGAGATCAAGCCGCGCGGCATCTACACCGGCCTGCGCGGCGGCCACGGCGGCAGTGGCGCTAGCAAGTTGGGTGCGGTTCTGTTCGAGTTCCTCGACCGAAACGGCGCCTGACTGGCTCAGCAGCCCGGAGCGCGCAAGATCGGACTCGGCCTGGGACAGCTGGGCTCTCGCTTGGGCAAGCTGCGCGTCCGCCTGGGCGAGTGACGCGCGGAATGGGCGGTCATCCAGCGTGAAGAGGAGGTCGCCAGCCCTGACCCGCCCGCCATCTTCGAAGTTGACCGTTTTCACATACCCGCTGACCCGGGCGCGGACTTCAACCCGCTCGACGGCATCGAAACGACCAATATACCCATTCCAGTCAGCCAGTTGGGCGACAAGCGGAATGGCAACGTCGACTTGAGGCGTTGGCGGACCACCCTGCTCCTGGGCCTGCGGCGCCCCGCAGGCGCCCAGCACAAATGCCGTCGCCAGAACAGAAACAGTTGCAATTTGGCGCGAACGCATTCATTTTTCCTTCATAATCAGGGCAGAACAGAGAAAGTCCGCCCATAAGTCATCAGCTGTTGACGGCATATGACGTTAGGAAAAGCACAAGTCAACAGGCGATGACATATTTATTTTTCTGGGGTAGGAAGACGCATGAAAAAGCCGCAACTTGTCCGTCGCAGAGATGCCGCCGCGACCAAATCTGCCATTCTGAGCGCTGCGCGGACCCTATTCGCGCGCGACAGCTATGAGAATGTCGGCATCCGGGAAATTGCCTCACTCAGCGGCGCTGACGCCGCCCTGGTGTCGCGCTATTTCGGGTCAAAGGAAGAATTGTTCTCGGAGGTGCTACGGAGCGGAAAGCGCGGTCTCGATCTGATCGGCGAGCAAATGGAAGGTTTGCCGGAGCGGGTTGCGGACCTCCTGCTGGAACCGCCCGAAGCTAAGGAAGAAAACCCCATGGATGACATACTCATCCTGTTGCATTCCGCGAGCTCGCCCACGGCCGCGCCGCTCGTGCAAGCCTCGATCGATGAGCGGTTCCATCGCCCGTTTGCCGAGGTGATCGGCGGAGACCACGCGATGACCCGGTCACAGATTTTCGGGGCCTTGCTGATGGGCGTGTCCATCAGCATGCGCATAACGGGCCAATCCTATGCCGATGAGGATGAACGCAAACGCGTGCACGCCCGCATCAGCCGGTTGGTCGAACTGGCGATTTTGCCGCTTTAGATGCCTCCCTCGGTACACGAGTGATATTTTTCAAGCGCATTTCGCAGAACGGAGCATAGTTTTCTGGCGTCCTGCGAACAATCAGCATGCGCCATGTTGCTTTTTTGTTTTTCTGACATGAAACTACCAGGATGAGCGAAGACCTTTCAGTATTTGACATCAAGATCCTCGAACAGCTCCAAAAGGACTGTTCTGTCTCCACCGTTGAGCTGGCTGAGATTGTCGGCCTCTCACAGTCCCCATGCTGGCGGCGGCTGCAGCGGCTCAAGGATGAAGGCTACATTCGTCAGCAGGTCGCGATACTGGACCGGGAAAAACTCGGTTTCGGGCTGCACATCTTCGCCTATGTGAAAGTGGCGCGCCTGTCTGAAAAGGATCGGGAGATCTTCCTCCGCAAGATACAGAACACGCCCGAAATTCTCGAATGCTATTCCATTTTCGGCGAGATGGACCTGATGATGAAGATCCTCGCCAAGTCGATGAAATGGTATCAGGAATTCCTGATGGATTTCCTTCTGCAACTGCCGGGCGTCGAGACCGTCAATTCGACCGCCACGCTGGGCGAGTTGAAATCGACCACAGCCATCCCCGTGCGCGGCAACAAGGCACTTTAAGCGCTCGTCCGGCTACGGATTGACTGCGTAAGCCATGCATTCCAGCTCGACCGTTGCGCCCAGGGCTAGCCCGTCTGTGCCGAAGGCGCTGCGGGCAGGCATCCGGCCCCTTTCGAAATATGTTGCATAGACTTTGTTGAAGGCGGGCCAGTTCTGCATGTCATCCAACATAACGGTGCATTTGAAGATCTGGTCCATGCCGGCGCCTGCTGAAGCGGCGAGCTTGCGAACCGACTCCATCACCTCCACGGCATGATCGCGGAAATCATCGGAAGCGCTTGCCTGCCCGCCGCCGATCTGTCCCGACAGATAGATGACATTGCCGACCCGGACGGCGCCGGAAAACGGAAGATCGTCTGCACTCATCGGAAGACCATCCGTAAACATAGGATAATGCTGCACATCAGCAGACAGCGGCGATGGCGCTGCCGGCGCCTGCGCCTCTACCTGGGCGGGCGCTGACGCCTTGCGAAGCGCGGGCGGCGGCTCTGTAAAGGGCTTGATGCTAAGCGCTTCATAGATTTCGGACGGGTAGAAGACGTCGCCGTCCCGTACGACCATCCGGGGGGTGCGGATCGCGCTGATATCCTCGAGCGGATTGCCGCTCAGCAGAATGAAATCCGCCAGCTTGCCTGTCTCGATCGAACCGAGCGTGTCTGCATACCCCATATATTCAACCGGGTTCCAGGCCGCGATCCGCAACACATCGGCCAGCGGGATACCTGCCAGAGCATAAAGCTCGATCTCACGGTGTACCGTGAAGCCGGTCCCATCGTCCGTACCCGGTAGGATGGTGATGTCAGCCTCATTCAGCATCTTGAGGGTATCCAGGACCCGGCTAAAACCTTCCTGATAGGCCGCGTCCTCCGCTGCATTTGCGATGGTGACAAAGCTGCGGCGGCGATAGCGCTGGTAGCCGATGGGCATATGGTCGAGATAGGGTGCGTCGCCTGCTGCAACAGTACCAGCCCGGCTCAGCATCAACCGCTCAATAATGACCGCCGTCGGATCAATCGCCGTATTGTTCTCCTGCATCCGCCGGATGGTGGATTGCACCTTTTCGGAACTGAGGTCGAGGTCTGCACCGCGGGCCATGCCGGTCAGGCGAAGCGGAGTGCGCGTATCCTCGGTTGGCTCGAGCAGCCAGCCGAGGATGAGCTGGTTGATATGGGTCACCTCGTCAAAGCCTGCATCGATCATGGCATCGGCATTGGTGAATGCCGGGATATGGCCAATAAGGCGCATGCCGAGTGCATGGGTGTGCTCCGCCACCGCCTCCATCCAGGCAGGATTCATGGAGTTGTATGTCTTGATGAAGGTGAATCCGTGGTCTGAGTACCAGTCTACGGCATCAATGGCTTCTTCTTCCGAGGCGACGATGATCCCGTATCGCGCGGAGAAAGGGCTCCGGCCTTCAATGAAGCCTGCGGGTGTGATGCGCGGGCCGACGGCACTGCCGTCCTCCATCCGCTTCAGGAGGTCCTGAAAGGAGGTATTTTCATTGCCCGTATCGCGCGTGGTGGTCACTCCCGCTGCCAGATAATAAAAGCCGGTACTGGACGTTGCGTGTGAGTGCATGTCGGCGAGGCCCGGCATCAGGACGCCGCCCTCACCATCAAACACGGTGGGCGTGCCGGCTGGCAAAGCGCCAGGCTCATAGGGCGCCACGTCCGTGATCGCATTGCCGCTGACGGTCACGGTCATGAGGTCGCTGAGGGAGCCATCGCGCACATCCAGCACACGGACATTTGTGATGGCATATGGCGCTTCGAAACGGTGCAAGAGGCGGCGCGCCATCTCCTCAGTCTGGGCCGCCTTCAGCTCGCGGGCGAGTTCAAGAAGCGGCGGCACGTTGTCTTCGAAGCCGGACCGGATGATGGCTGACGATTCCGAGAAGCGGGCGAAATAGTCTCCGTCAGCGTCGATCGCGAGGAGAGTCGGATTCATGTCGATACCGGACAGGCGATAGATGCCGACAACCGCACTGCCCGTCGCAGAAAAGTCGCGCAGTTTTTCAAGGGTGATATCGCCCGACGGCAGGACAGCCATCCGCTGACCGGGCGCAGCCAAGAGGGCGCGCGCATAGACATAATCGGCCCACGGACTGCCGTCATTTACCGCATAAAGTGACGGTTCCGAAAGCTGGACGGTGCCGCTATCCGCCTGGCTCACCCATCGGGCCACGCCGTCACTGATCGCGAAGGATTCTTCGACCTTGCCGCCCATAAGGGACGTGCCTTCAATGGTCCAGCGGACCGGGACGCCAGCCTCGTCGACCGTGAGCGTCTCCTGATGCTTTGGACCTCGGCCATTGCTGTCGACATAATAATCAACCGTGGCAGAAAGTCCGGTCTCCTCGACCTTCAGATGACCGACGTTCTCGCCGTTCTGGATGATGGCAAAGTCCTGTTTCATCGTCTGGCCAAAAGCCGCCTGCGGGGCCATCAGGCACAGGATAGAAACGAGAAGAAGGTTGAGGCGGATGATCATTCGGCAGACTCCTGCGAAGATGTTGGCGCTGCCTGAACAGCAGACTGAATGAATGTGAAAAGCTTATCTGCGATCTCAGCTTTAAGGCCGGACTCATCATATGGCGAATGCCCACCCGGCAGGGCCACGAGTTCCACCCGGTCCTGCGGCAGACCATTATGTGTGAGCGCATAGTCGGTCGCCAGCAGCGGCGTAGCGAGGTCGCGATATCCGGCGAAGACGAGCAATTTGACCTGCGGAGTCTCCCGCATAAAGCGGGACAGGGCCGGCGCGGCGCTGACATAGAAACGCGGGGCCCTCGACGACCCGCGCCAGTCCCAGAGGAAGTTGGCATCCAGATTGAGGGAGCGGTAGTCCTCGCTCGTGTGAAGACCAGTGGCGGCGGTCAGGTATTCGGCGATGTCAGGAGCAACGATGACATTCGAGCGCCCGAGACCAAGCGAAGGATCATTTGCCGCAGCAGGCCGGTGCGCGTTGACGTCCGGAGACGGCAAAGGGGAGGTGCGCGCAGTGTTCAGCCTGCTGACGAGCAGGCCGTCCTCCGCAAGGACGGTTTCGAGGAAAAACTGAATGCCGGGGCGAAGGTTCGCGTCAAGGATCGCTTTGGCGGGAAGGCCTGTCATTGCGGCCATCGCGGACGCAATGACAGCCTTTTCTTCCAGATTGATCCGGTCGCCTTTCTGGAGGGCGAGGAGATAATCTGTCTCAGCAAATTCGCGGGCGAGTTCCCAGCTTTCGGCCTCGCTTGCCGCATCGATCTCTGAACGGCCAAACCGCCAGGCCGTGGCCGCCATGGTCGGCAGCGCAAACACATGACCGAGATCGGTCTGCCCCGCTCCGCTGTCCAGCGCCGGCGACACCATGACGAGGCCGCGGACATCGAGGCCAGTCAGACTCGGGACGAGGTTTGCGAGGCGGGCGCCGCCATAGCTCTGCCCGGCGAGGAGGACCGGCGCACCGGAGCGGTCATTCTGGTCCAACCATGCCTGGATGAACCGCCCTACCGCATCAATATCGCCTTCAACGCCGAGATACTTGGCCTGGCCCGCCTCGGAGTTGGCCCGGCTGAAGCCGGTGTCGACGGGGTCGATAAAGACCAGATCCGCTGCGCGCAAAACTGTGTAAGGATTTTCCGGGAAGACGCCGTCTTCGCCTCTCGCCTTGGGGCCCATCGAAAAGTGAAGCGGCGAGGAAGAGGCGCCCGGCCCGCCATTGAAAAAGAACATCACCGGTTTGGAGGCCGCATCACACTCGCAGTTGCGGACATAGGCGGTAGCGGAAATGGTCGCGCTGGCGTCTTCGTCCTGCGGGTCGAGGCGCAGTTC
This sequence comes from Hyphomonas sp., assembly GCA_046289305.1. GTDB lineage: Bacteria > Pseudomonadota > Alphaproteobacteria > Caulobacterales > Hyphomonadaceae > Hyphomonas. Next base: position 12,783 of record JBKBVT010000004.1, on the reverse strand, counting down.
GCTCCAGGATACAGAATAGCTGAGGGGTTCGGCGTCAAACCGGTCCTGCACGGTCTGAAAGGGGCCAGCCGTCGCGGCGGACCAAGAAAGAGGTGGTTCAGAGATAGGCGCGGCTTCCACCGGCGAAGCACAGGCGACAAGAGCCGCAGCCAATATGGCCGCGGTGAGTCCGGCATTCAGTTGGGGTTGCCTCATCATGCAGCTAGTTCGCCACAAACGGGGAAAAAATCCTATGCCCATCCAGCAGATGCCGCTGCATTGCCAGAAACATCCATGCAGGAACGCCCTGATGAATGCATGATCCATTCATAGGAACACTCTATATTCGGATATAGAATGACAAGGGCGCCGGTCGCTCAATGGAGAAACAGATGTCTGAGATGACACGACGCGGCTATCTGGCGCTTGGTGCAGGGGCGCTGGCTGGCGCAGCAGCTTGCCGAAGCGGGGCCGCAACGGCGGAGACAGGCGGGGCGATGTCTTTGGCGACGACCGCCCTGCCCGACCGCGCGAGTTTCGATCTCGGCTCGACCGTGTATCTGAATGCCGGATCCCAGCACCCGGTCAGCCGTCAGGCGTGCGCCTCGATCGACGCCTATCTCGATCACCGCGCGAGCCACCCGCCCGACAGTCAGTATACGCTGAACAGCAATGGCGCGATCGAAAAATTTGCCCGCCTCGTCAATGCGGATGCGGACGAGATCACCTTTGTCCAAAGCACGACGACCGGCGAGCAGATGATCGTCCGTTCCCTGATGCTGCCTTCGCCAGGCGCCCGCATCGTGACGGACACTTTGCACTTCTTTGGCTCAGTGCCGCTTTACATGGAACTGGGAAAAGCCGGGTGCGATGTCGCCTGGGTGCAGCACCATGAAGGCCGCATCTCGCTGGAAGACATGGGCCGCGCAATCACGCCCGGCACACGGCTCGTCGCGCTATCGCTGGTCTCCACCGTCAATGGATTCCAGCATGACCTCAAAGCGATATGCGACCTTGCGCATTCGCGCGGCGCGCTGGTCTATGCTGATATCATCCATGCGGCGGGCTGCATCCCGCTGGACCTGCATGCCAGCGGCGTCGATTTTGCAGCCTGCGCCAGCTATAAATGGCTGATGGGGGATTTCGGCCTTGGCTTTCTCTATGTTAAGCGCGGCGCGCGAGAAGCCCTCAGCCGCACACAGTATGGCTATTATGGCATCAGCAGGTTCACCAGCCATGTCTATCCGCTGGACCCTCCGGGTGAGGACGTTGCGACCTACGAACTTTCCGACACAGCCACCGGCATGTTTGCACTGGGAACCCATTCGCACACGACGATTGCGCTGCTCAATGCTTCCCTCGACTATATCGAATCGATCGGTGTCGAGACGATCCAGAAACATGCCATCGGCCTGACCAGCCGCCTCAAGGACGGGTTGCGCGCGCAGGGCCATCAGCTGATGACACCTGAGGAGTCGGAGACACCAATTGTGGCCTGCGTCTATGCCGATGCCCGCGCGAGGCTCGCGCCGCGGATGCGGGACGCCGGCATTGTGACCACCCTGTCAGCAAACCGTCTGCGTCCAACCGTCTCCGTCTTCAACACAGCAGATGATGTCGACCTGCTCCTAGACGTAGTGGGCCCTGCCTGAGATGACGCCACTCACTCGTGAATGAAGTCCCTCAGATCATCCGAGAACGCCTCGGACGTGCCACCGAGATACAGCATGTGACCTGACTCATAGTCCGTGAACGTTACGCGATCGTCAGGCAGGCCGGCGGCGGCGATTGAGGCACGGGCGTCGGCGGGTGTCGTGACGAGGTCGTAATAGCCGGAGGCGACGAGAATACGCAGGTTCGGATTGCGGCGCATGGCCCAGGCAAGGTCGGTAGCAAAGCTCTGTCCCTCTGCCACACCCTGGCGCGCCCAGTTCCAGCTGAACAGCAGGTCGCGCCAACGGATCGCCGCATACGGGCGAGCCAGGCGAACATCGAGATCATCTCGTATCATCTGATTGAAGGCCGCGATGAAACCCGGAACATAAAGCGTCATGGCTGGATCATCTGCCACCGGATCACCGCCGCTATTGGCGAGCGGGAGGGTATAGCGGCTGTCATACATGCCGATCTCGAGGCCGCGGCTGCGCAGCGCCGTCTTGGCGTAGCGGCGTTCGTCGATATGCAGATCGACGCCGAATTCGCTTTCAGAGAGACCGGTCATGGCGCTCAGCTGGCGGAGCACTTCGGCGCGGGTTTCAGCTGCGAGCGTGCCGGACAGATGCTGCCGCAAGGCAGGCTCATAGGTATCGCGGGCATAAGTGACCGCCGCGTCATAGACCGCGATAAGGCCGCCAGCGGGGACGTCTACCAGTCCATGAAAGGCTGATGTCACCGCGAGGCCTGGCAAGGCGCGGGCTTGCTTTGCCGCAAGGGAGCCATCAGGTGTCGTCGCGCCGCCCGCCTGGCGCGCGTCCAGTGTGGTGCCAAGCAGAATGATGCCGTCGAGTGTGATGCCGCGCATCACCCCGCCATAGATCGGCCCGCCCATCAGCGCCCGCGGCAGCACCGCGGCACGGATGGACCCGTAACTTTCGCCAAGCACATATTTCGGAGAATTCCAGCGGCCATGCTCGCTGAGCCAGAGTTCGATGAATTGCGAAACCGACTCAGCATCCTCATCGACCCCCCAGAACGTCTTCGGGTCCGTGTCGTTTAGCGGCCGGCTGAAGCCGGTGCCCACCGGATCGATGAAAACGAGATCGGCGATATCAAGGATGCTGTTGGGATTATCTTCCAACCCGAAAGGCGGCACATTGGACGGGTTGACGTCCGCATCCAGCACCAGACGGCGTGGGCCAATGGCCCCCATGTGAATCCAGATCGAAGCAGAGCCCGGCCCGCCATTGAAGACGAACACGACCGGGCGGCCCTGATCTTCAACATCCGTACGCAGATAGGTGAAGGAGAAGATGCTGGCAGTGGCCTTGCCATTCAGGTCGCGCAGCCATGTCTCGCCGGCGATCGCTGTATAGGTGATGGGCTGGCCATTGGCTGTGAATCTGTGCTCCGTGACGCTCCGGTAGGGGGCAGGTTCCGAGAGGTCTGCAAGTGTCGCCGCGCGCTCGGCGACCGGCGCGGCAGGCGTCTCGGCAATAGGCGAAGCGGGTGTGCCGGTCTGGGCACAGGCGCTGAAAGACAGCGTGAAAGCAGCCATCAAGGCGCTCGGGAACAGCTTGGTTGGTTTCATGCTTGTATCCTCCCACGGATCTTTCCATAGACATGATAGCCGGATGCAATGTCCTGTACGATATGTCCGAGTGATTTATAGATCGTGATCTCGGAATCCCCGGTCCTTCCGGAAATTTTTCCGAGGATAACCTCCCCGATCTCGCCGAGGAGGTGGTCTCCTGTTACGGCGCCGCTAGCAATGGCATGCCGCAATTCCGCGCCCTGCGCGAGCACCGATTCGCGCGAATCCGCAAAGAAGCGGGCGGCTATAACCAGCGTATCATCAATCTCACGGGGTCCGTCAAAACTCGAGCCGACTACGTTCACATGCGTGCCAGCGCTGACCGAGCGCCCATAGAGAATGGGATCTTCGGCGCCAGTCACGGTGCAAATCACATCCGCGTTCCGTACAGCGACATTGATATCCGCATAGGCGACAGATTCCACACCCGTCCTGGACCGGATCTTTTCTGCCATGGAGTCGGCACGGTCGCGGCTTCGTCCCCAGAAACGGACTTCGTCGAATGAGCGTACTTCAAGCAGGGCGCAGGCATGATGCCAGGCCTGCTCGCCGGTTCCAAGAATCGTCAGGGTACGCGCATCCCGGCGCGCCAGCACATCGGTAGCGAGCGCGCTGGCACTCGCTGTGCGGATGGCTGTCAGCATACCAGCTTCAAGCTGGCAAAGCGGCGCACCAGTTTCCGGATCGAAGATCACTATGGCGCCCTGGTGCGAGGGCGGACCGCCTTCGGCGCGCTGGGGCGTGACCGATACCAGCTTGGAACCGAACGGTCCGCCGGGCCCAAGTGTACCACCCATCACGCCGAACAAACGGCCTTGGTCCAGTGGCATGATCTGGCGGAGCATCTGTCGGGTGTCGCCGGAGGACAGCCGTACCATCGCGCCGCGGATGACCTCGATACAGTCTGCATAGCTGAGCGCATCGCGGATATCATCTGAACCGATGAATATCATTGGCTGTCCCATCCGCGCACCCATGCGCGAATGTCTTCGCCGAACGCCTGCGCGGACTCTTCGACCGAATAGGCCATATGCCCGCCGATGTACTTGGATATCCGTACACGGTCCAGGGGCCAGTCTGACTGGTCTACCAGATAGTCAGCTGCACCGACTGTGGTCAGCGTGTCGTGATAGCCCGAGCCGACCAGAACCCGAAACTCCGGGTAGGCCGCGAAGGCAGCGTTAATGCCTTCAGCATAAGCGTAGTGACCGAAAGGCGAGGCAGCGCCCCAGTTCCAGCTATCGAAGCCGGGGCCCGCGCTGAAGATGGCGCGGTAGTCTTCGAGGGAAAGACCGTTGAATGTCTCCGCAATGTAGGTTGCAAAATGGGTTTGGTAAGCATCCTGCAGGACAGATGACGGATCATTGCGCGCGCCGCCGAGTGGACCTGTGTAACGCCCATCATTGCGGCCAAGCACGAGGCCTTGATCTTTCAGAAGCTCGACCCGGAACTGCTCCTTTGAGATGCGTAGCCGGTGCTCAACATAATAAGCCGATGGAATGCCCGTGTAAGCCTCCAGCTGGGCCGCCACGGCTTCAAGACTGTCCGGCGCGATCCGTTGGCCCTTGAACAGTGCGGGCAGGTAAACCGCCTCCCCGAAGGTCTCAACCTCCTCCATGAACGCTTCGAAACTTAGGCCATCCTTCTCGACAAAGCCGAGGTCCCAGGCAATCGCGGCAAGCGTAGGGAGTGAGGCGATATAGCTGATAATGTTCTGTTTGCGCTGTGCATATTCCACGACATTGACCGCCTGCCCCATCAGGAACACACCGCCGAGATTCAGCCGGTCAGCTTCTGCGATCTGCCCGGCAGCTTCGGCAGCGCGGTGCGTACCATAGCTTTCGCCGAGGATGAATACAGGCGCGCCGGTCCGGTCATGCTTGGAGAGCCAGGCTTCAGCGAAGGCCACGAACTGCGCCGCATCCGTCCGTACAGAGAAATATTTCGACGCGTCCTCGCCCTCTTCCACGCGGCTGAAGCCTGTCGAGGCGGGATCGAAGAAGACCAGGTCCGCTGCATCCAGCGGCGAATGGCCATTGGCCACGAGGCTGAATTCTTCGAGCGGCGCGTCGAGATCGTCTGGCGCGTGAACGCGCTGCGGCCCGACCGCGCCGATATGCAGCCAGAGCGACGCGGAAATCGGCCCGCCATTGAAGACGAACAGAACCGGTCGCTCTGCTGGCGGACTATCCGTCTCTGCCACGTAGGAGATAGTAACGAGTTCAGCCGGCGGCAGGTCGCCGCCCGGCGCAATGCGGATCCGCTCAATTGCCGCCGTATAGTTGACCGTCTCGCCGCCGAAAACACCGCTGCCGTTTACAGCGATGTCTTCGGCGAAAATCGGTGAGGCCTCTGCAGGTAACGTCTGGGACGACGTTTCCGGCAGCGGCACTGCGCTTTGCGCTGAGGCGCAGGCCGCCAGGATAGGACCGGCAGATAATGCGAATAGGAGACGCCTGATCGTGTTTCTCATGTTGGCTGGCGCCCCCTTGTTTTTCATCATTACTGGACCTGTTCCTGTTTCAGGCCGCCCCTCAGAAGCGGTAATTCACACCGGCAAAATAGCGCCGGCCGAGAATGTCACCATGCACGAGTGTGGGATAGGAGGGTGCCTCATCAAAGAGGTTCGTCACACCAGCCCGAAGCGTCAGACCCTCGCGGACTTCGTATAGCCCCGAGATAGAGTGGACATAGTTCGCATCAATTTCCGGGTTCGGATTGTTCTCGATAGTTGCATTTGGAAGCGCCAGAACGTCGTCAAGATAGTCGAGCTGATAGGTCAGGCGCAACGGACCATTGCGATAGGCCGCATTGAAACGAGCCGTCCAGTCAGGCCGGGCGACGGTGTTGTCTGTGCGCACGAAGGTCGTGCCCGTCACGGAGGTCGTGAGTTCCGCCATATGCGTCGCTTCCAGTCCCAGCGTGACGAAGCCGTTGGCGCCGCTGATCACGTCACCCACGTCGAAACCATAGTTCACATAGTAGACCTCGCCGCGGAACTTGATTTCACCGGCATTGAAGGTCGTCGTGCGCCCTGTCGCGGTCGTGCCCGCCGGGTTGGAGCCATCCGCGGTCTGAAGGCGGGTGAAGGCCGAACAGATTGCAGCGGGCTGCGGCGTGCTGTCATAGCAGGTGGCCATGAAGTCAGCCGTCGTGAAGGCCGATAGACCATCGGTGAGGTCGATCTCGATCCGGTCAATGGAGACCGTAAGGCCCGGCACAAGAACATTGTCGAACACGACACCGAAGGTGGTCGTTTCCGAGACTTCGTTGAGCAGGTCCGGATTGCCGCCCGTCAGAACGCTGGTCACCGTGAAGTTCTCGGCGGGGTTCTGGAAGGTATCGAGGTTGCCGTATTGCGGGTTTGCGGCCCATTCGGCTTCGCAATTTGCGCGGCGGACGGACGGATTGGGCCCGGAATTGATCCGGTCGGCGTCGCACGGGTCGAAGCCGCCCTGGGTCAGGATAGTGTTTTGCGGCGCAAACAGTTGCTCGAGCGTCGGAGCCCGGAAGTTGCGGCTGCGCGTCGCCCGCAGGGTCAAGCCGTCGATAACTTCCCAGCGCGAGCCAAGGCTCCAGACCGACTCTTCACCGGCAATGGAGTTGTCAACGAAGCGGTATGTGCCGCTGAAGTCGAGCGCCTGGACACCCGGCAAAGTGAAGTCACCGCCAAAGACCGGGACAAGCACCTCGGCCGAGTATTCGTTGGTGTTGTATTTGCCGGAACTCGGCACCTGGACGGCGCCCGTGCCGACAAGGCCCTGCTGGTTTGCCGCGAACGGCGTGAAAGCAGCTTCCTCGCGGCGATGCTCATAGGCGAGCACCATGTCGACGCCGCCGCCCGGCAGGGTGAACAGTTGTGTGCCGATAGTGGCCAGCAGGTCGATCTGCTCATTCTCGTATTCGAAGCCGTTGCGGACGGAAACATAGCGGGTCGCGGCCTCGCTGATATTGCCAGCGCCAAACGGGTTCAGGGGCGCGCAGTTCGGATCGTCATTGGTCGGATCTGCATCTGCGTTGATCGCGCAAACGATGTTGCCACCGCTGAGCACGGAGTTGACCGCACGGTTGAACTTCAGGAAATTCGCATCCCAGCGGCCTTGGGTACCGCTGACGTCCGCGTAGCTCGCTGAAGCGGTCCAGTAGAAGTTGCGGCCTGCGGATTCGAAGTCGCCCTCGAAGCCGGCCAGCGCACGCCAGGTTGTAGTCTTGTTTTCCTGAAGATTGTTCGGGAACAGATCATCGTAGAACTGGCGCGACAGCCAGAGCGGGGCGCCCGCAGCAAAGCCCGGATTGGACGCGCTGATCGCATCAATCGCTGACTGTGTCAGGAACGGATTGTTGCGGGTGAACATGATCGCGCCGCTTGAGACGCTTGTCTGGTTCAGCACGCTGCGCGCATAGCCCTGCGGCACACTTTCGGCATTCGTCTGCGCGTAGAGAAGTTCCGCGTTAAAGCGTAGATTGTCGGAAATGTCGTAATGGCCGATCAGGTTGCCTGTGAAGCGCTCCACGCCGGTGCGCAGTCCGGCGAGGTCGCTATAGCGTGTGCCTTGCCCGCCTTCGGCAAATGGAATGCCGAGAATGTTACCGGGATCATAGGCGATGACGGACCCGTCCGGCGCAAACTGGGCCGGCGTTCCGCCCACCTGAGTCAGGAAGTTCGGCGGGGGCGCAGGCGCGTTGAAGATCACGCCATTGCCGTTGAAGTTCCAGAAATAGGCCGGAATGACCTCGCGCAGCGACGGGATGCCGTCATTGGGACCCGTATCGGCCGGGTTGCCTGTCGTGATGCGTGAGCGGTTGGAGGCCGGAAAGTCACTGAACCGGGCCAGCGGGGAGGAAGACGCCTCAAGGTTCAGGGCGATGTTGCCGCGACCGCCGTCAAAGTTCTTACCGGCAGTGAGGCGTCCGGCAATCTGTTCGAAGTTCTGTCGCTCGGTGTCTCCATACTGGAAATCCAGAACGAGCCCCTCAAAGTCATCCTTCAGAATGTAGTTCACGACACCAGCAATCGCGTCCGAGCCATAGACCGCCGCGCCGCCGGCCTGAACCACTTCGATCCGGTCGATGAGGCCGGTGGGGATAATGTTGGCATCAACCTGCGCGTCGCCGAGACCGCTGGAAGTCGTCGCAAAGCGGCGTCCATTGACCAGCGTCAGCGTACGCCCGGTGCCGAGGCCGAAGAGTTCGGGGTATTGCTGACCCGTGCCGGAGTTCGTGCCGTCGCCAGCTGCCTGGTTCAGCTGGGGACGCAGCGAAGTGATCTCGTTGAGCGCGTCGCCAGCGCTGATAAGACCGCGCTCCTCAAATGACGCTTCGCCGAAAGTGATGACCGGCGCCGGGGTGGACGCGACATCGCGGCGAATGCGCGAGCCGGTGATCACGACCGTGCCCATGGTCGCGGTTTCATCCTCCGCGGCCGGAACAGCGGTAACGGCTTCGTCCTGCGCCTGCGCGGCCGCGAGCGGAGTTACCAGCGCGGACGCCATTGCTGCCAGAGCACACGTATTCAACAGGCGCTTCATGATCACATTTCTCTCCATCGCTGATCTCCGACCCCGAGCCCCCTCCCCAATTCCAGCTCCCTCATGGCGCTGGCGGCTGTACGGCTTGTGGTTGGATGTCACGCTAGGAAGCAGATGACGGTTTGTTTATACTATTTGCGACAGTGCCAATGCTGCTTCGGCAACATTTATTCACCTGCGCTTTGTTGGGGAATATTTCTGCCCGCGCCGTTAATCGGCCTCGGAAGCGCGCCGCGAACGCTGGGTGAGCAGGTAATAGATAATCCCGAGACAGGCCCAGCCGGACAGCAGGAGGTATGGCCGCCAGTCCGCCGAAATGCCGAGGAGGATGATCAGGAAACCCAGCACAATACCTGCTCCGGCGAGCGCATAAATCATGCGGGCGGGCAGGCTGAACGGTGCCGCCGCGCGCAGTTCGGGCTCGCGCCGGCAGAGGAAAATGGCGGACAGGCAGGTCGCGGCGTATTTGAGGATGGTCGGAATGTTCACGGCCAGGAACAGGAAGACTAGGTTCTGCGGCATGAACAAGCCAAGGCAGCAGAGGCCGAATGCAAGGAAGATCGCATTCTGCGGGACTCCGCGCTTTTCATGCGTCTTGCCCAGGAAGGACGGTAACATCCCGGCACGCGACATCGCATAGAGAAACCGCGTCAAAATGACGAACGTCGCATTAATCGAACTCCCGATCGCCACGGCGGCGCAGACAAGGATCAGGATGCGCCCGCCTTCGCCCATCGACACCATCGCAGCGTCCAGCAAGGGTGCAGACGAAGCGCCCAGCACGTCCGCACCGAGGATGCCGATCGCGACCACGGCAATCAGGAAGTAGATGGCTGTGGTGAGCACAACGGAAATGAGGATCCCCATGGGGATGGTACGGCGCGGATTGCGCACTTCCCCGCCGACTTCAGTCGCGCTTTCGATGCCCAGAAAGAGCGAGATCAGCAGCGGAATGGCCGCGAGGATGCCAAGGACACCCTGGTCCGCAAACGGCTCAAAATGCGTGACTTCGACATGACCAACACCTCCAAACACGAAGACCGCGCAGGTGGCCAGCAGGATCACCAGCATGATCGCCTGACTGCGCGCCACGAAGGACACACCGGCGAGATTGATGACGAAGACCGCGAGGAAGATGCCCAGCATGAAGAGCTTTGACGGCAAGGCGATGACCGTGGACATGTAGGACACCAGCACCATCGTCAGCACGATCAGCGCGGCTGTGCTGCCAGCAATCCTCATCCAGCTGATGATGAAGCCTGCGAACGGATGCACGAAGCGGCGCGGCCATTCGAAGGAGGCGCCGGTTGCCGGTGCAGCGGCGCCCATAAAGGCGTAGATCATGGCAAAGACGATCATCGGGACGATGGCGATCACCATGGAGATGAGCATGGCCGGGCCGGCGATGGCAGCCGCTGGCGCGAGGATCGAGAAGATCGACACGCCGACAGCCGTGCCGAGCCCGAGCGACACGACGCCGAACAAGCCGACATTGCGCTTCAGACCATCACTGGCAGGTTGTACGTCAGGCATCGCTTACTCCCGTTGCGCCGTCAGGCAATCTGGCGCTTCTGGCCACTCACCCGGTATTCAGTGAGCCCGCGCGACAGCCGCGCGAGACCTTCGCCCAGCCGATCCGGCGCAAGCGCATATCCTATCCTGAGATAGCCCGGCGTTCCGAAACACTCGCCCGGCACGACCACGACCCCGTGCTTGGCCGATAGCCACTGGGACAGAGCGCGCGTATCGTCAACGCCGATCAGCCGCGGAAAGCAGGTACAACCCGGCAGCAAGGCGCCGGCCTCCATGAGGCCCGCTTCGGCCATGTCCTGCAGCGCAGCCTCGATGACCGGGCGCGCCGCCTTCATCTGGTCATCGCGCCACTGGTCGAAGACATCAGCCCGCGCGAACACTTCTGCTGACAGCGAATGGGACAGTTTTGAAACGCTGAAATCCGTCCGGTCCGAGTAATCACGCAGGCGGCCAAAGACCTGCCGGCCGGCAATGATCCAGCCGCAACGCAGTGTGCTGAGACCGAAAATCTTTGTCAAACTGCTGATGCGCAGAACGTTTTCGTGCTTGTCAGGGTCAAGCCCGAGCCCAGCACTGGCGAGATAGTCACGGTAAACTTCGTCCAGAACCAGAAGGACGCCTCTTTCTGCGAGCGCTTCGGCGAGCGCAGCCAGCACGACATCGCTGACATAGGCGCCGCTAGGATTGTGCAGATTGGTCAGCACGACGAGGCGTGTATCCGGCCGGAGCGCTTCCAGAACACCGTCGACGGTGATGCCGAAATCCGGCGCGTCACGGCGATAGAAGTCCACCAAGACGCCGGCATCGCGGGCCATGTTGGTGAAGATGTCGAAGCCGGGCGCCTCGACCAGGATCCGGTCGCCTGGAGACAGCAGGGCGCCATAGATGAGCGAAATGGCCGTTGTTGCGCCGGTCGTGCAGAGGATTGTCTGCTGCGACACGCCGTAGCGCGCAGCAAGATGCTCGCCGAGGTCCGGATTGTTGCGCATGAACACGCTCTGATACGTCTTTGGGTATCCGTCCCGGAAAGTCTCACGGATGATATCGCCGAGCATCTCCGTCGGCTCGGGAACAGAGCTTTCGAACAGCGCGATCATATCCGGCGCACTGGAGCGCGTGAGCGCCAGCATGTCGCGCACCCAATGGGCAAAGCTGAGGATGGGTTCTTCAGGATGGTCGGAGGCGTCCACGTGCAGCTGATCCTTGCCCTTTGATTCTTATGCGCCTTCGGGCCGATGCGGCGTGTCGGCACTTTTCTGAATCTCAGGCTGACAGCCCGCCGCGAAATTATTTATGCAAAGGCGGCGCATGCCCCCTGCCGATGCGCATAGATGTTCTTCCAGATGCGTCCGCAGCTTGCAAAGATGTTCGCTCGGCGCTCGGCGGCACTCCTGGTGCTCAATCAACAGCTGCAGCAAAACAGGCCTCAGGCGAGACACCCTCAACGGGGTGCCAGCGCATTCCGCTGAACACCCCTTCCTCCGTCTCCAGTTCCGCTGGCGTTCCGCGCACGCAGGCACCGAAGGCGTTCGATGCCGGAAAGATCAGCTCGCCTTCGACATGCAGGGCCCGGACATAATCCTCCTCTTCATGGCCGAGTTCGACCGAAACAAGATCGCTCCAGGCTTCGAGCGTCAGGCTGACATCACCACTATGGCGAAGCGCGAACACCTCTCGCATGAACATATCGAGCGTACGCGCTCCCCCGCTGGCGGCACGGATGCGCGCGTCGAGATCAGCGAAGTAGAGGGCGCCGCGCTGGTAGGGCGCATGGCGGATACGCCCATCATTGAAGCCGACACGCCCGATCTCCAGAGCCGACATCGCGCGCGCGGGGTTGGAATAGTAACGGTCGCTCAGCGTGTTGAGACCGTCGACATAATCCTCAAGCGAAACACGGCCGGCCCGGAAAGGCAGTGTGTATTCATAATAAGTCGTGAGACCTTCGGAGAACCAGTTGGTGAGAATGTGCTCGCCGCTGAGGCCGCCGACCCACATATGGATCATCTCATGGGCCAGCGTGGCGCGCGGCGCCTGCCCTCCCATTTCTTCAGGTTGGGCGGGACCGCGCGACAGCATGAAGGAATTGCCGAGCGCCGTTGCGCCGCCATGGGGAGGTGTATCCAGCTGGCGCAGGAAGACCCGGTAATCTGGTGGAGGATCGAGATAGGCGAAGAAGTCGCCGAAAAAGTCATACAGATCCTTGGAGTAGGCCATCTCCGCGGGCACATCGAATGGGAAATCGCCGAGCCAGTAGGCGTTGAAATGGCTCTCTTCTTCTGCCGCCGGGTAGCGCCCCGGATGCCCCGCCATCAACCAGCCCTGCATTAACGCAGCCGGTGGTCCGTCAACGGAAACGTGCCCCTCACCAAAGGTCGTCACACCCACCGCGCCGGGACCAAATTCTGCGAGGTCCCAGTCGAGAACAGACAGTCCGGACGCGGTATTGACCGGGACGATCATGTATCCCGCGCCGGAGCCACTGACACCGCC
>JBKBVT010000047.1:0-15648 GCA_046289305.1 Hyphomonas sp. | reverse complement strand
GGCCGCGTGGGCGAGGACTTCAAGCTCTCCTCCGGCACCTGGGTGTCGGTCGGCACGCTGAGGCCGGACTTTGTCGCGGCCTGCTCGCCGCTGATCTTCGATGCGGTCATCTGCGGCCAGGACAAGGATTTCGCCACGGCGCTCGTCTGGCCCTCCCCCGTCGCGGCGGAGCAATATATCAAGGCGGCGGGCGATCCGGCGAAGGGCTTCGGCGCGCTGGTGGCAGACCTTGCCCGCAAGGCGGCGGCGTTCAATTCGGGCGAGCCCGGATCCTCGCGCCGGATCAAGCGGCTGATGGTGATGACCGAAGCGCCCAGCATCGACGCCGGCGAGATCACCGACAAGGGCTATGTGAACCAGCGGCTCGTCCAGTCGCGGCGCGCAGACCTTGTGCAGGCGCTCTATGCCGAGCCGCCTCCCGCAGGCGTCATACAACTTTAGCGTATCTTCCACCGCTTCGCACTTGCAACATCACAGAGACGCCCTCACATCGTCGCATTGAGTTGCGACCGGTAGGGACGATGACCTTCGACGACGCTCTTCGCAATTTTCGCGGCAAGTTCCAGCTGCCCGAGCTTCACCCGCCCGATCTGCGCCTGCCGGTCGAACGGTTGCGTCAGCAATTCTTCCGCATGGACTATGCCGGCGAGCCGGACGCGCCGGAACTGGCCGAAGTGCGTCAACTGACCCTGCCGGGGCCGGCCGGCCTGCTCAAGGCACGGCTGTATGTACCGCTGGGCGCGGGTATTCCGCCTGGGCCGGGAATTCTCTTCTTCCATGGCGGCGGTTTTGTCCTGGGCGACCTTGAGAGCCATGACATGATCTGCCGGCGGCTGGCCGAAGGCGCGCGCTGCCGCGTACTGGCGATCGAATACCGGCTGGCGCCCGAGACCAGTTTTCCCTGTGCGCATGAGGATGCCCTCGCCGCCTGGACCTGGCTGGCGGCGCAGGGCGAGCAGCTTGGCATTGATGGCGCGCGCGTTGCTGTGTCGGGGGATAGCGCCGGCGGCAACCTCGCGGCTTTCGTCTGCCAACAGATGAACCGTACAGGCGGGCCTATGCCGGCTTTCCAGCTTCTGCTCTACCCGCTTCTTCAGTTTGCGGACATTCGCAGCAAGAAGATGCCGCCGCATGAAAGCGGCTTCTTCATCTCCGCCGGCCTGTTCGAGATGTTTCGCGGCCACTATCTGCCGGAGCCCGGAACCTATATGGACCCGCGCGTCTCACCTCTTTTTGCGCCCGCAGAGGATCTCAAGGGCCTGCCGCCCGCCCACATCATCGTCTGCGGCTGGGATCCGCTGCGCGATGAAGGGCTCGCCTACGCGTCCAATCTGCGCGCGATGGGCATTCGGGCGACGGAGAAGGAGTATGCCTCCATGGTGCACGGCTTCATGAACCTGACCCATATGTCAGCCACAGCCCGCGCCGCGATCCGCGAGGCAGGCGAGGTGACGGGCCGGGCGCTTGGCGCGCTCTGACCCAAAACGCGACTGACCCGACGGAACGCGGGATAAACCGTGACACTGTTGCAACACCTTGCAATTTACGCGTTTCGGCCCGCAGTCCGGTTGTTCAAAATTTACCTCTGAACTTCTATGTTCTGCCGAGGACCTGCCACCGTGGGTTCAATAAGAAGAATGTAGAGGAAGCTCCCAGAAATGAAATTCAACAGACTGTTGCTGTCGTCCGCTTCGGCAGCCATGCTCCTTGCCGCGCCAGCCTTTGCCCAAGGTGAAGAGTCCACGCGCGAATCCGCGATTGACCGCGTGCTCGGCACGGTCACCATCACCGCCACCAAGAAGGCCGATGTCGAGGACGTGCAAACCGTCCCGATCGCCATGACGGCGTTTAACGCCGATACGCTTGACGCGCTCAATGTCACCACGCTCGAGAGCCTCAGCTACTCCTCGCCCAACGTTTCGCTCGATGATGTCGGCACCGCCCGCGGCACCGCGAACTTCGCCATCCGCGGTCTGGGCGTCAACTCGTCCATCCCCTCGATCGACCCCGCCGTTGGCGTGTTCATCGACGGCGTCTATCTCGGTGTGAACTCCGGCGTTGTCGTCGACCTGTTCGACCTTGACAGCATTGAAGTTCTGCGCGGCCCGCAGGGCCTTCTGTTCGGCCGCAACACGACCGGCGGCGCGATCGTGGTCAACACCGCGAACCCGACCGACGAGTTTTCGTTCAAGGCCCGTACCAGCATCGACGGCCCCGTCGACAGCGGCCGCGGCGGCCCGAGCAGCACGGTCCAGGCGATTGTCTCCGGCCCGCTGATCGAGGGCGTTCTGAACGGCAAGTTCGGCGTCGCGTACAATTATGACGACGGCTACTTCAAGAACCAGTTTAACGGCGAAAATCACGGGCAGCTTCGCTCGATGACCTATCGCGGCGGGCTGGAATTCATGCCGACCGACAGCCTGACATTCCTCGGCAAGATCGATTATACTGACGCCCGCTCTGACGGCCCGTCCGGTCAGAACCGCGCCATCTTCGATCGCGACTCCTTCGACATGTCGATCAACAATCCTGGCTTTGGTGAGACCGAGACGATCCTCGGCTCGCTTCGCACCGACCTCGATGTCGGTTTCGGCAATGGTGTGATCACGAACATCTTCGGCTATCGGAAGTTCGAGTCCACCTCCAGCGGTGACATCGACGCGTCGCCTCTGACACTGTTCCACTCCGGAGCCGAGTTCAATCAGGAGCAATACTCGAACGAGCTGCGCTATGCTGGCACGTTTGACCGGATGGATCTGACGACCGGCCTCTATTATTTCGAACAGACGCTGGCCTATACCGAGACCCGCAACCTGCCCACCACCCGCCCGGCGGCGCTGCCGGCGAGCATCCCGTGGGGCTTCTATGGCGGCGGCAATATGGACCACACCGTGTGGGGCGCCTTCGCCAACGTCAACTACTCCCTAACCGACAAGCTCGTCGCAAATCTCGGCGTGCGCTATTCGGTCGAAGAGAAGGACGCTGAAGTCGTCTACATTCGTCCGCGTTTCGAATGTAGCGTCGTGCAGGGCACCTGCTCGCCGGACGGCACAAACGCGCTGATCGGCGCCATCAGCCCACCCGGCGCACCGGGTGAGCCGAACGGCTTCCGCGATGGCGACACCTGGAAAAACTGGACGCCGAAAGTCGGCCTGCAGTATTTCTGGAATGACAATGTCCAGTCCTATGTACACTACACCAAGGGCTTCCGCTCAGGCGGCTACAACTTCCGCATCACCGACATTCCCGGGTTTGTGAGTATCGTGAACCAGACCGGCAGCTTTGGCTTCGACGAAGAGGAAGTCGATTCCTATGAGATCGGCTTCAAGGCACAGAGCGTTGACGGCCGCGTTCAGGTGAACGGCGCTGCTTTCGTGACCGAGGTTGGCGACATGCAGCGTGAAGTGAACACCGCCCAGCCCGGCGCTGCTGTTGTTCAGAACATCGTCAACACGGCCGACGCGACAATCTTCGGTCTCGAGTTTGATGGCCGTGTTGTTCTGACGGAAACGCTGCTTGCGTCGTTCAATGTTGGCTTCATGGACGCCAGCTATGATCGCGTTGTCTTTGACTTGAACAATGACGGCGTCATCGATGACCGCGACCTGAACCTCGACTTGCCGCGCGTGCCGCCGATGACCTATGGCTTTGGCCTGATCAAGGACTTCGACATGGGTTCGGCCGGTGCCATTGTGGCCCGGGCCAGCTATCAGCACCGTGACCGGATTGCTTACACCGACAGCAACTTCGGCTGGATCCAGGCCGCTGACATGGTGGACATGAACATCACCTGGGAAACGCCTTTCCAGGGCCTCAGCGCCTCGGTCTATGGCAAGAACCTCCTCGATCAGGTTCAGGTCGGCAACGACACCCAGCTGCCCTTCCCCGGCCCGAACTCGACCGGTGTGAACCTGCCTTACGCCGAGTTCCCGGCCGCCGGCACCTTCTCGCCGCTGAAGAAAGGCCGCCTCCTGGGCCTCGAGTTCACCTACGTCTACTAAGCCGCAAGGCCTCCGGGCCTAGCGCGACAATCGAAAAGGGCGGCCAGTGGCCGCCCTTTTTTTAATCTGTATCACCGCAAAAAAAACGGCCCCCGTCTCCGGGGGCCGTCCTGTTTTCGGGGTCAGGTCTGGCTCAGCCGAATTTCTTCTTGATGCTGAATTTGAAGGTCCGACCGAAAGGGTTGTGCGTGTAGGGATCATAGTTGAGGTCGAAGGCCGCAAATGGCGGGTCTTCATCCGTCACATTGACCACCGACAGGCCGATATCGAGATCCCAGGGCGCCCGCCATGTATAGAACAGGTCGAACGTTGTCTGGGAATCGATCTCGGCGCCCACACCGCCGCGTGACGCTGGCGCCCGCTCATCAACATAGTCCGTGATGTGGCGGACGACGCCGCGGAAGTTGTGATCGCCCATCTCAAGGTTCACGAAAGCGTTTGCTTTCCATTGAGGGAGGGAGCGCGAGAAGTTGCCGCGGTTGAACTGGCCAACCCGGTCTCCCCCCGCAATCGTGACACCCTCGATCTGGAAGTCATCGACAACATATTCGATCACATAGGTGCCATCGGCACCGATGCTCAGGATGCTGTTGGCGAACACATCCTCAAACACCTGGGTGGCCCGGAAATCCAAACCTGAGGTCTTGATCGACGGACCATTGACGATATTCGTCCGGATGCGGGCAATGCCAGCTGCCGTTGGATTAGCCGGGTCCTGGAAGGTGATCCGCGACAGAATCGGCGAGGTCGTGTTGCCAGCCGCAAGGGCGGCAACGGCTGCGGCCACAATGCTCGACTGCTCTTCGACGATGATCGGATCCGAGAAATCGAAATTGTAGTAATCCAGAGAGGCCGTGAAACCCGTGCCGGAATTGACGAGCGCCCCGATATTGAAGCTGGTCGCCGATTCAGGTTTCAGGTTTGCATTGCCGAACTGGTCTACCGCCTTGAAGGCGCTGGCCGGTGCCACGAATTGCAGCGTCGTGCCGACACCCTGCGTCTGGTTCAGCGTCGGACCCCGGAACGAGGTCTGGGCTGAGCCGCGAAGGGCGAAGAATTCTGCAATCTGCCATTTGCCGGCAATCTTCGGATCGAAGGTTGAACCGGTGCCGCCGCCATAGTCTTCATAGCGGGCCGCAAGCTGGATATCGATATTCTCCGCCAACGGAACGCCCGCTTCGGCAAACACAGCATAGATCGTCTGGTCCCGGTCGGCCGCATTGGTGCCGGCGAGGAAGGCGTAAGGACCCGTGCCGCCTGGACCGGGTGTGACGGCCAGATCGGTCAGCGCGGAGGGTTCGACTTTGAACGTTTCCGTCCGGATCTGCGCGCCGGCCGCCCAGCCGACATTTCCGCCCGCGAGTTCAATGCCGGAAATACCCGAGGTGACAGCGTCAAAGACGAGCAGCGATGTCGTTGCCTTCGTGAAGGACGGGTCCGTCATCCACTCGCCGAGGGCCACTGAGTTTTCGAGCCCCGCGATATAGTTGGGGTTTGCCTCACCAGTGACCGCGTTACGGACAATTCCGTTCGAGAACGGATTGTGCCATTGGCAGGTCCCTGCCCCGGCCGCAAGCGTGCCGGTATAACCTGGTGCCCAGGGCAGCGTGCCTGTGGCGGGATCATTGCCTGTAATCGGATCGGTACAGATACCAAAACCGCGAAGCGCTGCCCCGAAGCCGGCAATGTAGGTATCGTTCGTGGAGCGATCGCCCACAACCTGGGAATAGGCAACGCCGATATCCCAGTTGATGCCATTGTCGAAATCACCGCTCAGATCGGTTGCGAAGCGGTAGCCTTCATACTTCCGGAAGCCGGTCTGCGCGCCGCCGGTACCCGGATAGCCGCCCATGGCAAAGCTGCGGCCGATGAACAGCGCGCCGATGGTGCCAGCCGGAAACTCGCCCGGATTGGCCGCGAGATAGGCGGCGAAGCCCGGATTGTTGGCGGGCACGAACTGGCTGGTCAGCACCTGCGGCGGATAGGACGGTGACGTCTTCCAGTCGGGAACATCCGTGTTCGCATAAAGGCCTTCGACATGGAACTTAACGCCATTGCCGAAGGTCCGGTTGTATTCGGAGAAGATCTGGAACCGCGTTTCCTCTTCCACCAGATTGTCGAACTGCGTGAACTGGTAGTTACAGGTGGGCGCGAGCACACCGCCGACGGCTTCACAGCCATTGTCATTGACGTTGGCGGCGAGCGGCGTCCCTGTTATCCCCAGAGGCACAAACCGCCCAGGATTTGAGATGGCCGACCAGCCACCGACCGGGTTCGCGGCTCTCGGCAGAATCGCCCAATCCTTCTCGAGCAGCGGCACTTCCGAGCGGAAGCTGAAGCCGGCCGAGGTGATCCAGTTGGCGTTCGGCATCTGCAGACCGTAGGCGGCGGTGACCGTGTAATCGCCGTCGGAGCCGTCAAAGGTCGAATAGGAACCGCCGACTTCGAAGCCTTCGAGATCCGTCCGTGTAATGAAGTTCACGACGCCGGCGATGGCGTCAGAGCCATACAGCGCAGCGGCGCCGTCCTTCAGAACTTCGATCCGGCCGATCGCGGCCGACGGCAGCATGTTGGTATCGACAAAAAGCTGCGCCTGCTCGCCAATTGAATAGGGCGAGTAGGTCTGGCGCCGGCCATTGATCAGCACCAGCGTCCGGGCGGCACCGAGGCCGCGCAGGTTGATGTTCGACGTGCCTTCCAGGCCGTTGGAGGCAAACTGGTTGGTTTCCCCGTCAATGCCCGACGAAACGCCAAGATTCCGGACGAGTTCCGTCAGCGACGGGTTGCCTTCGATCCGGAGATCCGCGGCCGAGACAACATCGACTGGCAGCGCCGCATCTTCCGGCGTGCCGGCGATAAACGAGCCCGTGACCGTAACGGTCCCCAGGGTGCGGGCGCTTTCTTCTTCCTGAGCATGCGCGGCCATGGCCCCGCTCAGCGCAATGGCTGACGCACAGAACAGTACTTCCTTGAAATGGTTCATTCGTTTCCTCCCGTTAAACACGGTCCAGGCGCAAGCTTATGCCGCTCGTCATCATTGGACTTGCTTCATCCTTATGCGCTATTGACGTTCCGGAAAGAGGGGAGTTGTGCTGCGGCGCTGCATACCTTTCTGGAACTCTGCCGGCGGCTTCCGTCGCGTATACCGTCGCGTAAATTGGTGAAAACAATGCAGATCACAGCCGACTTGGATGCTTCCGGCGCCCACCCGCCTTTTCTTCGCATTGCACAATGGTTTGCGGATAAGGTCGCCCCGGCAGAATTTCCTGCGCATGTGTTGCGCTGGCGCAACCAACGCTGGGCGAAGGAGACGGGCCTGCACAACCTGGATGAGGCCGCCTGGCTGGCACATTTCGGCCGATTCGACCCCCTGCCCGGAAATCTCCTTACGCCCCTGGCCATGCGCTATCACGGCCACCAGTTCGGCACTTACAATCCCGAGCTCGGCGACGGCCGCGGCTTCCTGTTCGCGCAGCTCTGCGACAGCTCCGGCCGCCTCCTGGACCTCGGTACCAAGGGGTCCGGCCAGACGCCCTGGTCCCGCCAGGGCGATGGGCGCCTGACCCTCAAGGGCGGCGTGCGCGAAATCCTTGCCGCCAACTGGCTGGAGGCGCTCGGCGTCAACACCTCGAAAGCCTTCAGCCTGATCGAGACCGGCGAAGACCTTCACCGCAATGATGAGCCCTCCCCCACCCGCTCCGCCGTGCTCGTCCGCCTGTCGCACAGCCATGTCCGCTTCGGCACCTTCCAGCGCGCCGCCTGGCATGAGGACCGCGAAGCGATGGCCCATCTGGTCGACTATTGCGTCCGCGAATTTCATCCCGAAGCGGATGATCCCGACATGGCCCGCAAGACCGCCGCCCTGCTGGAACGCATCGCCGTCGCCACAGGGCGCATGATCGGCCAGTGGATGGCCGCCGGCTTCGTCCACGGCGTGATGAACACGGACAATTTCAACATCACCGGCGAAACCTTCGATTTCGGCCCCTGGCGCTTCCTGCCGGTCTCGGACCCAAATTTCACCGCCGCCTATTTCGACAGTCAGGGCCTCTACCGCTTCGGCCGCCAGCCCCTGCAGGGCGGCTGGGCGCTGCAGCAACTCGCCTCGGCCCTGCTCCTTCTGGCGGACGCCGACGACCTCGCCAAAGCCCTCGTCCCGTATGAAGCGGCTTACCGGACCAGCTTCGCCGCCCACACCCATGCCCTCTTGGGCCTCGCCCCGTCCGGCGATGAAGAGACCGACATCGGCTTCCTCCAGACCTTCTATGGCTGGATGACCGAGTCCGGGGCCGGCTGGAACCAGACCTTCTTCGACTGGTTCGGCGGCGCCGCCAGCGAAACCCGCGCGGGCGCCTCCCCTCAGGCGGAGCTATACCGAACGGCCGCCTTCGCTCCCGTGCGCGCCCGTCTCCTCGCGCTTGAAACCGTGCGCCCCGAACGCCTCGCGCATCCCTACTTCCAGCGCACGTCGCCTGCGAGCCTCGTCATCGAAGCGGTCGAAGCCCTCTGGACGCCCATCGCGGACACCGATGACTGGTCGCTGTTCGATGCGAAGATCGCCGATATTGAGGCTGCCCGCCTGGCGCTCGCCCTCTGAGCGCGGTGTTACCCGGCGGGACACCTTGATTCCGCCCCGTGCGGCGCGGCACTTAGCCGGTTGATCCTGATGGAGACACGCGCATGACCGATCCCGCCCGCCCCGGCCCGCTCACCGGCGTCCGCATCATCGACATGAGCACCGTTGTGCTGGGGCCGTTCGCGACGCTGATTCTCGCGGACCTCGGCGCCGAGGTGATCAAGATCGAGCCGCCCGGCAAGGCCGATACGATCCGCTACGCCGGCGCCTCGCCGACCGGGGATCTGGGGCCGATCTTCATGGCGCTGAACCGCAACAAGCAGGCAATCACGCTCGATGTGAAAACGGATGAAGGCAAGGCTGCGCTTGCGGAACTCCTGAAGACGGCCGACGTGTTCTTCCACAATGTCCGCCTCGCCGGCATGGAGCGGCTCGGCTTCGGCTATGAGGCCGTCCGCGCCCTCAAGGAAGACATCGTCTATGTCCACTGCGCCGGGTTCGGCCAGGGCGGCCCGTATGAACACCGCCAGGCCTATGACGATCTGATCCAGGGCGCCTCCGGCTTTGCCGCGCTCAGCGCCCTGCGCTCCGGCGAGCGGCCGGAGTATGCCCCCTCCCTCGTCGCCGACAAGACGGTCGGCCTATTCGCCGCCTATGCCGCGCTCGCCGCCCTCTTCCACCACGCCCGCACCGGCCGCGGCCAGTTCGTCCAGGTGCCGATGCTGGAGAGCTTCACCTTCTTCAACATGGTGGAGAACCTCTATGGCGAGACCTTCCTGCCCGGCAATGGCAAGCTCGCCTATACCCGCTCGGTCAATCCCAACCGGCGCCCCTACCCCACGCTCGACGGCTATATCGGGCTTGTTCCGTACTCGGACCAGCAATGGGAACGCTTTTTCGAGATCGGCGGCCGGCCCGGCATCTTCCAGGACCCGCGCTTCTCCACCTATGCCGCGCGCACCGAGAACACCGGCGCGCTTTACGCTCTGATCGAAGAAGTCACCGCCACGCGGACCACGGACGAATGGCTGAAGCTGATGGACGAAGCCAACATCCCCGCCATGCGCTACAACACGCTGGAAGAGGTGCTGACCGATGCTCACCTCGTCGCCACCGGCTTCTTCGCCGAGGCCGAACACCCAGAAGCCGGCCGCTACCGCACCATGCGCCACCCGGTCCACTTCTCCGAAACCCCCGCCAGCCTGCGCCTGCCCCCACCCCGCATGGGCGCAGACAATGAGACCTTGCTGGAGAGCTTGGGGCTAGGGGCTTGAGCGGCTGCGGTATTCTTGCACCTTCGTCACTTGAGCGCTATATTCCCGTCAAGTGACGAGGATATTTTATGGCTGATCTTTCGAACTATGCGGAACCTGCCGCAATGCCATCAAGCGAGGCTGCGCGGGTAGGCCGGTTGCTTGGCCTGAGATCGACCCGGACGATTGATGAAGTGTATCTCGCGCTTAAGGTTGCGGGCGGCCTGCCTGTGTCTTCGGCCGACACGCTGAGCCGGGTTGTCGGAAAACACGCCGTCATCGGCCATATCGTACCAGAAGCCACGCTCCGGCGCGCGCGGTCCGGCAAGAAAGCCCTTTCTCGCGAAATCAGCGAGCGGCTGTATGAGTATAGCCGCGTCATCGACGCTGTCAGCCGCGCCTATCACGGCGACACGGACGCAATCCTTAGGTTTCTCAGCACCCCGCACGCCCTGCTGGATGGGAACACTCCCGATGACATGGCCCGCATGAGTTCGGCAGGCGCTGAGGCGGTCTTGAAACTCCTGCGGAGGGCCAGCGCAGGCTTCAGCGTGTGACTCACCGGAAACTTAAGGAGGGCCTGACCGGCTACCGGATCGGCGACCCGGCGGGAGAGTTCCCGATCTGGGATGATGGCGGCGCGCGTCGCGAATCCGGCCGGTGGCACGAGGCGGGCGCCGGCGTCATCTATGCATCCGAACACTACTCCACCGCGATGCTCGAAAAGCTGGTCCATTACAGCGGCCACCTGCCGTCTGGCCAGTGCTTCATCGAAATCACCGTCCCGGCCGGAACCAGCTATGAAGTGGTCACGGCGGACATCATCCCGAACTGGGCCGAGCCCTCGGGCGAGGCTGCCAGGCACTTCGGCAGGCTCTGGTATCAGGAAAGCCGGTCTGCGATCCTGATCGTGCCATCCGTGGTCGCACGCGTGGAACGCAACTTCGTTTTCAACACGGGGCACCCAGACTTTCGCGCCGTCAAAATCGGCCTTGAAACAACGGTTTGGTGGGACACGCGCCTCTTTGACTGAGGGAAGATCTCCTCTGGATCAGCCCGCCAGCCGCGCCATTTCTTCTTCTGACAGCTCTGAATTGTCATAGACGTTCTGGACGTCATCAAGCTCATCCAGCACGTCGAGCATCTTCATCAGCTGGTCGGCAGCGTCGCCGGAGATAGGCACCGTCACTTTCGGTTTCCAGATGATCTTGGCCGATCTCGGCTCCACCTTCTCGCCGAAGGTTTCCGCCAGCGCGGTCGACACCGCCGCGAAGTCCTCCCGCGCGGTGTAGATCCAGTGGCCGTCCTCATTCGACTCCACATCCTGCGCGCCGGCCATGATCGCCGCTTCCATCACCTCGTCCGTGCTGCCGGCCTCGAGCGGGAATTCCAGCTCGCCCAGCTGATCGAAATTGAACGAGACTGAGCCCGTCGTGCCCAGCGCGCCGCCATTCTTGGAAAAGGCCGAGCGGATATCGGTGGCCGACCGGTTCTTGTTGTCGGTCGAGGCCTCGACGATGATGCCGACCCCGCCGGGGCCGACGCCCTCATAGCGGATGTCGGCATAGTCCGCGCCGCCGCCGCTCTGGCCCTTGTCGATCGCGCGCTGGATATTGTCCTTGGGCACCGAGGCGCCCTTGGCGTTGGAAATCGCGAGGCGCAGGCGCGGGTTCATCGCCGGGTCCGGCCCGGCCATCTTCGAGGCGACCGTGATCTCCTTCGACAGGCGCGCGAACAGCACCGCGCGCTTCTTGTCCTGCTTGCCCTTGCGGTGCTGGATGTTGGCCCATTTGCTATGCCCGGCCATGGGAACCCCTTGAGACTGTCTGGTTTCTGATCTGGGCGGCTGTCTATCGCGCAGGCGCCAATATGGGAAGCCGCACGCCTGTGATCGGCTTCATCCGCCGCGCAAGCGCTTCACCACCTCCTGGCGCACCTTCCAGCTGAGCCAGACCTTGTCCATGCGCGACAGCCAGTGCGCGTTCACCGCCGCCTGCTCGGCGCCCAGAATACGCGGCTTCGGCAGCACGCGCTGACCCAGCACCCGGGCGACATGCGCCATCTCCTCGGGGCTCGCGAAGTACAGTTCATGCCCGCGATGTTCCAGCGTCCAGAGCGGATACCCCTTCCCCGGCACCGGGGCCGGGAAAGGGGGATCGAACTGCGTCGCGCGGTAGTGATCAGCGTCCATGCCGCGATGCACGAACCGGCTCACGGGCGTGCGCGGCGACTCATCTACATAGTCGAACCGAAGCTTCAGGGATGGTTACTCCTCCCAGCCCCAGGGCGCCGGCGGCGCCTCGACCGGGGTGGACGTATCGAACTCGACCCGAAGGAAGCGCTCGGGGCGTCTCAGCTCATAGGCAAAGATGTTCCCCTCAGGGATCACATCCACCGCCCAGACATTGGTCTTGGACACGGGGATATTCTCCGCATCGAACAGGTCTTTCGAGGACTGATCGACCGGAAACTCCTGGCGCAGCGCGTCCGGCGGCGTCGAGGCGAAGCCGCCATACATCGTCAGCACGTCGGGCTCGCCGTCCTCGTGGCGGTGATCATGGCGCAGCTCCCAGCCATCATCGTTCTGTGTCAGCAGCCAGGTCCGCGACCGGTCGGCCCCGACAAAGAGCGGGATCGCGAAATAGCCGGGCTCGCATTCGCGCACATGCATGACCAGCCGCTCGGCGCGCCAGGCATCGTCGAGCTCATCTGTGGTCACGATCGTGCCCTCGAACGCTTGCCCGCAGAGCGGCGTCAACGCCGCCTCAAATCCGGAGACGGAGGACGGGGCCGGATCGTCTGACGCCGCGGTGCAGGCAGCGATGATCAGGGCGAGGGCGGGGGCAACAGCCATATACGGTTTCATGTCGCGCAACCTACAGGGCGAGCCCCATATGGCAAGCTTTACCCATTCCCTCAGCTTGCGGGCGCGGCGGACGCCTCGCTCGCAGCAGTAGCTGCCTTCTCCGCAGCCGCCGCCTCGAGAAGTTCGAGCGCGGTGCGCATTTCACCGGCGAGTTCCAGCACCGCCTTGGCGGACGTATCCTTCAGCATGTCCTGGCGCACCTCCCAGGAATTGATCGTACGCGAGAGGCCCCGCTTGTCCGCAAACGCCGTCAGGGTGGCATAGGGATAGCCATTGCGCACATCGATCAGGATGCCGCTGGCGGCCGCTTCCACCTCCACGCTCCGGCCCGGCAGCACGAACATGCCGATCACCGTGAGGTCCGCCACCGACAGGGCACTGCCGCGGCTGGAATGGGAGGTCGCGACCTCATAGGCGAGCACATAGTCGAGATGCTGACGCGCCGCGCCGCGGCGGATATCGGCGATCGTCTCGCTGGCATGGCGGCTGCCATATTGGCTCGGCGGCGCCGGGCTGACCATCGCGGCAATCAACGGGCTGACGGGCACGAATTCGCCATAGGCGCCGTCAAGCTCAGACGCGAGCGCGGCCCAGGCTTCTGCCTCTGTCTCGGGGATGGTGGCCAGACGGCCTTTCTCGATCCGCGCCAGCCCGATCCGGGCCGGGAAACGGATATCCGGCTCGACCGCCGCGATCCGGCGCACCTCGCCGTCCACTTCAGAGCCGGACGCCCCGGCGGCGACATCATAACTGCCATCATAGCGGGCGAGGTAGTCCGCGCCGGACGTCGTCTGGACGCTCGTCGCGCAGGCCGCCGTGAGTGTCAGCGCCGCGCCGGCGAGTAGGTGAATGGTCCGCATGTGTGGTGTTCCCTCAGGTCTCTGTGCCGGGAGAAGTTACAGGAAATTCAGACAGAAATGTGCCCGCAAAAAGGAAAAATGCCCTCCAGCGGACTGAAGGGCATTTTTTGTTTCTGTACTGTTAGCAGCGCGTCAGGCGGGCTTCGGCTCGATATCGCCGATGCCTTCACCACCCTCCTTGGGCTTCTTGCGCTTGCCGATCACGGGCACGGCCGAGGCTGGGCCGCTCTCATCATCAGACACATCCGGCCGGGTCGGCGGGTTGCCCTTGATCAGTTCGGCGATCTCGTCACCGCTGAGCGTCTCGTATTCGAGCAGGCCATTGGCGACCGCCTCCCACTCAGACCGGTATTCGGTCATCAGGTGGCGGGCATCGTCCTTGCCCTTTTCGATCAGCTTGCGGACTTCTTCCTCGATCTTGCGCGAGGTTTCTTCCGAAATATGGCTCGACTGCATCAGCTGCTGGCCCAGGAACACATCGCCCTGGTCCGAACCATAGTCGACCGGGCCAATGACATCGGAATAGCCCCAGCGCGTGACCATGGCGCGCGCGAGGCGCGTCGCCTGCTGGATGTCCGAGGCGGCACCGGCCGTAACATTGTCATCGCCGAATTTCAGCTCTTCCGCCACACGGCCGCCCATGATGATCGCAAGGCGCGAGGTCATCTCGATGCGCGACATCGACAGCTTGTCGTCCTCGGGCAGTTGCATGACCATGCCGAGTGCGCGGCCGCGCGGAATGATCGTCGCCTTGTGGACGGGATCGGCCGCCGGCACTTTCATCGCCACGATGGCGTGACCGGCTTCGTGCCAGGCGGTAAGGATCTTTTCCTTCTCCGACATGACCATCGAGCGGCGCTCCGGACCCATCAGGACCTTGTCCTTGGCGTCCTCGAATTCCTGCATCGACACGACCCGCTTGCCGCGGCGGGCTGCCAGCAGCGCGGCCTCGTTGACGAGGTTCGCAAGGTCGGCGCCGGAGAAACCGGGCGTGCCGCGCGCGATCGTCTTGGTCGCGACATCCTTGGCAATCGGCACATTGCGCATGTGCACTTTCAGGATCTTTTCGCGGCCGATGATGTCGGGATTGCCGACAGTCACCTGACGGTCAAACCGGCCGGGACGCAGAAGCGCGGGGTCCAGTACGTCCGGGCGGTTGGTGGCCGCCATGATGATGATGCCTTCATTGGCCTCGAAACCATCCATCTCGACGAGGAGCTGGTTCAGTGTCTGCTCGCGCTCGTCATTGCCGCCGCCGAGGCCGGCGCCGCGCGAGCGGCCGACCGCATCGATCTCATCAATGAAGATGATGCAAGGGGCCGAGCGCTTGGCCTGTTCGAACATGTCGCGTACGCGGCTTGCGCCGACGCCGACGAACATTTCAACAAAGTCCGAACCCGAAATCGTGAAGAAGGGCACGCCCGCCTCGCCCGCAACAGCGCGCGCAAGCAGCGTCTTACCCGTACCTGGCGGGCCAACGAGCAGCGCGCCTTTCGGGATCTTGCCACCCAGGCGCTGGAATTTCGACGGATCCTGAAGGAATTCGACGATCTCCTGCAGTTCTTCCTTCGCTTCGTCCACACCGGCAACGTCGTCAAAGGTCACGCGGCCCTGCTTTTCGGTCAGCAGCCGGGCGCGCGACTTGCCGAAGCTCATCGCGCCGCGGGCGCCGCCGCCCTGCATCTGGCGCATCATGAAGAAGACAAAACCGACAATCAGCAGGATCGGAAGAAGTGACAGCAGCACGGACGCCACATTGTTTCGCCCTGTATCAGGTTTCACATCGAACGGCACATTGTGCTGCGTCAGAACGTCCTCGGTTTTCATGTCCAGCGCGCGCAGATCGCTGATCAGCGTACGGCCATCACTGGTCTTCACCAGGATCTTGGAATCGCCGAGGGTCGCCTCGGTCAACCGGCCCTGTTCGGCCAGATTGTAGATATCCGAGAGCTTCGCCTGGTCGGCGCGGGCGACTTCAGGGTTGCCGCCCATCATCACGGCCATACCGATTACGAGGAGGGCGAGCGCGCCCCAGATCGCCAAATTGCGGACGTTCATGTCAGGCTTTCCGTCTATGTCTTGCAGGTCAAAC
>JBKBVT010000491.1:0-617 GCA_046289305.1 Hyphomonas sp. | reverse complement strand
GGCAAGGATGGAAAGCCCTTCAAGGCGAAGAAGCCCTACAAGGCTGATGGACCGTCCGGCGGCGACCAGACCCTCAAACGCGTCAAGCGCAAGCCGCGCAAGGACAGCTAGCCGGCTGGTTTCGCGATGGCGGCCTGGATTTTGAGGGCCTGCACGGTCTCGCGCACATCATGGATGCGTAGCATGGCCGCGCCCGCTTGCGCGGCATGCAGGGCGGCCGCAATGGACCCCCCCAGGCGCTGACCGGCCGGAGCGTCCCCGTCCAGCGCGCCGATAAAGCGCTTGCGCGAGGCGCCAAACAGGACCGGAAAGCCGTGGCTGGCAAGGCGCGGCAGGGCCGCGATCAGCGCCAGATTATGCGCCAGCGTCTTGCCAAAGCCGATGCCGGGATCGAGCCAGATTGCGTCCCGTGAAATGCCGGCCGAGATGGCCGCCTCGGCGCGCACCAGCAGGAAGTCTTCAACCTCGGCGACAACGTCGTCATAGTGCGGGCTGGCCTGCATGGTTTGCGGCGCGCCCTGCATGTGCATCAGGCAGACCGCGCAGCCGAGCCCGGCGGCGGTTTCCAGTGCGCCCTCAGCACGCAGCGCGTTCACATCATTCCACATCGATGCGCC
>JBKBVT010000490.1:0-620 GCA_046289305.1 Hyphomonas sp. | reverse complement strand
GATCGCGCTTGCCGCCGACGAGATCGTCATGTGCCGCCACTCGGTGCTCGGCCCCATCGACCCGCAACTGAACGGCATGCCGGCGGCCTCGGTGATCCGCGTGGCCGAGGGCAAGCCCATCGCCGAGGTCGAGGACCAGACGCTGATCCTTGCCGATGTCGGCCGCAAGTCGATCGCCCAGGTGACCGAGACCGCGCGCGGATTGCTTGCAGAGCGGATGGGCGCCGAGGCCGCCGCCGCGCTTGCCACGCGGCTGGCCACCGGCATCTGGACCCATGACTATCCGATCAGCGCCGCCGAGGCGAAGGAGATGGGCCTTCCCGTCAGTCTCGAGATGCCGGCCGAAGTGATCGAACTGATGACGCTCTACCCGCAGCCGGTGCGGCGGCAGGCAGGCGGCGTCGAGTATCTGCCCGCGCGCCGCCAGCGCGCGCTGCGCCAGTAAGCCAGACGGATCGCCGCATCGACGCGGGCGACCAAAACAAGACGGAAGGAATAGCGCTCATGCCCACCGTTGCCTGCCCCGCGTGTTCGGCCGTCAATCGCGTCCCCGACGCCCGCCTGGCAGAAGGGCCGAAATGCGGACGCTGCGGCGCGGCGTTGTTTCAGGGCCGGCCGGT
>JBKBVT010000489.1:253-621 GCA_046289305.1 Hyphomonas sp. | reverse complement strand
CCCAGGTGGTCATTGACCAGTTCTTAAGCTCAGGCGAGCAGAAGTGGGGTCGTCTCTGTGGTTTAACGCTGTTATTACCACACGGTTACGAAGGTCAGGGCCCGGAGCACTCTTCAGCCCGTTTGGAGCGTTTCCTGCAACTGTGTGCCGATCACAATATGCAAATTTGTGTGCCAACCACACCGGCTCAGGTATTTAATATGCTGCGTCGGCAGATGGTGCGGCCAATGCGCCGGCCATTGATCGTGATGTCGCCAAAATCTTTACTGCGTCACCCACTGGCAACTTCCACACTGGAAGAGCTGGCGTCAGGCGTCTACCATAACGTGATTGGTGAGATTGACGAGCTGAACCCGGCCGATGTGAAA
>JBKBVT010000489.1:0-243 GCA_046289305.1 Hyphomonas sp. | reverse complement strand
CTGCTGGAAGAGCGGCGTAAGCGCGAGCAGAAAGATGTGGCGATTATCCGCGTTGAGCAGCTGTATCCGTTCCCGCATCAGGAAATGGCGCAAGCGCTGGCAGCCTATCAGCATGTGACTGATTTTGTTTGGTGTCAGGAAGAGCCGCAAAACCAGGGCGCCTGGTACTGTAGCCAGCATCATTTCTGGGCTGCTATTCCGCAAGGCGCTAAGCTGACTTACGCTGGTCGTGAAGCCTCGTCT
>JBKBVT010000488.1:0-621 GCA_046289305.1 Hyphomonas sp. | reverse complement strand
GCATTCACGATACCAGTCAGCACCGGCAGCGCGGGATCGGGCGTCGCGAGCACCGACTTGACCACGGGCAAGGGTGGCGGCGCGGGAACCTGTTCACCCTTGGCATTCACGCGCACCCAGCGGGCGAGCCGCGCCAGCATGTGACGCAGCCTCTCTTCATTGAGGGCCATGGCGACGGGGCGGCCCTCATCGTCGGGAACGACCCATGTGGGTTGCCCGGCCAGCCGGAAGAGCCAGGGGCAGCGGTTCGAGGCCATGAGCAGGCTCCAGACTTGTTCGTTCGCGCGGGCCAGATCGCCCTCGTCGGCGCGCAGCGTCGGGACCGTGTCGACCGAGCCCTGATAGTTGAGCGGCCGGTGCTGCCCGATCTGCATCGCTGTCTCGGCCTCGACGACGCTCTCCGCGGCGGCGATCACGCGCGCCACTCCGGCGGGACCGTCGCTCAGCAGCAGATCGTTGAAGTCCTGTCCTTCCTCGGGCGGCAGGGCGATTAGGACGTCGCGCCCCTGCGCGCGCAGCCGGCGCGCGGCAGCATCGGCGGCGCGCATTCCGGCGCCCGAAGCGTCGTTGTCGGCGAGGATCACGATGCGCTGGGCGACCGGGGGCAGTTCGACCTGTTCG
>JBKBVT010000487.1:0-628 GCA_046289305.1 Hyphomonas sp. | reverse complement strand
GCGGCGATGGTCTCGGCGCGGATGTGGATCTGCGCCAGCTCGTGGCTTTCCTTGGGCTTCACATCGACGATGCGCCCGACATGCAGGGTGATGGCGTCCTCGGGGAAGCCGCGCACGGTCCAGAGCTGCCGGATCACCTTGCCCGACCACGCGCCGGGATTGTTCAGCGCCTGATATGCGAGGCTGTGGCCCTCGCGGCTGCCGAGCTGCCAGAGGGTGTAATAAGCCGGGTTGGCATCGAAGGGATTGCCGGAGAGCCTGAGCCGGTCTGCCTCGATCCAGCCATAGGACGGCTGCCAGACCTGCCCGCCTGCGGTGAGGGGCGTGACGCCCTCGTTCAGGAAATACTCGTCCGCGCCGAACCTGACATGAAACAGCCGGACCAGCGGCACCACGGCGGGATCGCTGTCGAGATAGGCCTGCAGCGCGGGGGTCATCTGTCGAACGCCTCGACAAAACTCAGCGTGACCGGCTCGGCATGGTTCATCAGCCCGCGTCCGCGCTTGCCCTCATTATCGGAGGCGAAGCGGGCATAGATCACGGGCCGGGCGGTCTCGAGGATGGTGCCTGCGGGGAGGGCTGCGCGCAGCATCGGCTCGAACCGCACCGACCCGGTCGCCACATCGCG
>JBKBVT010000486.1:0-630 GCA_046289305.1 Hyphomonas sp. | reverse complement strand
AAATCTCTCAATATATCCGTAGCTTACGCCCCGCCAAACAGCGGGGCTTTCGCATGTCCGCAAAACAACTCAACGCCGCATCAACGTTGAAGAAGTGACCTGCCTCTGATCTTTCATCCAGCCGCGACCGGAGCCCGGTGGTCATTTACGCCTGTCGGCGCGGGTTGAGCAATCGGTCGTCGCGCGGAGCTTTCATTTCGCGCAGCGGGGCGGCCGATTGCGGTGGTCAGATGCAGGGCGAAACCTGCGGGCGTCTGGTAGCCGAGCGCGGAATGCGGCCGCTCGGTGTTGTAATCAGTGACCCAGGCGGCGATCAGATCGCGGGCGTGGGCGAGGTTATCGCAGCGAGACATTCGCGCGTGACGTCATCGACCACGTTCAGCACCCGGCGCGGCGGAGGTTCAGCAGGAACAGGGTGATGGTGATTGCTGCCAGCAGGACGCCCAGCGCTCTGTGCGCCGGGCGACTGGCGAGGATCGAAAATAGCCAGCCCATCACCGCTGCCCTCGCTTCCAGTCATCAATCCGGGCGTGGATCGCGACGGCGAGCCGGTTACGATCGCGATGAGGCTCGCCCTTGGGCTGCCGTCTTCAAGGCATATCCGGTTTCAGCCACGGCTACGGCTCGCGG
>JBKBVT010000485.1:0-638 GCA_046289305.1 Hyphomonas sp. | reverse complement strand
GCTGGCTCATGGGCGTTGCCGCGCAAGATTGGGGCCAGAATTTACGTCCTGTAAACCTCTGTAAACCGGCGATTAACCGCTCTACAAGGGGCTGTGTGGGCCGGTTTGCAACACAGGCGCGCGGGAGTGTTCCCTAATGAAACACTAATGCCTGGCGCAGGAGGGCTAGCCGCCTGCCAGTTTGTCCAGCTTGGCGCGCATGGCTTCCAGCTCGTCGCGCAGAGCTTTCACGTCATCATTCTTGTCTTGCGGACGGGCCGGGGCAGCACCGCTTTCTGCCTGTCCGGCCGCATTGAACGGCGTAAACATTTTCATCGCCTGCTCGAACATCGCCATGTTGCGCCGGGTCTGCTCTTCGAGAAGTGCCATCGAGCTGGCTGGTGATGCCATCGCACCGGTCATCTTTTCACGCAGCGAGTCCTGCTGGCGCATCAAACCTTCCATCGACATCTTCAGATAACCTGGGACGAAGGCCTGCATGGAATCGCCATAAAATCCGATCAGTTGCCGCAGGAACTCCACCGGCAGCAGGTTTGCGCCTTTGGCTTCCTCCTCAAAAATGATCTGGGCCAAGACGCCGCGCGTCAGATCTTCACCGGTCTTGGCATCGACCACCTCGAAGTCGGCGTTGTCCTTCA
>JBKBVT010000484.1:0-639 GCA_046289305.1 Hyphomonas sp. | reverse complement strand
GACCGGACAAGGGGACAGAGTTATGCGGAATATGCTTCAGGCGATGTTGATTGCCGGCCTCGTGGGTAGTTTGGCACCCGCTGCACTCGCACAGGGCGAC
The DNA here is from genome assembly GCA_046289305.1 of Hyphomonas sp. Lineage (GTDB taxonomy): Bacteria > Pseudomonadota > Alphaproteobacteria > Caulobacterales > Hyphomonadaceae > Hyphomonas. Next base: position 539 of record JBKBVT010000484.1, on the reverse strand, counting down.
GATGAGACCGCGCGTTGCGGCCACCGGCTGGAGGAGCTGCGGCAGCTTCAGGACCGTGTGCTGAGCAGCGATGCGGATGTCGAGCGTGTGGCAGACCGGATCATCACCCGCCTGCAGGCGCTGGCGGATGACGGATTGCCGGTCTGCCTGGAGGCGGGTCAGCTGGAATGTGTTGATCCCATCAAGGCTCAGGCCCGCAACGACCGGGACAGTCACGATCTGATGAACATCCACAGGGCATTCCGTGCTCAGCGCCGTCAGTATAATGAGTATATTCCATTCTTCAGTACGACCTGCATCGACAGCGGCTATGGCCGCTGGGAGGCGGGGCAGGCGCCAGAGATGTGGGCCGAAGACGACGCGACCGATGAGTTGGTTACGGTCGTTCAGGACTTTCTCGCGGCCGAGCGGGAGTGGCTCCGACTCTACGATTAGCCCTCCTGCCCCGCGAGGCGCCCGTCAGCCGTGTAAGGACGAAACAGCGATGACCACGCCGATCAATCTCAACAAGGCCCGCAAGGCGAAAGCAAAGGCGGAGA
>JBKBVT010000483.1:0-640 GCA_046289305.1 Hyphomonas sp. | reverse complement strand
GTCGGCAGGCGTCTTGCCATCGGCCTTGAGGCTGCCGTCCATCATGACGCTGGTAAAGCCGTTCTGGATCGCGGTGGCGCAGGTCTCCAGCCCGTTGCCGTGGTCCAGATGCATGCACAGCGGAATGTCGGGATAGGCCCGCGCCAGCCCGCCGATCAGGCCCGCCAGCACCGCGTCATTGGCGTATTTGCGCGCGCCGCGGCTGGCCTGCAGGATCACCGGGCTGTCGGTGGCGGCGGCGGCCTGCATGACCGCAAGCCCCTGTTCCATATTGTTGATGTTAAAGGCGGGCACGGCATAGCCATGCTCGGCGGCGTGGTCCAGAAGCTGGCGCAGGGTGATCATGGCCATGGCGGTTATCCTTTGCTGGCGAGATAGGAATGGATCGCCGCGACCTCATCGGTGGCGCCGAAAATCAGGGGCGTAAACTCGTGCAGACCGGTGGGCACGCGATCAAGGATCGGGGCGCGCCCGTCGGTGGCCTGCCCGCCCGCCTGTTCGATCAGAAAGGCGATGGGCACGCTTTCATAGATCAGGCGCAGCCGCCCGTTGCCATATCCGGGCCGCGCATCGTCGGGATAGAGAAACACGCCGCCCTTCAGCAGGATGCGATGCAGTTCACCCACGGCGGCGGCCAGCC
>JBKBVT010000482.1:0-643 GCA_046289305.1 Hyphomonas sp. | reverse complement strand
CTCAACTCCTTTTTTTGATGATTTGAAACAGGCCATCGCACCGCTCTCCTGATGGAGGCAGCCTGCAGCCTGGTCGTCGGGAAAATCAGTGGTCAGCCGGTCGGGGAAACCCCGATGGCCAGGTGCCGGGGAAAGATCAGGCGCAGTTCAAAAATGATCTCATCCATCCCTCCCCTCCTCTCCTGTCGGCCCTGCGAAGCGACTCGCCCTTTGGATGAAACCCGGAACAAACAGTAAACACAATCAAACTCCGTTCTTGACACGCGGGTACAAGCACCGACTCGGCAGGCCTTCGGAACACCCTTGTGAAAACGTCAATAAAACAAGGGGCGGCACTGGTCCCGACAAATGAGCGCCACCCTGCGCCACCCCGCCACCCCTGCCGATCTGCTCTCGCTGTCTGACGACGACCGCCCATCCCGGGCGGAGATCAGGAGGCAGAAATGATTCAACCACAGACAGAACCGGAACCCGCCAGCGCAGCCCTGCTTTCGGGCTGGATCACCCGCAAGGACCTGGCCGATGCGCTGAGCGTGACCGTCGATACGCTGGGGCGCTGGGAAGCGCGGCGCTTCGGTCCACCCTGCGTCCGCGCTGGGCGCATGGTGCTCTATCGGCGTCGGGCTGTGCAGGACTGGCTGGC
>JBKBVT010000046.1:0-15700 GCA_046289305.1 Hyphomonas sp. | reverse complement strand
TGACGTCATAGGTCGTGCGAACCTCTTCCGGCAGTTTCAGCATCTTGACGAACATGGTCGGCACGACCTGGGTGTGGGTGACCTTGTAAGTCTCCACCGCCTCGAGGAAGTCTTCCGGATCGAACTTCTCCATCACCACCAGGGTTGAGCCGAGCCGGGTGAAGGTCATGCACCAGCGCAGCGGCGCGGCATGATAGAGCGGGGCGGGCGAGAGGTAGACCGAGTCCTCATTGGCGCCGGACATCATCTTGGCGATCTGCAGCAGGATATTGTCGGCGTCGATTGGCAGGCCGCGCTCCAGCGGCGGGCGGATGCCCTTGGGGCGGCCGGTCGTGCCGGAGGAATAGAGCATGTCGGTTCCGGCCATCTCGTCGGCGATGGGGGTCACCGGGAGGCCGGCGATGTGCGCCGCCATGTCGGTGAAGCCGTCGATCGCGCCGTCGATGGCCCAGGTGCCGGCAAGCTTGGTGGCGGCGGCGACTTCCCTGGCAATCGCGCCCTTGCTCGCCCCGGCGATCAGCAGTTTCGAACCGGAGTCTTCGAGGATGTAGGTCATCTCCGGCGTCGTCAGGCGCGAGGAGATGCAGACATAGTAGAGGCCGGAGCGCTGTGCGGCCCAGCAGATCTCGAAATAGCGCGGCGAGTTTTCCGCGAAGATCGCAATCGTGTCGCCCGGCTGGCAGCCGGCGGCGCGCAGCGCATGCGCAATCTGGTTCGACCGTTCGTCGAGCTGGCGGAAGCTGATCGTCTCGCCCGAGCCGGACATGATGATGGCGGGCTTGTCGGGATGGGTCTTGGCGTGATGGCAGGGATGCATGCGCGAAATGTCCTCCGGCGGTTCCGGCCACAAGGGGCCAGTCTGACTTGAGGCCGGAACCTAACCGGACTGCGCCCGGCGTCTATCCGGTACGCTGGGGAAACTCGCTTCAACCCGCTGTTATCTCAGGGCTCCATCGGTCCATCGAACTGGCGGGCGAAGAAGTCGCCCTGGCGCCAGAGGGGGCGGGCGTCCTTTGTGGCGAGCTCCAGTGTCAGTCTCGCTTTCACTTCGGCGAAGCGGGCGGCTGCGTCGAAATCGATGGTGTTGTTCATGTCATCGGTCGGGCGGTGGTAGTTCGTTGTCATGTGACGGGCGAACTCTTCGGCGCCGCCATTTTCCCAGCCGGGGATGAGATAGACCGAGGGAATGCCAGCCTCGACGAAGCGGAAATGGTCAGACCGGGTGAACAGGCCCTGATCCGGCACCGGGTCGGGGCTCAGCTTGATGTCCATCTGGCCGGCGGCGACTTCGACTGCGTCCAGGATGGTCGACCGCTGACCGCCGAAGACGACCAGGTCCGTGAAGGGGTAGGTCAGGATCGGCATATCGAGATTGACGTTTGCGACGAGACGCTCGCGCGGCACGGTCGGGTTCTCGGCAAAGTATTGCGCGCCGAGCAGGCCTTTCTCTTCAGCGGTGAGCGCGATGAACATCACCGAGCGGCGCAGGGGCGGGCCGTTCTTGAGCATCCGGGCGGCGTCCAGCATCGTCGCGATGCCGCTGGCATTGTCGAGCGCGCCATTGTTGATCTGCTCGCCTTCGATCGTGCGGCTGATGCCGATATGGTCGAGGTGGGCGGTGAGGACGATGACTTCATTTTTGAGCGTAGGGTCCGTGCCCTCGATCATGCCGATGACATTGGCGGAGTTGACGAGATCATGCTCGGAGCGCTGGGCGATCCGGACGGTCAGGGGCAGGTCGAAGCCGGTCATCGTGCCGCCTTCGGATTCGGCCGCTTCAAGGAGGGCCTCCCAGCTGACAGGGGCGTTCTCGAACAGTTTCGCGGCGCTCTCCATACGCACGGTGGCGCCAGCCTCAATGTTGGGCGCACGGCTGAAGGGGGTGCCATCGGGGCCGATCCAGGTCATCGCGGCGGAATCCAGCCGGCCTTCACGTATCAGGCGCTCGAAGGGATAGATGCCGCGCGAGGTAGGTGTTTCCAGCTGGATGACGGCGATCGCGCCGCGCTCGGAGGCGTTCGGCATCTTGCGGGTGCCGTAATAGGCGCGCTCTTCGGTCTGGATACCTTTGGGGGTGCCGGAGAGCATGAAGGCGACCTTGCCTTCGAGGTCGAGCCCGGCGAAATCATCGCGGCCAAGGTCCGGCGCAACGACGCCGAAGCCGACGAAGACAGCCTCGCCGGTCAGGTCGGCGGCTTCGCCGCGCAGCGATCCGCCCATGGCGAAATCGACATTCTCCGTGAACGGAATGGAGGTTCCGTCCGTGGTTGTCACTTCGAGGATACGGCCGTCTGTGGCCCGCACGGAGCGCAGGAACGGGATATCCTGATAATAGCTGCCTTCGTCGCCCGCGGGTATCAAACCGATGTCGGCAAAACGTTCGGCGACATAGGCGGCGGCAGTGTCATAGCCCGGCGTGCCGGCCTCGCGGCCTTCAAGCTCATCGGAGGCGAGATAGGCCATGTGCGCCTGGATCGCGGCGGCGTCCGGTGGGGGTAGTTCGGTCGGGGCGGGTGGCGGTGCCTCGGCGCCGCACGCGGCGAGGATCAGGGCGGATGCGAGCAGCATCTTTCCGGTCAGATATCTCATCAGGGGCATGTCCTTCTGCTTTTCCCGCACTGAAAGGGGGATTTCTGCCATTTGTCGACTCAGAATTCCCGCATCCAGTAGCGCATGGGGTGGATGAGGTCCGGCCCGCCGGGCTCGGTTGGCCAGGCAAAGTGGGTGGTGATGCCGGGCAGTTTGCGGTAACCGCGCTTGCCCCAGAAGCCGTCGAGCGGGCTGTAACCCGCCGGACGCTGGGGGTGATCGATGGGGCGTTCGACCGCGCAGAAGCAGGCGCGGGCATAGTCGCGCGCCTTTGCGTGCGCCTCGCGCGCATCAAAGAAGGCATGGCCGAGGCCGCGACCCCGATAGTCCGCTTTCAGCACGGATTCGCCGAAATAGAAGGTCGAGGCGAGGTCATAGCCGGCCGCCGCCAGCGGTGCGGCGAACGCGCCATGGTGCGCGTCAATGGCTGAGCAGGTGGCGCAGCCGACGATTTCGCCATCCGCCTCCGCCGCAACGATGAAGGCATCGCGGGCATGCGAGAAGCTGCGCAGATATGTCTGTTCATACTCCTCCGTGCCCGAATAAAGATACGGGTAGGTGCAGAACACTTCGATGCGCAGGTGCGCCAGCGCCGGCAATGCCTGCTCCAGATTCTCATCTGTCAGGGGACGGACAATCATGAAACCTGACGGATCCATTCGCCGAGATTGTAATAGGTCGTGACCCGCGTGATCGCGCCGTCTTTCACATCGAAGAAGGCGCCGGCCGGGAGGTGGTAGGTCTGGTTTTTGGCTTCCGGCAGGCCCGCATCGGTTTTTTTGTAGACGCCGTTGACGATGAACTCGGCCGAGGCGCGCGCGCCGTCCGGTGTCGCCATCACCACGATGTCGGTGAGGGTTTCGTCATAGCAGTTGTCCATATGGGCGATGAATTCGGCAAAGGCTTCGCGCCCACCGCGCTTGCCGCCTTCATTGACGAAATGCTCGATGTCTTCGGAGACGCAGGCCGCCATGCCGGCCCAGTCCTTGGCGTTGAAAGCCGCATAGTAGCGGGCGACGAGGGCAGCCGTGTCGGTCATTTTGGAAGTCCTGCCTGTCCAGCCTGGTCGGGATGCGCTTCGACATAGGCGTGTTTCAGCTCGATGGAACGGTTGTGCTGTCCATCCGGGCTCCAGCCGGGCGCATTGACCGCGCGGCCGAACCATCGCCAGGGCCGGAGGCCGTCGCTGGCGCAATCCTTTACCAGCCCGCCGAACTCATGGAAGGCGATCACAAATGGATTATGGGTCGAGAGCTGTTTGATGATGCCGTAATCCGGCTTGTCGTCATCGAGCTCCGGCACGAAGCTGCCGAAGAGCTTGTCCCAGACAATGAAGACGCCGGCATAGTTGGCATCCAGATAGCGCGGATTGATGGCGTGGTGGACGCGGTGATGGGAGGGCGTGTTGAACACCGCCTCGAACCAGCGGGGCATCCGGTTGATCGCCTCGGTATGGATCCAGAACTGGTAGATGAGGTTCAGACCGCCTGCCAGCGCGATGACATAGGGGTGAAAGCCCATCCAGACGAGCGGCAGGCCGAGGAGGATCAGGCCCGTGAACGGTCCGAACCAGGGCTGGCGCAGCGCGGTGGTCAGATTGTAGTGGCGCGAGGAATGGTGCGTCACATGCTCCATCCAGAACCAGCGGACCCGGTGGGCGAAGCGGTGCTTCCAGTAATAGACGAAGTCATACAGCACGAAGCAGAGCGCAAAACTCCACCAGGCCAGCGGGATCGTCATCACCCGGAACGGCCAGGCCAGCATCATCAGCCACAGCGCGATGAGGCCCGTCGCCGTGTTCACGACCACATTGCCGAGGCCCATCGCCATCGAGGCGATGGCATCCCTTGTTTCATAGCGTCCCCGGGCACGCCCGGTCTTGACCGCCCACCATTCGAGCGCGACCGAGGCCACGAAAACGGGCGCGGCAAAGGTGGTGACAGCGGGAAAGGGCGTGAACTCCATGCCCCAGCGCTAGCGAAAAATGACGCCGCCGTCACCCCTCTCGCGTCATGCTTGACGGACGCAGGGGAAGGGTCCGCCTCTGGGGGCGAGGTCCAACCCCCGGAGGAGACAAAACATGGCCAGGCCCAAGGAATTCAAGGAAATCATTCTCGATATCGAGGACGGCATCGCGACGCTGACCCTGCATCGGCCAGACAAGATGAACGCCTTCACCGGCACAATGATGTACGAGATGATCGAGGCGTTCGACATCACCGACGCCGATGACGCCGTGAAGGTTGTCATCGTTACCGGGCACGGCGACCGCGCCTTCTGCGCCGGGGCTGACCTGTCGGCCGGCGCCAAGACGTTCGACTATGACGCCCGTTCGGGCAGCGGCGAACAGGGCCGCACAGAGACGGTGGACATCCAGCGCGATGGCGGCGGCCGGGTTACCCTGCGCATTTTCGAGAGCCTCAAGCCGGTCATCGGCGCGATCAATGGCGCGGCGGTCGGCATTGGCGTGACCATGCAGCTGCCGATGGACATCCGCATTGCCTCGGACAAGGCGCGGTTCGGCTTCGTGTTCAACCGCCGGGGCATCAATCCGGAAGCGGCGTCGAGCTGGTTCCTGCCGCGGCTTGTCGGCATCCAGCAGGCGCTGGAATGGTGCTATACCGGCCGCGTGTTCCCGGCAGACGAAGCGCTGAAGGGCGGCCTTGTAAGCCGCGTTGTTCCGCAGGCGGATCTGATGACGGTTGCACGCGAGCTCGCCCGCGAGATCGCCGACAATACGGCGCCTGTCTCCAACGCGCTGACGCGTCAGATGATGTGGCGGATGCTGGGCGCGAGCCATCCGATGGAGGCGCATATCGTCGATTCCGCCGCCATCTATTCGCGCGGCAAGACGCCGGACGCGAAAGAGGGCGTCATGAGCTTCCTCGAGAAGCGCCAGCCGGTCTATCCGGTGAAAGTGTCGGACGGCATGCCGGGCTTCTTCCCCTGGTGGGACGAGCCGGAGTTTGACTGGATCGGCAACAAGTGATGCCAGCCGGCGAGGGGCAGTAAGCTATGCAGACATTGTTGCCCCTCGCCGCCGATGTCGGGGAGCGCCTGAAGGCGCGCCGCCAGACGGTCGCCATTTCCGAATCTTCAGCCGGCGGACTGATCTCTGCCGCGCTGCTGGCGGCGCCAGGGGCTTCGCGCTTCTACCGGGGCGGCGGCGTCATCTATACGCCGCAGGCTTTCCGGGGACTGCTGGGCCTCAGCCGCGAGGATCTCGGCGAGCTGCGCTCCTCGACAGAACCCTATGCCTGCCTGCTAGCGAGGACCATCCGTGAACGGCTCGATGCCGATTGGGGCTTATGTGAAACCGGTGCCGCCGGGCCTTCCGGAAACATGTACGGCGATGCGGCCGGCCATACCTGTGTCGCGGTGGCTGGGCCTGACGGGGTCATCCTCTCGCGCACTCTGGAAACGGGGCTCGCTGACCGCGAAACCAATATGCGGCTGTTCGGTGCGGAAGCACTTGCTTTAATGAAGGACGGATTGGGCTGACCTGACAAATCGATTCCATCCTTCGTCACGCCCGATGGCCAACGGCCATCTGGGCGCCCATCTCCGAAGCTGGCCTCTTCAATGCGGGAGAACTGCGGAGATGGGTCCCCAGATGCGCTGGCGCGCATCGGGGATGACGATCGCTGCGAGGTAAGGTCAGTAAAGCGCCTCATCGGTCTGCCGCGACTGATCGAGATCGCCAAACCGCGTCAGGTGCGCGTCAAAGGCGACCTTGACCGTGCCGATCGGGCCATGCCGCTGTTTCGAGACGATGATTTCGGCTGTGCCATGCACGTCATCCATCCGCTTGCGCCAGTTCGCCCATTTCTCATTCGACTGGGAATCGTTCGGATCAGCCGGCGGTTCGGTCCGCAGGAGGTAATACTCTTCGCGGAACACGAACATGACGATGTCGGCGTCCTGCTCGATCGAGCCGGATTCGCGCAGGTCTGACAGTTGCGGACGCTTGTCTTCACGCTGCTCGACCGCGCGCGAGAGCTGCGACAGGGCCACCACGGGCACGTTGAGATCCTTTGCCAGGGCTTTCAGCGCGGTGGTGATCTGCGTCACCTCCTGCACCCGGTTGGACTGTCCGCCGGAATTGGAGACGGTGACCAGCTGGAGATAGTCGATGATGATCATATCCAGGCCTTCGGAGCGCTGCAGCCTGCGGGCCCGTGCCGTCAGCTCACTGATTGAAATGCCGCCCGTATCATCAATGAACAGCGGGAGATTCTGTAGCTCCGCCGTCGCTTCCGAAAGACGTTCGAAATCCGCCTTGGTCAGCTTGCCCTGGCGGATATCGTGGGAATTGATGCCCGTGCGCTCGGCCAGGATCCGGGTCGCCAGCTGCTCGCTCGACATCTCCAGCGAGAAAAAGGCAATGATCGCGCCATCGACGGTTTTCTTCGATCCGTCTGGCTGCACTTCGTATTTATAGGCTGACGCCGCATTGTAGGCGATGTTCGTGACCAGCGAGGTTTTTCCCATCGAGGGGCGCCCGGCGAGGATCAGAAGGTCGGAGCGGTGGAAGCCGCCGAGCTGATCGTCGAGGTCGCGCAGTTTCGTCGGGATGCCGGCAATCTTGCCGCCGCGCTTGAAGGCCGCCTCGGCAGTGACCAGTGATTCGGCGAGGGCTTCGGCGAAGCTGGAGAAGCCGCGTTCGGAACTGCCGCGTTCGGCGAGGTCGAACAATTGCCGCTCGGCAAGATTGATCAGGTCCGAGCCGGACTGGTTCGTCTCCGGCCGAAGGGCATTGCCCTGGATCTTGCCGCCGACCTTGATCAGTTCGCGCCGGATGGCGAGGTCGCGGATGATGCGCGCGTAGTCCTTCACCTCCGGACCAAAGGCGGCGGCATCCAGCAGGTCGACCAGGTATTTGGCCCCGCCGATCTCGGTGAGCTTGTTCTCCTGCTCGAACTGTTCGCGCAGGGTGACGCCATCGGCGACCCGGCCCATCTGGATCAGGGTCGTCGCGGTCAGGTACACGACCTTGTGGGCCGGGGCATAGAAATCCTCGGACGTCAGGATCTCGGCGATATACTGGTACACATTGTTGTCGAACAGGATCGCGCCGAGGACGGCGGCTTCGGCGGCCAGATTGTTCGGCGGTGGATTAGCGGGTTTCTCGGTCGGCTCGGTCATGAGCCCTCTATAACCCAAAGCTGGCGGTCAGGCTTCCGGCCTCTTCAAGACTCCTGTGAATCTCCGGCCGCCTGACCTGAAAGCCACAAAAAAACCGCGGCTCCGGAGAGCCGCGGTTTGATATGTGTGCGTCCGAAGGAAGCCTGCGAAGGCTTACTCTTCGTCGGCGCCCATTTCGGCGCGTTCGGCAGCAGCCTCGGCGAGTTCGCCGGCCTGTTCCTCGTCCATCGCCTGGTTGGCAGCCTGGAGCGCGGCGACAACGTCTTCGCCCTGCTCCTGACGGTCTGCTTCTTCCTGCGACCGGGCCACGTTGACCTGCACCTTCACGCTGACTTCAGCATGCAGGCGCACCGACACTTCGGACATACCGATCGTCTTGATCGGCTTGTCGAGGCGTACGGCGTTGCGGTCGACCTTGTGGCCGGCGGCTTCGGCAGCTTCCGCAATGTCGCGGGCCGAGACCGAGCCGTAAAGCTGGCCGGTATCGCCGGCCTGGCGGATCAGCACGAAGATTGCGCCTTCGAGCTTTTCTGCGTCCGTCTGGGCCGCGTCGCGGGCTGCAGCGTTACGCGCTTCGATGGCGTCGCGCTCAGCGTCGAACCGCTTGCGGTTCCGCTCATTGGCAATCAGGGCCTTGCCCTGCGGGATCAGGAAGTTGCGCGCGAAGCCGTTCTTGACGCGGACTTCGTCGCCGATCTTGCCGAGGCGCTCGATGCGCTCAAGGAGGATGACTTGCATGGGGGTCTCTCCTTACTTCACTTCGAACGGAATCAGGGCCAGCATGCGGGCGCGTTTGATCGCCTGTGCAAGCTTGCGCTGGTTCTTGAGGTTTACGGCCGTGATCCGGCTGGGCACGATTTTCCCTTTTTCAGAGATGTAGCGCTGCAGCAGTTTCACGTCCTTGTAGTCGATTTCCTGCGCGTGTTCGCCGGTAAACGGGTCCACCTTGCGGCGACGCCCGAACGGACGGCGGGCAGGAATGTTCGTGATGTTGATTTTCTGTGCCATGTGATCTGTCCAAGCCTTCCGTTAGTCGCGGCGACGTTCTTTGCGAGAGATGACCGGTGAGGCCTCCTCGCTCAGGGTTTCGACGCGGACGGTCAGGTAGCGCATCACGTCTTCGGAGATCCGCTGGCGGCGCTCCAGTTCGTGGATCGCTTCTGCCGGACCATCAATATTCAGCAGGGAATAGTGACCCTTGCGCTGTTTCTTGATCGGGTAGGCGAGGCTGCGAAGGCCCCAATATTCGGTCTTGGGGACCGATGCGCCCTTTTCCTGGAGGAAAGCCGAGATCTCTTCGATGTAGGTTTCGACCTGGGCAGGCGAGATATCAGGCCGTGTAATCACGACGTGCTCGTATAGTGCCATGTTTTCATTCCCAAAAGTTCGAAGATGCGGCACTGGAGAGCGGGAAACCCTGCCAGCGATGGCCCCTCTTGTCCCGGCTCATTCCGGGTGCCTGAGGACCGCACCTTACTGTGAAGAGCGGGTGTAAAGCCGATCCCGCCCTAAAATTCAAGCGCTTGCATGCGGGGAGGGCGCGCTTTAGGCACGGCCAAAAATCAGGGAGACTGGGTAATCATGACCCTCGCATTCATCTTTCCCGGTCAGGGAAGCCAGGAAATCGGCATGGGCCGCGCGCTGGCAGAGACTTTTCCGGCTGCGAAAGCGGTATTTGACGAGGTTGATGACGCCCTCGGCCAGAAGCTGTCCGCCCTGATATGGGAGGGTGACATTGCCGATCTGACGCTCACCGCCAACGCCCAGCCGGCCCTGATGGCGCACTCTGTTGCGGCCATGCGCGCGCTCGAAGCGTCCTTCGGGCTGTCTGCAAAGGACGCCGCCTTCGTGGCTGGCCATTCGCTGGGCGAGTATTCTGCACTGGCGGCGGCCGGGTCGATCAGCCTCGCTGACACCGCCCGCCTTCTACGTATCCGTGGCAACGCCATGCAATCTGCCGTGAAGCCGGGCGAGGGCGCGATGGCAGCCCTGCTGGGCGCCGAGCCGGCTCAGGCCGAAGCGGCCTGCGCGGCCGGGCGTGAGACGGGCGGGGCCTGCGATATCGCCAATGACAATGCCCCCGGCCAGCTCGTCATCTCCGGTACGAAAGCCGCTATTGATGCCGCGATTGCCTGGTCGCAGGCCAATGGCGTCAAGAAGGCCATGGCGCTCAACGTGTCGGCCCCGTTCCATTGCGGGCTGATGCAGCCCGCTGCAGAGGCCATGGCCGAAGCGCTGGCGGGCACGGCCATTCAGGCGCCGGTTGTGCCGCTGGTCGCCAATGTGACCGCGAGCGCCGTCACGGATCCCGAGACGATCCGGCAGAATCTGGTCAGACAGGTGACCGGACGGGTCCGCTGGACCGAGAGCGTTCAATTCATGGTCAGCCAGGGCGTCACCACGACCGGCGAGGCGGGTGCGGGGAAGGTCTTGACCGTCATGCAGCGCCGCATCGACAAAGCCCTGACCGGTCTCACCCTCGGCACACCTGAGGATATCGAAGCCTTCGCCGCAGCTATCAGAGGATAAGTTCCATGTTCGACCTCACTGGCCGTACGGCCCTCGTCACCGGCGCCTCGGGCGGCATTGGCCGCGCGATTGCCCAGGCGCTCTCTGAAGCGGGCGCTAAGGTGGCCCTCTCCGGCACGCGCGAAGCGGTCCTCCAGGAGGTCGCTGCGACCCTCAAGGGCGAGATTGCCATTGTGCCCTGCAACCTCTCTGATCCGGCCGCTGTGGACGCGCTGGTGGGGCAGGCAGAGGCCGCCATTGGCCCGCTCGACATCCTGATCGCGAACGCGGGTATCACCCGGGACAAGCTGCTCATCCAGATGAAGGATGAGGACTGGAATGATGTGCTGAACGTCAATCTCGGCTCATACTTCCGCCTCGCCAAGACCGCCTTGCGGGGCATGATGAAGCGCCGTCATGGCCGCATCATCGGCATCGCCTCCATCGTTGGCGTCACGGGAAACCCCGGACAGGCGAATTACTGCGCCTCCAAGGCCGGGATGATCGGCTTTACAAAATCGCTCGCTCAGGAAGTCGCCAGCCGGGGCATCACCGCGAACACGATCGCGCCCGGCTTTATCGAATCGCCGATGACGGACGGGCTGCCCGAGGCCCAGAAATCGGCGCTGCTGGGACAGATTCCATCAGGCCGTTTGGGGCAGGGACACGACATTGCCGCCGCGGCGGTTTATCTCGCCAGCAACGAAGCCGCCTATGTTACGGGCCAGACGCTGCATGTGAATGGCGGCATGGCGATGATCTGAGCCGCGCAGTCCAGCATCAACCAAGGGCTTGGCGCTCGTCCCGACTGTGTGCTAGGCGCAACACAATGGTTCTCTAGCAGGACCGGTCATCAGGCATATCGAGAGAGGTATTCATGTCTGACGTTTTTGAACGTGTGAAGAAAATCGTAGTCGACAATCTGGATGTAGATGCCGAAAAAGTCGTCGAAAGCGCGAGCTTCATTGACGACCTCGGAGCAGACTCGCTCGATCTCGTCGAACTCGTGATGGCTTTTGAAGAAGAGTTCAACATCGAGATTCCGGATGACGTTCAGGAGTCGATCCGTTCGGTCGGCGACGCCGTCTCCCATATCAAGGCCCACGTCTGAGACCTGCAATCCATGTCTGAACGCCGCGTTGTCATCACCGGGATCGGTATTGTCTCGCCGCTTGCCAATGGCCGTGAGGCCACTTGGGAGCGCCTGATTGCCGGCAAATCCGGTGCCGGGAAGATCGACGTATTCGATGCGTCCGATATGCCCTGCAAGATCGCCTTCCAGGTCCCGTATGTTTCGGGGCGTGGGGGCGGGGCAGGCGACGCGCATGCCTTTGATCCGGACAAGGTGCTGTCCGCCAAGGAACAGCGCCGGATCGACGAGTTCATTCTGTATGCCATCGCGGCAGCGGATGAAGCCGTCGAGGATTCCGGGTGGAAGCCCGAATCGGACGACGAAAAAGAACGCACCGGCGTGATGATCGGCTCCGGCATTGGCGGGCTCGAATCGATCTACAAGACGGCGATCACCCTGCACGAGCAGGGTCCGCGCAAGGTTAGCCCGTTCTTCATTCCCGCCTCGCTGATCAACCTTGCCTCTGGCCAGGTCTCAATCCGGCATGGGCTGAAAGGTCCGAACCATTCGGTTGTGACCGCCTGTGCCACCGGGGCGCACGCCATCGGCGATTCCGCCCGCCTGATCAAATATGGCGATGCGGATGTGATGCTGGCCGGCGGGGCCGAGGCCGTCATCGGGCGGATCGGTATTGCCGGCTTCTGCGCCGCCAAGGCCATGTCGACGAACTTCAACGACACACCGGAGAAAGCCTCGCGCCCGTATGACAAAGACCGCGATGGTTTTGTCATGGGTGAGGGCGCGGCCATCCTCGTGCTCGAAGAGTATGAGCATGCGAAAAAGCGCGGCGCGAAGATCTATGCTGAAGTGTCCGGCTATGGTCTGACCGGCGACGCCTATCACATCACGGCGCCTGCCGAAGGCGCCGAGGGCGGTTACCGCGCCATGATGATGGCGCTCAAGAATTCGAAGATCGACCCCACCGAGATCGACTATGTCAACGCCCACGGCACCTCCACGCCGAAGGGCGATGAGGGCGAAGCCGGCGCCGTCGAGCGCGCGTTCGGTGAGCATGCTAAGAACCTGTCGATGTCGTCGACCAAATCGGCGGTGGGGCATCTTCTCGGCGCGGCTGGTGCGATCGAGGCGGCCTTCTGCGCCCTCGCGATCCGCGACCAGATCATGCCGCCGACGCTCAATCTCGACAATCCGAGCTTCGAGACAGTCATCGACCTGATTCCCCACAAGGCCAAGAAGGGCCAGGTGCGGGCGGCGATGTGTAACAGCTTCGGCTTTGGCGGCACCAACGCCTCCCTTGTGCTGCGTCAGGTTACCTGAAGGCGGACGCATCTCTGGCTGCGGACCCTGCTTGGCCGTGTCCGCGAGCCTGCGTTACAACAGGGCGCTGAAACCGGCTTGAGAGGCGCGCATGGGATTTGTTAGAACGCTCATTGCCTGGCTGTTCATGTTTGCCGTGGTCGCCCTCGCGGCGTCCGGCGCGGCCTGGTACTGGTTCAACGGTCAGCTTGAAAGGCCAGGGCCGCTTACCCGGCAGATCGTGTTTGTCGTGCCGCCCGGCGAAAGCCTGTCAGCCGCTGCGGCGCGGCTGGAAGAGGACGGTGTCATCACCGATGCGCGCATCATCCGGATCAAGGCCCGTCTGGATGCGGAGCTTTCCGGCGAGGAGACGCAGATACGCTCCGGCGAATATGTGATGGAGCCGGGCGTCAGCATTTCCGAAGTCGTGCGTATCCTGAGCGAAGGGCGCTCCATCCTGCACCGGATCACGCTGCCGGAAGGGCGCACGACGGCGCAGATCCTGCGGATAATCGAAGCGAACGATGTCCTCGTCGGCGACATGCCAGACCCGCTGCCTGAGGAAGGCATGCTCCTGCCGGACACCTATCTTTTCCATCGCGGCATGACGCGCCAGCAACTGATCGAGAAGATGCAGAAGGCGCAGACAGACCTCATCGAGGAGCTCTGGCCAAACCGCCAGGAGGGCCTGCCCTTCGACACGCCCTATGAAGCCATCATCCTCGCTTCGATTGTTGAACGCGAGACCGGTGTCGGCGAGGAGCGGGGCGAGATCGCCGGCCTGTTCGTCAACCGCATGAAGCGCGGGATGCGGCTGCAGAGCGACCCGACCATCATTTACGGCATCAGCCGCGGCGAGCCGCTCTACAATGCGCGCGGCCAGCGGCGCACGCTCTTCCGCTCTGAAATCGATACGCATACGGAGTGGAACACTTACCAGATCGACGGGCTGCCGAAGACGCCGATTGCCAATCCCGGCCGGGATTCGATTGCGGCGGTCCTTGATCCGCCGGATACGGAATATGTGTTCTTTGTCGCGGATGGGAAAGGCGGCCACGCCTTTGCCCGCACGCTGGCGGAGCATAACCGGAACGTAGCCGCCTACCGGGCATATGAGCGGCGCACCATTGCCCGCCAGAGAGGCGAAGAATGAGCGTTCTGTCAGGCATGACGGGGTTCGCCCGCGTCACGGGGGAAGCGCCCTGGGGCGGCTGGGCCTGGGAGGCGAAAAGCGTCAATGGCCGCTCACTCGATGTGCGCGTGAATTTGCCGCCCGGCGCTGAAGCCGTGGAGCGGGATGTGAAAGCCCTCGCGGCGGCGCGCTTCAATCGCGGTTCGCTACAGCTCAGCCTGCGGATCGAACTCGCCAGCGACGCGGCCGGCGCCGTGATCAATCACGCCCTGCTCGGCGAACTCGCAGCAGGTGTCCGCCGTGCGTCCGGCAGTGAGCCAGGGCCGGAAGCTATTGCTGCGCTGATGGCCATCAAAGGCGTTGTCGAGACCGGCGCTGTCTCGATGCGCGATGTGCTCGCAGCAGAAGGCGTGCTGCCGGCCATGCTGGAAGCGGCCGCCACCGCGCTGGATGAACTCGCCGCCGCGCGGTGCGCTGAGGGCGCTTCCCTGCACGCGCTTCTGGCCGGGCTGCTGGATGACATGGAGCGCCACACCGCCGAGGCCGCCACCCATGCGGCGACGCAGCCCGAATCGATCCGCATGAAGCTGATGAAACAGCTCGAGGAACTGGACCGCGAGGGCCGCGTTGATGCGGACCGTTTCGCCGCTGAAGCCGCCCTGTCTGCCGCAAAGGCGGACGTCCGGGAGGAACTCGACCGGTTGACGGCGCACATTGCCTCTGGCCGGGAACTGCTGCGCGAAGGCTCCCCGGCGGGCCGAAAGCTCGACTTTCTGGCTCAGGAGCTGAACCGCGAGGCCAATACGCTGTGTTCGAAATCCACAAGCCTTGCTTTGACGAATGCGGGACTCGGGCTCAAAGGACTGATTGACCAGTTCAAGGAGCAGTCCGCCAATGTCGAATAGTGGACACCCCAAGGATAGCGGCCGCCGCCGGGGGCTTATGCTCGTGCTGTCGAGCCCGTCCGGCGCGGGCAAGACGACCCTGTCGCGGATGCTGCTGGATGAGTTCGTCGATGTGAAGCTGTCGATCTCTGCGACGACCCGCCCGCCGCGCCCGAACGAGGTCGATGGCCGGGACTATTACTTCAAGACGGTGGACGCGTTCCGCGAGATGATCGCGCAGCATGAGTTCCTCGAATGGGCGCATGTGTTCGACAAGTATTACGGCACGCCGCGCGCGGACACGGTGGCCCTGCTGCAGGGGGGCGAGGATGTCCTGTTCGATGTCGACTGGCAGGGCGCGGATGCGCTGCACGACCAGATGCCGAATGATGTCGTCTCGGTTTTCATCCTGCCGCCCAGCATCGAGGCGCTGAAAGCGCGGCTGACGGCGCGCGAAGGCTCGACGCCTGAAATGGTGGCCCGGCGGATGGAAGATGCCAGGCGCGAGATCATGCACTGGCGCAGGTATGACTATGCCATCGTCAATGACGACCTGCACGTCGCCTATCAGCGCCTGAAACGCATCCTGCTGGTCGAGCGGCTGAAACGCCTCCGCCAGCTCGACCTCGAAGACCATGTCCGCGAGCTGCTGGGCGAGGCGGATCCGTCTTAATCTGGCGCGACGCTGGTTGCGAGCCTGCGGAACTCGGCCTGGGTGAGCGTCTCGGCGCGCGCGGTCGGGTCGATGCCGCAGGCGGCCAACCACTCTTCCGCTTTCATGCCGCGCTTCTTGGCGAAGGGTTTCAGCGCCGCGCGGAGCATCTTGCGGCGCTGGCCAAACGCTGCCCCGGCAATCTGTTCAAGCATGGCGAGATGCGCGAACCGCTCGGCCGGCGGCAGGGGTTCGAGCACGATCACGGCGCTATCCACTTTTGGCGGCGGCCTGAATGCGCCCGGCGGCAGGGTGAAGGCATTGTGCGGCCGCGTCACGGCCTGGGCCAGCACGGCGAGACGGCCATAGGCCTCGGTGTCGGGTTTCGCGCAGATACGCTC
>JBKBVT010000481.1:0-647 GCA_046289305.1 Hyphomonas sp. | reverse complement strand
CCGTCGTGTTCGCCGATCTCCGCGCTCAGATCGTGAGCGGGACGGATAACGCAGTCTCCAACCTCGCGTGGGCGCTGCCGAGCAACGCGCGATGGGAGGAAATCGGGATTCGCTTCGTCGCCGATGAAGTCGTCAACGTGAGTTTCCGGGGCGAGACCCGGAGGTTCGAGCCCGATGGGCTCGGGATGAAGAGCGCCAAGAATGGCAAGCCGAAGGCGGCGTGGGCCTATCTGAAGGCGTTCGCGATGCAGGGCGGCCGGCTCCCCGTCCATCATGCGAAGAGCACCGACACCTCGAAGCACCAGAAACAGAAGCAGGCGCTTTCCAAGGTGCTGCGAGCCGCCTTCGGGATTGCAGAAGAGCCGCTGCCCACGGTCGGGGATGAGTATGTCGCCCGTTTCGTGGCGAACGCCGACGACCTCCAGCAAGGCAAGCTGGGCCAGTCCCCGCGAAAATTCGCTGGCTGACCTCAAGAATTTCTTCGAAAAAGTTCGCCTCTCAAGCCGCTGAAATCCAACCGGGTTTCAGCGGTTTCTCTTTGTGCTGAGCCCGCCAAGGCCGCCGCTCCAACGAATTTTCGCCGGTCCCGGTCACTCGGGCCGCGTGCCCGTCCACCTGGACGAAGGCGAAACTTCATGGAGCGTTTC
>JBKBVT010000480.1:0-653 GCA_046289305.1 Hyphomonas sp. | reverse complement strand
TGATCGACCCTGCGGTGGATGCCAAGATTTCAACGCAGGAGGTTTTCGGGCCGGTGGTCGCGGTCTACCGCTATCACGACCTCGACGATGCCATCACTCGGGCGAACGCTCTGCCCACCGCCTTTCAGTCCAGCATTTTTGCGCAGGATATCGGCGTGGCCATGCGCGCGGCCGACCGACTGGACGCCTCAGCTGTGATGATCAACGAGCTCACCGCGTTCAGGACCGACTGGATGCCTTTCGCCGGCCGCCGGGAGTCCGGCTACGGTATCGGCGGTATCGGCTATACGATGCGCGACATGACCGAGGAGAAGATGATCCTGATCGCCAGACGCTGACAATCGTCCCTCGTTCCAGCGATCAGGAGATGCATCCGGCTCAGCAGGCTCTGATCGCAGCGTCCAGGGCACCCACCAGTCTCTGAAGATCTGCCTTCGTGAAATTAGCTCCTCGAACGATCATGCGCGCGTAGAGGGGACCGAAGAGAAAGTCGATCGCGAGTTCCTTGTCGATCTCCGGGCGAAGCTCTTTCCGCGCGATGGCGCGATTCAGCAGGCGATGGCCGAACTGTCGCCGTGCCGTCGCGATGCCGTCAAGCATCACAGACAATTCGTCCGACCGCAGCCGCTCGGCGACCAGATCGGGAATTATCC
>JBKBVT010000479.1:0-656 GCA_046289305.1 Hyphomonas sp. | reverse complement strand
GCAAATCGCCACCTGCTGCGCCAGAACGCGCCCGCGGCGCAAGGAGTATGACAATGACCATCGGTTTCCGCGTTTTTCCACGCCGCCAAAGCGTCAGCCCGGACATGGTGGCGCGCTTCGCTGCCCTTCCGGTGGCGAATGTCAGCGACAGCATGCACCGCATGGTGGCCGCCGGGCCGCGCCTTCGGGCCTACCACGCCAGCGGTAGCCTTGCGGGTCCGGCCCTGACCGTCAAATCGCGGCCCGGAGACAACCTGATGCTGCACAAGGCCATCGACATGGCTCATCCAGGCGACGTGATCGTGGTCGATGCCGGGGGCGACCTGACCAATTCGCTGATGGGCGAGCTGATGCTGGCCCATGCCATGCGGCGCGGCGTGGCGGGGTTCGTCCTTTACGGTGCGATCCGCGATGCCGATGCCATCCGCGAGGCGAACCTGCCGCTCTGGGCGGTGGGCGTCACGCATCGCGGCCCCTACAAGGACGGGCCGGGCGAGATCAACGTGTCCATCGCGCTGGAGGGCATGGTGATCGAGCCTGGCGATCTGATCTTGGGCGACGGTGACGGTGTGCTTTCGGTGCCGGTCGCTGACGCCGTCGGGGTGCTGGAGCGGACCGAGGCCAGGCAGGCCGCCGAGACCGCGCAGATGCAACGG
>JBKBVT010000478.1:299-666 GCA_046289305.1 Hyphomonas sp. | reverse complement strand
ATAGCTCGTACTGACGAGTCTGAGTCACCTTGAGTGTTCTCTATCATCTGCGCTGTGCTGGCAAGATTTTTCTAGGTGGATGTGACATGGTTGGGTTCGGGCACATCGCACACCGCACGGTCGTTTCAGAAACTGTTCAGCATCCCCGGCTAGCGTTCGGGGCGCATACAGCAACCGGAGCGCACGACAATGGCCGAGTATTCCCCCCGTCTGAATCTTCCCTTCATTCAGCAGGCGCAGGCCCAGAAGCACGTCACCCATAACGAAGCCATCGAGCGGCTGGATCTTCTGGTTCAGCTGGTTGTCGAAGGGTTCGGGGCGACGACGCCGCCCGTTGATCCACAGGAAGGCCAGATCTGGGCGCTTG
>JBKBVT010000478.1:0-289 GCA_046289305.1 Hyphomonas sp. | reverse complement strand
CGCGGCCTGGGCGGGGCAGGGGAACATGCTGGCGGCCTTTGCGGGGGGCGGCTGGCTGTTCCTGGCGCCCCGCGAGGGGTGGCTGGCGACCTCGGCCGGTACATTGCTGCTTTGGAACGGAACTGCCTGGGTGATGCCAGAACTGGCGGACGTGCAGAACCTGCCCGGTATGGGGATCAACACCAGCCATGACAGCACCAACCGGCTGGCCGTGTCAGCGCCCGCGACGCTTCTGACGCATGAGGGGGCGGATCATCGGTTGACGATCAACAAATCCGCCGAAGGTGAC
>JBKBVT010000477.1:0-666 GCA_046289305.1 Hyphomonas sp. | reverse complement strand
AGAGGCGTCTACCCCTCCCTGTCCCCAAACAGGGCCGACCCAACGCGCACAGATGTCGCGCCCATGCGGGCGGCGAGGGCATAGTCCGCGCTCATGCCCATGGAAAGTTTCTCCACGCCCGCTGCCTTTGCGAGCTTTGCCAGCAGGGCAAAATGCAGGCTGGCAGGCTCTTCCACCGGCGGGATGCACATCAGGCCCTCAATGCCTTGCGGCATCAGAGCACGCATCTCGGCCACGAAGGCGGGCACGTTCTTGGGCGCAATGCCGGCCTTTTGCGGTTCCTCGCCGGTATTGACCTGCACGTAGAGGCGGGGGCGACGGCCGGTTTTTTCCATGGCTTTGATGATGGCGCGGGCGAGTTTTTCGCGGTCCAGCGTCTCGATCACGTCAAAGAGGGCGACCGCATCCTCCGCCTTGTTGGTCTGCAGCGGGCCTATCATGCGCAGTTCCAGATCAGGATAGGCCGCGCGGCGATGCTGCCAGCGCGTGACAGCCTCCTGCACCCGGTTCTCGCCAAACACGCGCTGGCCTGCGTTCAACGCTTCCTCGATGCGGGCTTCCGACTGCAGTTTGGAGACGGCAACCAGCGTCACATCTGTGCCGCTACGCCCGCCTGCCTTGGCAGCCTGCGCGATATCTTCAAGGATGGCCGCGCGGCGGGCCGCA
>JBKBVT010000476.1:0-668 GCA_046289305.1 Hyphomonas sp. | reverse complement strand
CATGTCCTCGATCTGCTGCGCGGTGAAGGTCGCCCCGGCTTCCTCTGTGCGGCGCCGGACGGCCTCGATCTCGCGTTGCAGGCGCAGTTGCTCGGCGCTGGCGGTGTTGCGGTCGCGCTCGGTGGCAAGGAAGTCCTCGTTCGCCTGCCGCATCGCATCAAGGCTCTGCATCGAGGCCCGTTCCGCCGCCTGCCGCTCGCGCATCGCCGCGCCGCGCTGCTGGTCGGGTGACACGCCGACAGCCTCGGACAGGGTGTTGCGCAGGGTGCGGGCCAGTTCGGTCACGCCCGCGATCACGCCCCCCAAGCGACCAAGCTGCGAGATGACGCCGTTGAAGGTCGCCCGGTCGGCATCCTCCAGCCCGGCCAGCGCCTCGCGGGCGCGGGCTTCCACCTCGGCCATCTGCACCGCCAGATCCTCGCCCGAGATTTCACCGTCCTGAAACGCCTGCGACAGACGGTCCATTTCGGCCTGCGCCTCGCGCAGCGCATCCGCGATCTCGTCATAGCCCCAGCTGTCCAGCGTGCCGATGGCGCTGCGCATCTCGGCACCGGCCTTGCGCGCCTCATCGCCCAAGAGGACATATTGCCCGTTGAGCCGTGCCAAGGACTCGGCATTGGCATCCACCGCGTCCCGGTTGGCCTCCAGCGCGTCGGCCAGATCATCGC
>JBKBVT010000475.1:0-678 GCA_046289305.1 Hyphomonas sp. | reverse complement strand
ATGGCTTCTCCCCCACAGCCAAGGTTAGCGCAGTTTTGCCCCGACGCAATTCACGACTTTGGTGGCAGGGCGGATCTTAGCGGACCGGCCCCTGAGGCTTGATGACCCCCTCGTCGATGGCATCGCCCCCGGCGCGCTGTGGCGCGGGCATCCCGCCCATGCTGCCCGAGGGCGCGATGCGGCGCGGCTGATAGGGCGGCAGCTCGACCCCGTCGCGATACAGCAGCGACTGCCCCTCGTGGAACAGGTGCAGCGCCTGCGGGTCGGCGGTCAGCCGCACCCGGCGCCCGTTCAAGCCGGGATGGATGCCCGGCAGCTTGGCGATGATCGGCACCGTGTCGGCATTGGTGCCGAAATAAAGCAGCGTCACCTCGCCCAAAGCCTCGGTGCGGACGCCCAGATTGACCACCATGCCTTCGTCGCCGGGGCGGGTGGGGATGGCCACCTCGGCCTGAAGCCCGCTGTCCAGCGCGACCACGGTCGTCGGGCCGGTCGTTTTCACGCGACCGGGCAGCAGGTTCATCGCCGGGCTGCCGATGAACTGGGCCACGAATTCGTTGACCGGGCGCTCATACAGTTCCAGCGGCGCGCCGACCTGCGCGATGCCGCCGCCCGCCAGCACCACGATGCGGTCGGCCAGCGTCATCGCCTCGGTCTGATCGTGGGTGACATAGACCA
>JBKBVT010000474.1:0-681 GCA_046289305.1 Hyphomonas sp. | reverse complement strand
GATGGCCCGTCTGGGCGCGCAGGTGACCGGGGCCGATGCGGCGGCGGGCAATATCGCGGTGGCGCAGCTGCACGCCGCCGAACAGGGGCTGGACATCGACTATCGCGCCACCTCCGCCGAGGTGCTGGCCGATGCGGGTGAGCGGTTCGACGTGGTTCTGGCGCTGGAGATCATCGAGCATGTGACCGACCCGGCCGGCTTCGTGGCGACCTGCCAACACCTGCTGAAACCGGGCGGGCTGCTGATTCTGTCGACGCTGAACCGCAGCGCGCGCAGCTTTGGCGCGGCCATTATCGGGGCCGAATGGGTCATGCGCTGGCTGCCGCGCGGCACGCATGACTGGAACCGCTTTATCACGCCCGACGAGCTGGCAGGGCTGGCCCAGGGCGCCGGGCTGGCGGTGGCCGACCGGCGCGGCATGGTGTTCAACCCGCTGACCTTCGGCTGGCGCCTGTCGGATCGTGACCTGTCGGTGAATTACCTGCTGACGGCCCGCAGATAGATGGCCCGCGGCTAGGGGGCGGCGCTAATGCGGCTGTTCCAGCCTGCGGCGCAGCTCTCGCAGGACGGGCAGGGCCATGCGCACACGCTCGGCCCCGATGTCGCGGACGATGCCCGCGATCACCGGCATGAAGGAGGACAGCGCCGAATCGCGCGCCGCGCGCCCTGCCGTGCTGATCG
>JBKBVT010000473.1:294-687 GCA_046289305.1 Hyphomonas sp. | reverse complement strand
CCTGAAGGCACCACCTTTTTGCGTGGCGAGGTCGCGGCCATCCTGAACTGGCGGCGCCAGGATGGGGACGAGGACTATAACCACCTGCTCCGCCGCAACGAGTGGGAGGTGATCTTGCCCGAACTGGTGTTCGAAGCCGTGGCGCACGCTGTCACGGCGGATTGGAGCCGTGGGTGACGGCCGTGATCAGGCGTGGCCCTGGCCATTCCATAACGGATCAAAAAGGGTGCTTCCGGTGAGGTGGCTTCCGCAAAGTGGCTTCCCTGGATTCCACAAAAGAATCCAGCACAATGAAGTCGAGATTAAGCAAGGCATTGATTTGGATTCACTATTTTCAGCACCGCATCAAAAGTGGCTTCCGGGTGGCTTCCCCGGTGAAAACGCCTGTCGCTA
>JBKBVT010000473.1:0-284 GCA_046289305.1 Hyphomonas sp. | reverse complement strand
TGCTGCGCTGCGCCCCCCGCATACGTTCGGGGCCGGGGAGGAGCCGTTGGGAGGGGGGCGGTTTCGGCCCGCAGCCGACCTTCGGGCTTGGCGCAGCAAGTGACCCGTGTGATCCCAATGTAGCCAAATGGCCATCACCAAGTGCGCGTCCGATCCCTGACATTGAAGCTTTGTAGCCGCGTAGCTTAAAGCGGACATCGAAAGAGCCCGAGCGTTTTGGTTAAAATGTCAGGCCGATGCGACAGTCCGGACCGGAGAACGAAGTTAAGTCAGGTCACAGTCGT
>JBKBVT010000472.1:0-696 GCA_046289305.1 Hyphomonas sp. | reverse complement strand
AGGAACACACCCGTGACCTCATCAGAGACGCGCCAGATTGAAGCCGGTCCGGAAAGTGCCGGCGAACGGCTGGACCGGTGGCTTGCTGCGCAATGGCCCGAGCTGTCGCGCTCACGCGGCAAGGCGCTGATCGAGGCCGGGGCGCTGACCCTTGATGGCGCGCCGCTGACCGACCCGTCCGCAAAGGTGCGCGAGGGCAATGTCTACACCCTCACCATGCCGGCTCTCGAACCCGCCATTCCCCAGCCGGAAAACATCCCGCTCGACATACTGCACGAGGATGACGATCTGATCGTCATCAACAAGCCGGCCGGCCTCACCGTGCATCCCGGCGCCGGCGCGTGGACCGGTACGCTGGTCCACGCCCTTCTGTATCATTGCAAGGACACGCTGTCGGGCATTGGCGGCGTGGAGCGTCCAGGCATCGTCCACCGGCTCGACAAGGATACGGCGGGGGTTCTGGTCGTCGCCAAGAACGACAAGGCGCACCACCATTTATCCAAGCAGTTTGCCAAGCACACGGTGGAGCGCGCCTATACGGCTTTCACCCGCGGCGCGCCGCGGCCTCGCGAGGGCGAGGTGGCAACCCGTATTGCCCGCTCGACGCGCGACCGGATGAAGATGGCGATCCTCAAATGGGAGAGCGCAGGCGGCAAGGAAGCGATCACCCATTACAAGGTGCTCGAAACCTATGGT
>JBKBVT010000045.1:0-16183 GCA_046289305.1 Hyphomonas sp. | reverse complement strand
AGGTGGCGACGGTGTTGCGGATATTGGTCATCCGCGCCTCGGTCTCGGCCGCGTTCAGCACATCGGCGACGGGGTCATAGTCACGCGGGCGCAGGCCCTGCCCGATCATCACCGCGAACCAGCTGGTGTCGTTGAACAACTCGTCATTCTCGCGGAAGATCCGGCCATGGCTTTCGAACAGCGCCATCTTGTCAGCAAGGTAGTCCGGGATGGCCATGTTGCGGGTGTAGTTCCAGAACTCGGTGTCGTCGCGCCGGGTCAGATGGTAATGCAGGATAATGAAGTCGCGGATGCGTTCGTATTCGAAAGTCGTGATCCGGTTATAACGGTCGATGTCCGGCTGGCTGAAACCGCGTGAGGGAAACATCTGCAGGAGCTTCGCGACACCGGACTGGATGAGATGGATCGAGGTCGATTCCAGCGGCTCGATGAAACCGGCGGCGAGGCCGATGGCGACACAGTTCTTGACCCAGAATTGCCTCCGGTGGCCAGTGACGAATTTCAGGTGGCGCGGCGCGGCGAGCGGTTTGCCGTCGAGGTTTGACATCAGAATTTCGGTGGCCCGCTCCTCGGTCGTGAACTGGCTCGACCAGACATGGCCATTGCCGGTACGGTGCTGTAACGGGATGCGCCATTGCCAGCCGGCCTCGCGCGCGGTCGAGCGGGTGTAGGGCGTCAGGCGGCTGGCACTCTCGCAGGGCACGGCGACGGCGCGGTCGCAGGGCAGCCAGTGCGACCAGTCATTGTAGCCGGCGTTCAGGGCCTGCTCGATCAGGAGGCCGCGAAAGCCGGTACAGTCGACGAACAGGTCCGCCTCGAAGATGCGGCCATCAGTGAGCTGGACGTGGCGGATATGGCCGGTTTCGGCGTCGAGCGCGACATCCGCAATCTTACCCTCATGGCGCACGACACCGCGCGCTTCAGACTGGCCGCGCAGGAAACGGGCATAGAGGCCCGCATCGAAATGGAAGGCGTAGGCGATCTTGCTGAGCGGCGAATTGCCGGCCTTGATCGGCCGCATGAATTTGTTCTGCCGGGCGGCGACGGCCTGAAGGCAGTATTGTTCCGGCGTCGACGGGCCATAATCCTGGCCATGATGCTTCTGGAAGAAGGCGTGGAAGGAGACGCCTTCCATATCAATGCCATAGCCGCCGAAGGGGTGGATGTAGCGTTCGCCCTTTGCGCCCCAGTCGACGAATTCGATGCCGAGTTTGAAGCTGCCTTGGGTCGCTTTGACGAACTCGTTCTCGTCGATGCCGAGGGTACGGTTGAAGGTGCCAATCTGCGGGATCGTCGCCTCGCCGACGCCGACGGTGCCGATCTCCTCAGACTCCACCAACACGATCTCGGCATAGTCATTCTTGAGCAGTTTCGATAGGACGGCGGCAGTCATCCATCCGGCGGTGCCGCCACCGGCGATCAGGATCTTGCGGATACGTGTGTCGTTCATGGCTCAACTCACTCCCTGGAAGGCATGTTGCGGCGCGGCGCAGAACCTGTCGATGTATTGCTGGTGCGTCGGAAGTCGAAGCGCGGTCTCGCGGATGGCGGCGCGGATGCCGGCGACCTGGCGCTCGGCGGCGGGGAGGTCCACCGTGTCGGCGACGGGGTCCCAGGCACGCGGCGTGATGCCCTGCCCCATCAGCACCGACAGCCAGTTTGCCTCGCCGAACAGCTCATCCTCAAAGCGGAAGATGCGGCCTTTGGAGCGGAACAAGTCGATGCGTTGCTGCAGCGTCTCCGGCACCTCCATCGTGCGGACATAGTCCCAAAACGGGCCGGTGCGTTCGGTGGCCTTGTAATGGAGGATGATGAAGTCGCGCACCTGCTCGAACTGCATCGCGGTGAGGCGGTTGTATGTGGCGCGTTCGGCGGGGTCGAAACGCTTGTCGGGCATCAGGGCGATGAGCTTGGAGATGCCGGCCTGTATGAGATGGATGGAGGTCGATTCCAGCGGCTCGAGAAAGCCGCCGGAAAGGCCGATGGCGACGACGTTGCGGTTCCAGAACTCAGTGCGCCGGCCTGTACGGAAGCGCAGCGGCCGGGGCTCGGCGAGCGCCGGTCCTTCGAGGTTCTGCATCAGGATGCGGGCGGCATCGGCCTCGTCCATGAAGGCCGAGCACCAGACGTGGCCATTGCCGGTGCGGTGCTGTAGCGGAATGCGCCATTGCCAGCCGGCCGGGCGGGCGATGGATTTTGTATACGGGATAGGCGCGCCGGTATTGGCGCTCGGCACAGCGAGCGCCCGGTCGACGGGGAGCCAGTGCGACCAATCCTCATAGCCGACGCCGAGCGTCTCGCCGATCAGCAGGGCGCGGAAGCCGGTGCAGTCGATGAACAGGTCGCCTTCGATCGTCTCCCCGCTGGCGAGTTTTAGCGCCGTTACGAAGCCATCCTCGGCGCGCTGCTGGACCTCGCCAATGCGGCCCTCGATGCGGCGCACGCCGCGCGCTTCGCTGTAGCGGCGGAGATAGGCGGCATACAATCCGGCATCGAAATGGAAGGCATAGGCCATCGCCGACTGGACCGTACGTGGATCAGGATCCGGCGGCGCAAAGCGGCCATGCCGGGCGGCTACGGCGGAGAGGCAATACTCCTCAAGACTTCCGACCTCCCGGCCGAGGGCCTTCAGCTTCAGCCAGAACTGGTAGAATTTCACCGCATTGAGATCGAGGCCATACTCCCCGAACGGATGCAGATAGGCATGCCCCTCGCGCAGCCAGCCCTGGAACTCGATGCCGAGCTTGAAGGTCGCCTGCGTCGCGCGGATGAAGTCGTTCTCGTCGATGCCGAGCAGGCGGTTGAACATGTTGATCGGCGGGATGGTGGCCTCGCCGACGCCGACGGTGCCGATCTCCTCGGACTCCACCAGCGTGATGCGGGTGTGGCCATTGCCGGTCATCCGCGACAAGGCGGCGGCCGTCATCCAGCCCGCGGTGCCGCCGCCGGCGATGACGATGTGCGAGAGCGTATCAGGTGACAGCATCGTTTAGCGGGCTCCGGCGCGGGAGGGGGCGACCAGGCCGGCATGGCGCAGATAGGTGCGCTGATCCGGCAGGGTTTCGCTCGTGGCGGTCAGCGCGCCGCGCATGCCGGCGAGGCTGGCGCGCACCCGCTCGGCCGGCAGAGCGGCGGCATGGGCATCAGCGCGGCGCATGGTCCAGCCGAAGGCGACGTAGGCGCTCGCCCAGCTTTCGCGGGTGAAACTCTCGCCATCGGTGAGGAGGACGCGCCCGCGGCTGGTGAAGTTCTCGAGGCGTAGGCGCAGCGAGGGCGGCAGAGTGTCCGGCATCTCGCTTGGGGTGAGGAAGGCCATCGCCACATAGTCCGCAAGCGCTTCGAACGTGTCACCCATCAGCCGGTTATATTCGCCGCGCTCAGGCATATCCGGATGGCCGCCCGGCAGGGTCTGGGCGAGCGTCTCCAGCCCTGCCTGCAGGATGCGCAGGTCCACCGCCTCGACCGGCGGCAGGCGGCACGCGGCCTCACCGATGCGGATGAGACGTCCCTGCCAGGGCTGGCGCACGCGCATCGGGGCGAAGCTGCTGCCGCCTTCGCGCAATGGCTCGAACCCGTCCCGGCGCAGCAGGGAGCTGGCACGGTGCGCGGCGCTCTCGCTGGGCGCAATAAAGACGCGGATGATCTCGGCGCTGAGCGGAATGTCCAGCGCCAGGCTGCCAGCGCTGGCCTGCAAGGTCGCCATGCCGAGTGCGCTGGCCTCCGCTTTGCGGCCATAGCGCAGGCGGATCTGGCCCGGCAGCGCCGGAAAGCTGTCTGTTTCCGGCGCTGGACCGAGGCCGGCGGTGTCGATCACGAGATCAGCGGTGAGCGCTGTTCCATCGGCGAGGCGAAGCTGCCCGGCTTTCAGCTGGCTGCCGCCAGAGGCAAGCGGCGCGCCGGGGATAACGCCGTAATGCAGGCCTGCGCGTTGGAGAAAGCTGAGATAGGCCGCGCCGTCCATATGCAGGCCGGGGCTGTAGGAGCTGCCGGGCGGGCCGTCGTCAAGCGGCGGGGCGAAGCGGCCGGTCTGCGCGGCCAGAGCGGCGAGGCAATGATGCGCATAGGCGGCGGGCGAAAGATCCTCCGCGTGCGCGCGCCAGGCGAGGTGGAACGGCACTGTGCCGAAGGCCGCGCCGGTGTCGCCATACGCCATGACGCCGCGGGTCGCCGCGAGCCGTGTGCCGAGGCGGAAGCTGGCGCCGGTCGCGCGGATCAGGTCGCCGGGATCAAAGCCGAGCGCGAGATGCAGACTTTCCAGGCTCGGGAGGGCGGGAAGGACGGGCGGCGGCGGGGTGTCTACACCCGCGGGGATCTGGATGATCTCGGTGCCGAGACGCTTCAAAAGCCGAGCTAGATAGGCGGACGCCGCCCAGGCGCCGATGCCGGAGCCGAGGACCGCGATGCGCCGCAGGGCCGCCATCAGGCGTCCGCCCCCGCCGGACAGTAGCGCGCCAGCGCCTTGCTGTGCGGCTCCAGCGTGTCGACCGTCTCGGCGATCAACCGTTTGAGCTTCGCCAGCGTCGCCGCCGCCTGATCAGCGGGGATCGCATCGACGCGCGGATCCCAGTGTTTCGGCACGACCCGCTGGCCGACAAACACCGCGATCCAGCTCGGATGCAGGAACAGGCCATCGCGGTATTTCATGACCAGGCCGCGCTCGCGGAACAGCGTCAGCTTTTCCTCCAGCGAGCCGGGGACTTCCATGGTGCGGACATGGTTCCAGAAGTCGGAATCGTCCCGCTCAGTGGCATGATAATGGAGAACGAGGAAATCGCGGACGCGGTCATATTCCAACGTCATCACACGGTTGAATTCGGCGATGTCGGCGGCGTCGAGCGGGCCATCCGGGAATAGCTCGAGTAACGTCGTAATTCCCTGCTGAATCAGATGGATAGAGGTCGATTCAAGTGGCTCAAGGAAGCCGCTGGATAGGCCGATGGCAACGACATTGCCTGCCCACTGAACGCGGCGCTGGCCCGCGCGGAAGCGCAGCCGGTTCGGCTGTCGCAGCGGCTTGCCGTCCAGCTGGGCGAGGAGTTCGTCCTCGGCGGCCTGATCGTCCAGGAAGGCAGACGCATAGACATGGCCATTGCCGGTACGGTGCTGCAGCGGGATGCGCCAGCACCAGCCGGCGGTTTTGGCGGTCGCGCGGGTGTAAGGCATTAGCGGCCCGCTGTTTTCGGTCGGGATGGCAATCGCGCGGTCGCAGGGCAGCCAGCGTGACCAGTCTTCATAGGGCGAACCCATGGCGCCT
Organism: Hyphomonas sp.; assembly: GCA_046289305.1. Taxonomy (GTDB): domain Bacteria; phylum Pseudomonadota; class Alphaproteobacteria; order Caulobacterales; family Hyphomonadaceae; genus Hyphomonas. The sequence continues at coordinate 10,929 of JBKBVT010000045.1, read as the reverse complement.
TCGATCAGCAGCGCGCGGAAGCCGGAACAGTCGATGAAGAGGTCGCCCGTGATCGGCGCGCGGTCCTCGCCGAGATGCAGCGCGGTGACATGCCCAGTCTCCGCATCCTGTGCGACGCGGGTGACCTTGCCTTCGACCCGCTGGACGCCCCGGCCTTCGCAGATGCGGCGCAGATAGCGCGCATAAAGGCCGGCATCGAACTGGTAGGCATAGGAAAAGGTCGACAGAACGGAGGCCTCGTCCTCAACCGGGAAACCGAACCGGCCCTGCTCGGCCATCACGATGGGGAGGGAATAGTCGCAGATGCGGCCCGCCCGGCCGGCCTGGTTGAGCCTGGCCCAGAGGTGATGGAATTCGGCGCCAGCGACCGGCTGACCATAGTCTCCGAACGGGTGAATGTACGCGTCGCCCTTGCGGCCCCAGTCCACGAACTGGATGCCAAGCTTCATCGTCGCCTGGGTCGCAGCCATCAGCTCGCGCTCGTCGAGACCAATACGCTGATTGAAGAAACGGATATGCGGCAACGTGGCTTCGCCGACGCCGACCGTCCCGATCTCTTCTGATTCTATGAGTGTGATGGCCACGCCGCGCGGCGCGAGGACATGCGAAAGCGCCGCCGCGGTCATCCAGCCCGCCGTGCCGCCCCCGAGAATGACAATCCGCCTGATATGCGGCGTCATTATTTTTTCTCCTCCCTCATATTTCGCCGTTTCTGTAACAGTGGCAGCGAACCAGACCAGAATACTCCGGCCTCTGAACGTAACATTTTTACCATGCATGGCGAGCACGATAATTATGTTTTGATTTCCTTCTTGATAGCGCAAACATTTTGTGTTTCGTTAGCGCTATAAATAACCGGCTGCAAGTCCGGCCTGCCCTGCGAGGGGGTAGAGAATGAACATCAAAGGGAGGGCCCATCGTGGCAACTAAGTTCGCATATGTGTCGACGCGCCGCGTGGCGTCCTGGTCCGTACTCGCCTGTGGCGTGTCGGCTTTATCTCTGCTGACGGCGGCTCCGGCCATCGCTCAGGGAGCGGACGATCCAGCGGAAACAACCGCCACGGGTGAAGACGAGGCCCGTCAGGACACGGTCGTCGTTCTCGGCATCCGCTCCTCCATCCAGAGCGCACAGAACATCAAGCGCAGCGCCGAAACCTTTGTGGATGCGGTGACGTCCGAAGACATCGGCGCCCTGCCAGACCGGTCGGTGACCGAGGCCCTGCAGCGCGTTCCCGGCGTCACGATCAGCCGCTTTGCCGCCGCCGATGACCCGGACCACTTCTCGATCGAAGGCTCGGGCGTGGTCGTCCGGGGACTGACGTATGTCCGCTCCGAGATCAATGGCCGCGACACCTTCTCGGCCAACAATGGCCGGGCGTTGAGCTTCTCGGATGTTGCCCCAGAACTCCTTGGTTCTGTTCAGGTTTTCAAGAACCAGACGGCGGATCTGATTGAAGGCGGCGTCGCCGGTACGGTCAATCTGGTGACCCGCAAACCGTTCGATGCACCGGGTCAGGTGCTCGCCGGAACGCTGGAGTACAATTATGCCGACTTCCGCGATACCTGGTCGCCCACGGGCTCTATCCTCTACAGCAACCGCTGGGAAACCGGGATTGGCGATGTCGGCATCCTGCTCAACGGCGTTTATTCGGAGCTGAAGACGCGCTCGGACGGGACACAGGTTTCCAGCTTTCAGGCGCGCGACGATCTTGCTACCAACCGCGTCTGGGCGCCCGAAGGCGCCGCGCTGCGGACACAGGACTATGACCGCGAACGCTTCGGCTATGGCGGCTCCATCCAGTGGGAAAATCCCGACCGGACAATGATCGCAACGCTTGAGCTGCTGCGCTCCGAGGCCTCCACGTCGTGGACGGAACATGTCATCGAGATTGCAACGGACAATGTCGGCGATGATGCCTTCGGTTTCCTTCCGGGGACGGAGTTCGGCTTCACGCCCAATGATCTGTTCGCCTTCGGTACGATCTCTGCGCCGCTGGGTTGGCGCCAGGACCAGAACACGCCGCTGGAAGAAGGCGGCCGGCGTACGCCGGTCTATGGCCTGCAGTCCAACAACATCCGCCGCGATGTGGAGCAGGAACAGGTCACCCGCGATATTTCGCTGAACTTCAAATGGACGCCCAATAACAAATGGGCTTTCAACTTTGACTATCAGAATGTCGACTCGACCGTCACCAATGTCGATTTCGGGCTCTGGGGTTCGACCTTCCAGGACGTGTTCATCGATACCCGCCGGGAAATCCCGGAAGTCCGTTTCCTCGGGACGAACCAAACCGGTTTCGGCGCAAATCCGGCGCTCGACTGTTCAGCTGGATTCGGCGCCACAGGCGGCTGCCCCGCCTATGTCACGCCCGGAAACGAAGCGGCCTATGCCGATCCGCGCAACACCTTCTGGCGTGCAGCGATGGATCACCTGGAAGACAGCGAGGGCAAGGAAAACGCCTTCCGCGCCGACACCGAATACAAGTTCGATGAAGGCGATGGCTGGCTGAGATCGATACGCGCCGGTGCGCGCTGGTCCGAGCGGGACCAGACAACCCGCTTCTCGACCTATAACTGGGGCGCCCTGTCTGAAATCTGGGGCAATGGCGGTCCTGTCTGGATGGACGAGATCGGCGCACCTGAAGGCCAGATCAAGAATTTCTACTGGAGTGACTTCCAGCGCGGGGGCGCACCTGTGCCGCCGACCTTCCCGTACTACGCCTACAATCTCGCCCAGAATTACAGCGCCGGCGCGGAGTTTGCCGACTCGATCGTTAATCAGTGGCTGCTGAACAGCGGCAATCCGGATGTGATCGCAGACGGCCCGCAGGGTAGCGCAGGCGGCTGGCGCCGGCTCGCGGATCGCCCCGGTGTTGTTCCGGGTACGCCTTATCTTCCCGGTGAGATCAACGACACGCTGGAAGAAACGCGGGCCGCATACTTCATGCTCCGCTTCGGCAATGACAATCCGTTCGGCAATGGCATGACGCTGGATGGCAATATCGGCCTGCGCTATGTTGAAACCAAGTTCTCGTCCGAGGGCGGATGGACATTCCCGCAACCCGGCACGATCCCGATCGACTCCGGTCTTCCGGGCCCGGTTGGCCAGAACAGGTGCCTGACGCCAACAGACCTTGAGCCAGGCCAAGTCTATCAGCCACCCGCCTTCTGCGCCCTGCCGCAGGCTGACCGCGACCGGATCCGGGCTTTCGCGACCGGGGCCAGCATCGATGTCGTCGCGCAGAACAATTACGAGAACTGGCTACCGAGCATCAACTTCCGCTTGGGTCTCAATGACGATATGATCGTCCGTGCGGCCTATTCGAAAGGGATCTCGCGACCGGATCTTGGGCTGCTGCGCAATTACTTCGTCATAAATCCGCTGACGCTCGATGATCCGCGTACACCGGATGGCGATGAGCCGCCTCCCGGCTTCCAGGGTGGCTGGTATGGGTTCGACGCTTCTGGCGGCAACCCATTCCTGAAACCCACCGAAGCAGACAATTACGACCTCTCCTTCGAATGGTACTTCGCGGATGCCGGCTCCTTCACGACTTCGGTTTTCTACAAGGAAATCAGGAACATCGTTGTGACCGGACAGGGCGACCTGACCTTTACCAACCCGCAGACCGGCGCAATAGCAACAGACGTGTTCACCCGCCAGCCCACCAACTCGGATGAGACCGGCAAGGTCAAAGGCATCGAATTTGCCTATCAGCAATTCTATGACTTCCTGCCGCGCCCCTTCGATGGCTTCGGCCTTCAGGCAGCGCTTACCCTGCTCGACAGTGACGGCGTGCAGTCCGGCGGTGTGAACAACACGGTGACCGAACCGGCGGCGAATGACGCACTCGTCAATCTTAGCGAACTGCCGCTGGCCGGTCTGTCGGACGTGTCCTACAATATCGCTGCGATCTATGAGAAGGGACGGATATCAGCCCGTGTCGCCTATAACTGGCGCAGTGATTATCTTGTCACGCCGCGGGATGTGATCACGCCCTTCTATCCGATCTTCCAGGAAGACACCGGGCAGCTGGACGGCTCCTTCTTCTACACCGTGAATGATAACCTCAAGATCGGTGTTCAGGGGGCAAACCTTCTGGATGAGGTGACCAAGACGACGACCTTCATTCCGGACTCGGACGGGCGCCGCGGCCCCCGGTCCTACTACCGGAATGACCGGCGCGTGACAGTCTCGGCGCGCTACAACTTCTGACGCCGTTGTCAGTTCCTCCCGGCATGCGCCGCGAACCTGGTTCGCGGCGCATCGCTATTGGGGGCGGCCTTGCTATACTGGCCTGATGAACGCCGACATGACTGACACCCACGCATTCGACGGCCTCACGTCGATCCCGCGCCTCAGCGGCGTAACGCCCGAGAGATTCCGGGCGGAGATCCTGCCGGCAGGCCGACCCGTCGTCCTCGAAGGCGCGGTGGCAGACTGGCCAAGTGTTCACGCCGCACGTAAAGGCACGCGCTCCGCCGCAGCATATCTTGCGCCTTTCGATCTTGGCCACCCAGCCGAGACGGTCTTCGCGCCGCCGCATATTGGCGGGCGGTTTTTCTATACGGAGGATCTGAAGGGCCTGAATTTCATTCGCCGTCCGGAGCGGATCGCGCAGGCGCTCGCGGGGCTCGCCGCGCTTGAACCAGAGGCAGACCCGCCCTCCATCTATATCCAGTCTGTTCCGCTGGCGGATCATATGCCGGGATTTCTCGCCGAGAACCGGCTGGACATTGTGCCGGACGGCACCCTGCCCCGCATATGGATCGGCAACCGGATATCCGTCCAGACGCATTTCGACCTGTTCGAAAACATCGCCTGTGTCGTGGCCGGACGGCGGCGCTTCACGCTGATCCCGCCGGATCAGCTGCCAAACCTGTATGTCGGCCCGTTCGAGCACACGCTGGCCGGCCCGCCGGTCAGCCTCGTGAGGCCGGACGCCTGGGACCGCGCGGCGCATCCGCGCTTCGCTGAAGCGCTGGCAGCTGCGAAAAGCGCAGAACTCGGGCCGGGGGACGCAATCTTCATCCCCTACGGCTGGTGGCATCATGTCGAATCGCTGACGCCTTTCAACGTGCTCGTGAATTACTGGTGGAGCGAGACGGAGGCGGACCTAGGCTCACCGTTTGATGTGATGCTGCACGCGCTTATCGGCCTTCGCAGCCTCCCCCCTGCGCAGAAGGCCGTCTGGAAAGGCTTCTTCGATCAGTATGTTTTTGAAGCGAATGGCGACGCGGTCGCTCATCTGCCCACGGAAGTTCGGGGGGCGCTTGGTGAGCACTCGCCCGAGCAGCGCCGCCGCCTGAAGTTGGCGCTGCTGACCAAACTTGCGGCGGGGCTGGGTCTTGCCCCGCCGCCGGAAGATTGACGTGCGCGCCGTTTATCGCGGCTCCGCGACCGGCGGACCGAGATAGCTCTCCGGAATGGGCGTCTGGCTCGCAGTTACCTTCTGGAACACAACCGGCGCATCCACCGCCCATAGCTTCAGGACATGCTGGCCCGGCGCAGCGACCGGCAGGACCGTCCGGTGCTGATGCACATTTCTCGCGGCCATGGTTTCCCAGACATTTTCGTTCCAGTCGCCCACAGCGGCATTCTGGTTGATGTTGACGCGCACAGGCTCGCCATCATCCAGAGACACCGCATAGTGGAAACCGCCCTGCCCCTTGAAATCCAGCGTCGGGGCGAGCTCGACCTCGATGGTCACCTCGCCGCCCTCAAACAGGGTCAGGTCGAATTCGAGGCGCGGGCTATCCGCCTGGCCGGGCTTTGCCGGGCCGCCGGTGACAGGCAGCAGGGTGACGCCGTCGCCGGTCCGGCCAAGATTGCGGATCACCTGCCAGTCGAGGGCCTGGCCATTGACCTTCCGGCTGGCGCGGGCGGCGTCCATGGCCACAAAGCCGGGTGCGGCGGCATAGCCCGTCACAGTGTCCCAGTCCTCGGGCTTGAAGACTGGTACCGCGATGGTGAGGCTGCTGAACATACCGCTTCGCACTTTGACCTGGCCGGTATGGCGGCCAACCGGCACACGATCCCAGTCAATGTTGATCTTTACCCGCTCCGTGCCGTCGACCGCAACACGGGTATCGGAAACGCTGATCCAGTCTTCGCGCGCGCTGATCCGCGCAGTCACCGGCCGGTCGCCTGCGCGGTAAAGTTCGATGAACCGCGGCGCATCCGTAAACACATCCGACAGCGGAAGGGTTGCGCCCCGCGCGCCGAGCCTCCAGCCTTCCGTATCGCCTTCAAGTGCCACGCCAAGCGACGCCCCGCGCGGCACACCCGGCCGCATCACTGCCGGCATAACCTGCTCCTCCGGCTGCTGCCAGTAGGTGTAGCCGATATGCGTCTGCGACATCATGTGGATCCATTTTCCGTCCGTGACATCTTCATGAAAGATGCGGGTCAGCTGCTCATCATGGGCGAAATACTGTTCCACGAGATCAGCCTGAACCCGCGCATCTGCCGCTCGTCCTTGCGCCGTGTAGAGATGATTGAGTGCGGTGGCTTCATACAGCTGGTAAAGATTCGCCATGGCCTGAACCGGGAACCAGACGAGTTGGACGAAGGCGTCATCATGCTCTGGCGGGAGCGCAGCGCGGAGAACGTCCACGCGCGCCGAAAGGTCCAGCCATTCCGCCGTCACCCGCTCGAATTCCCGGAAATTCACGACACTGAAGGTTTCCCAGTCCACGAGTTCCGGTTTCCGGCGTGAGGTGTAGCGCGCGTAGAGATCGAGGATATCGCCAATCTCTTCGGCATGCTCCGGCGGGAAGGTCCGCGCCGCCCAGTTCTCGGCATAGGCTTCCATCGCGTCCTGCGGCATCCGCTCCGGATCCCAGGCCTGCTCCATGAAGAAGGAGATGGGGTATTCCATCGGCTTCAGATCGCCGACATTGACGATCCATATCTGCCGGGCGCCGAATTCCCAGGCGAGATTCATCTGTTCCCAGACGCGCTCGATCTGGCTTGTGTTCAGCCATTTATAATTCCGGGGGCCACCGACATAATCGAAATGATAATAGACGCCGTATCCGCCCGGCCGCTCGGAGCCCGGCTCTGGCAGGCGGCGGATATTTCCCCAATTATCATCCGCAAACAGAAGGGTGATGTCGTCCGGCACCTGCATGCCTTGGTCGTAATAATCCTGCACCTCCTTGTAGAGCGCCCAGACGGACGGCTGCTCCGAAGCCGGATGGCCAGTGACCTCCTCGATGATCACCCGCTGATCGGCAACGATCTGTTCGAGCAGCGCGATGGCCGTGCCCTCGGTCATCGCTTCATCGCCGTCGCCGCGCATGCCGAGCGTGACGAGGGTCTCATTGTCCTTCTGCCGCTCCATGCCGCCGCGCCAGAAGTCGCGCAGCACTTCGGCATTGGTCGTATAGTCCCAGGCGCCTTCGCCGTAGCGCGCCCATTCGACATGCGCGCGGCCGAGCGGCTCATGATGCGAGGTGCCGAGCACCATGCCCATCTCGATGGCCAGTGGCCCGGTCAGCGGATCATCATCATAGATCGCCTCGCCCCACATCGCGGGCCAGATATAATTGCCCCGCAGGCGGAGGATCAGTTCAAAAACCTTTTCATAGAAGGGGCTGGTGAAGCCATCATACCAGTGATTGACCCAGCCATAGAGCGCGGGCTTCTCATCATTGAGGAAAATGCCGCGATACTTGACGCGGGGCCAGTCCGCCCGGCTGCCGGCCAGCACAGACAGCTCCGGACGGTGCGGCACCGGCACATCCGCCCACCAGGCCCAGGGCGAGACGCCCGCACGTTCGGCGAGATCATAGAGCCCGAAGATCGTGCCGCGCTGGTCAGCGCCGGCGATAACGAGCGCCCGCTCGATGCCCGGCTCGGGCGCCTCCATGACCGTCTGCACAAAGCCTTCCCAAACGCCGTCAATAGCGGAGACATCCAGCTTGCCCGCGGCGACCAGCGCATCAATGCGCGGCGAGCGGCCAAGCGTGCCGGCGATGATGGCAAGGTTGCCCTCGCTGGCGGCCTCGGACCGCGCGAGCGTCTGGAGGTCCGCCTGCACTGTCCCCGCAGCCCGGACAACGCCCGGCCACTCGCCCTCATCCGTCAGGATACGGACCGGCACGCCGCCCACGATCAGCGGAAAGGCGCCGTCCGCCTGCCCTTCGCAGACATCCAGAGGCTGACTGCAGGCCGGCGATTCGGCCCGTGCGGGCAGGCTGCAAAGCATGATCGCCACGAGGCAGGCAAACGCCAGACGCAGGGGAGGCTGGAGGGCCATCATATGTCTCCTTCAGTTTCATGCGCGGCCCGGATGGACCGCGCCGTTCAGGGGTTCAGCTGCCGCAATCGGGCTGGCCGTCCCGGTCTTCCGCCAGCAGGATGTTGGCGACCGCGAGCGTGCCGTCCGTCAGCCGGATGGTTGCAGCATTCCTGAGCTCGCGCATGTCGACACCTGCCTCGGCAAAGCAGCTGAGCGACACACGGGATTCGGACCAGTCTGGCCCGGCCTCCAGCGTGACCCAGCGCGCGCAGGTGCCATCCGCCTCGCAGCCCATGGCGATCTCAAAGCTGGCGGGTGCGCCGTCCATAGACCTGGCATGGAGGCTCAGCTCCATCGCGCCATTGGATTCGCGCGACCAGTCCACCCCGCCAACGCCGGCAAAGGCCAGTGTGACCGGACCAGCAGACGCATCAAGCAACAGCGCATCTTCCTGAGCGCGGTGGTCACTGCGGCCGGGACCGCCTTCCATACCCGTATGACGCACGCTCCACGGCACGGAGGCCGATCCGCGCACGAAGACCGTGCCGCGCCGGCCGGTCGCTTCTTCGGCGAGGCCGGAGTCTTCCGGGACCACGGCGAGGTCGTCGACAACTGACGCATAAGAGAGGCCGTAGCCATACGGAAAGAGCGGCGCATAGTCCGCATCGCCCCGGTTGAGCGGCGACTGGACCGCGGTGAGCGGCCAGGAGAAGGACAGCCGCCCCGTGAAGTCATAGGACGGATCGGTGCGGAACAGAACATCCGCCACGCCGCCGCCCTCGGAACCCGGCAGAAAGGCCGCGACAAAAGCGTCCGACGCGTTGAGTTCCGGGTTCACCCACATCGGGCGGCCGGACAGGAAGACCGAGACGACCTTGGCGCCATTCGCGCGGTGCGCCGCAAGAGTGGATGTGTCGAACTTGTCGGTCATAAAATCGAGATGGTCGAGATCGCCCTGGAACTCCGCATAGGGATCTTCGCCGTAGACGGCAATGACGACATCGGCGCGCGCGCCGCTGGTGCCGTCCGGATCATGGAGGACCGTGCCACCCGCCGCCTCAACTACTTCGCGGATGCCGGAAAGGATCGACTGGCCGTTGGGGAAATAGGAATTGTCATAGCCGCCGCCCTGCCATGACAGCGTCCAGCCGCCTGCAGCCTTGGTGATGCTGTCCGCGGCGTCGCCGATGACCAGAATGGTCTGGCCGGCAGCGAGTGGAAGCGCGCCGCCATCATTCTTGAGCAGCACCATGGACTGGCGCACAGCGCGCCGCGCCAGGCCTTTATGCTCTTCCGAGGCCAGGATCGAGATATCCCCCGCCCCCGGCCGCTCACTCGGCACAGGCCGATCGAAAAGGCCATAAGCGATCTTGACGCGGAGGATTCGGCGGACGGCATCGTCCAGCCGCTCCATCGGGATCGTGCCAGACTTCACATGCCCCAGCGTTGAGTAGTACAGGCCCTGCCAGCCGTCCGGCGCCATATACATGTCGAGCCCGGCGAGCAGGGATTGCGGACAATCCGTGTTCGTACAACCGGGGATCTGCCCATGCGCGTTCCAGTCGCCGACGATGAAACCCTGGAAGCCCATCCGCTCCTTCAACACATCGGTCATCAGGGCGCGGCTGCCATGGATCTTGATGCCATTCCAGCTGGAGAACGACGTCATGATCGTCTGCACACTGGCCTCGACCGCGGGAAAATATCCGGCGGCGTGAATATCGCGCAGCTCCGCTTCGCTGATCACGGCGTCGCCCTGGTCGCGGCCATGCTCGGTGCCGCCATCGGCAACGAAATGTTTGGCGCTGGAGATGACGCGGCCCTCGCCCATCCAGCCCGTTTCGCCCCTGCGCCCCTGCAGGCCTTCTACGATGCCGGCGGCATAGGAGGCGACGATGTCCGGGTCTTCGGAGAAGCCCTCATACGCGCGCCCCCAACGCTCGTCGCGCGGCACGGCCAGCGTCGGCGCAAAGGTCCAGTCATGGCCCGAAACGATCAGTTCGCGGGCAGTCACTTCGGCAATCTCGCGGATCAATTCCGGATCATTCGCGGCGCCGAGCCCGATATTATGCGGGAACACTGTTCCGCCCAATAGGTTCGTATGTCCGTGTACGGCGTCAATGCCCCAGATGACCGGGATGGCAATCTCGACGCCTTCCGGATCGAGCGAGGCAAGGAAATAGGCGTCGGCCGCAGCCAGCCATGTGGCCGCATCGGCATAGGGCTCGCCGCCAGGCGCGGAATTGCCGCCGCTGAGCACCGAACCGAGGCGGTATTTCTTGACCTGTTCGGGCGTCACCGAGCCGCTGTCGGCCTGGATGATCTGGCCAACCTTCTGTTCCAGCGTCAGCCGGGGCAGGATCGCGTCGATCTGGGCCTCGATGGCGGGGTCGAGCGGTGGCAGCGTGATGACCGGCCAGCTTTCCGGCGTCATCACAACGTCCTCATACGGCCAGTCGGTGGCAGCGGATGCGGCGGGCTGCAGCGTGGCGGCGGCGCCGTCAGTCTGCGCCGTCTGGCACGCGGCGAGGCCCGTCAGGGCGAGGGCGGACACGGCCAGCCCCGGAAGGATGGCTTTCAGGATAGGCATGGATGGTCACTCCCCAATCTCATTGTTCTGTATCTGTACGGATCGTTGTTTCGGTCTGGTCCAGGAAGATCGCCAGCGCGGCCAGCGGCGCGT
>JBKBVT010000471.1:0-696 GCA_046289305.1 Hyphomonas sp. | reverse complement strand
TTGCGCGTCCTCTGCCGCGATACGGTCCCGATAGGCCCCGATCCCGGCATGCCAAGGCAGGCCACGAACCGCGATATTCGCCTTCACCAGCACCGGCACGCCATCAAGCGCGGACAGGCTCGCTCCTTCCTTGCGGCGCGCCTCAGCCGCCACAGCCTCCGCGCGCGCGCCGGGCGCTAGATCGAGCACGGCATTGAGCCGCCCGTTCAGCGCCTCGATACGCGCCAGCGCTGCCTCAAGCGCCTCCAGCGGCCGGGCATGGGCGTCAGCAAGGGTCGGGGCCGGGATCATGAAAAGCGGCTGTCGATCAGGCGGATCGGCTTCTGGCGCACTTCGGTCTGGGTGAGGTCGGCGAGCCCGCCGGGCGCGTTCAGCTCCACCTCCACCTCGATACCGATCTTGCGCTTGAGAAGATCGCCGATTGCGTCCTTCAGGCCTTGCGGCTGCTCGCGCACTTCCACCGCGACGGTGAAGATTTCGCGGCCATCGGCTTCGCGGCGCGCCTTGCAGATGAACTCGCCATTAAAGGCGCTGATCTCCTCGATCAGCGGGCCGATCGCCTGCGGGAAGATGTTGATGCCGCGGATCTTGACCATGTTATCCGATCTGCCAAGAAACCCTTCTATCCGCTTGAAAGTACAATTGATTGACGACTTTCCGGTGATCACGCGGGTCACGTCATGCGTGTTGAAGCGG
>JBKBVT010000470.1:0-698 GCA_046289305.1 Hyphomonas sp. | reverse complement strand
CCTTGTCCTGCAGGGCCTTGGCTGCGGCCTTCCGGTCGCGGCGCAGGTCGTCGAGTTTTTTGCCCATGGCGGGTCAGGGTCCGCTCTGTCCCGCATTGCCGCCCCTGGCCCCGACGACCGAGGTGTCACCTCGATGGTGCTGGCGCTGGCTGCGATCCAATGGGCCGCTGACGCAGCCATGGGGCGGCGATGGCGTGCACCGGCTTTGCGCTGGCAGGCGCCGCGACGGCTGATCTTGTCGTTCGGGCCGAGGACCGGCCAACGGATCGGTGATTGCGTGGCGATGCGGTGGGAGGATTTCGACGGCGATTTCATGCGCGTGGTCCAGCAGAAAACCGGCACTCATCTGTGGGTGTTTTGCCCCGAGCGATTGAGATCGTATCTGGCCGGGATGGACGGGGCAGGGGCGCGCATGTTGGCGCTGAACGCGTCACGGCCACAGGGCAAGCGGGCGGTTCAGAAGGCTGTCGAGGATGTCCGAGAAAAGATCGGAGCCCGAACGGGCGGCGCCCGACCGGTGCCTCATGGCTGGCGATATACGGCTGCCCGACAGCTTGCCGAGGCCGGTTGCAGCGATGCCGAGATCCAAGCCGTCACCGGCCACCGGACCCTGACGATAGTTCAGAAGTATCTCGGACAGGCAGACGGCAAACGCATGTCCAGATTGGCGCAGGAGCGCCGGGAACAAACGCAGCCTG
>JBKBVT010000469.1:0-706 GCA_046289305.1 Hyphomonas sp. | reverse complement strand
CGAGATGGCAGAGAAGGGGCAGAGCTTCTATGAGCGCTTCCCGCCGGCCGGGGAGAAGAAAGCGGCGGCTTAAGCCTGCCGGAGCGTCACAAAGCAAAAGGCCGGAGCATCGCTGCTCCGGCCTTTTTTCGGGCGGGGGGCACCCGGTCAAGCTGCGCAGGTCGCTTCTCTTTACACGTGAAAAAACCGAGGGGCCTCAGCCCAATTCATTAGCTGTGGAATTCTTGCTGCAATCGCATGGTTTTGGGTTGATCCAGGGGACTGTCTCGCATCTTGTGTCCGCGCTCAGGTTGAGCGGTTCACATAGTGGGGTTCTCGTGAATAATTTTAAGAAAGCGGCTTTCGCAGCCGCAGCTACCATCGTTGTGTCTGCATGTACGTCGACTGAGAAAGTCGCCGTCCAGCAGCCGCAGGATATGAGAATGACTTGCGCAGAGCTCGAAGCCGAGTTCGTAAAACTTGATGGCGTGATGGATGAAGCGTCTTCCAACAAAGGCGTCAATACGGCCAACGTGGCTGCGGTCGTGTTCTTCTGGCCTGCTGCGGTTGGCAACTACATGAATGCTTCTGACGCTGAAAAGCTGGTCGAGCGGCGCCGCGACCACCTCATGGGCATTTACATGAACAAGTCGTGTGCCTCTGATACCTGATTTGGTCTGATGACTGAATGACAAAGGCCGGAGCATCGCTGCTCCGGCCTTTTTTT
>JBKBVT010000468.1:0-707 GCA_046289305.1 Hyphomonas sp. | reverse complement strand
TGCGTGGGCCATGATCGGCTCCTTTCCGGGTTGCTGCTCGATGAGGTGACGGGCGGGACATCCAGCCGTTGAGATTGCCCAGGGGTAGGTGGTGACCCTCCCGCGCTTGGCGGGGAGGTCACCTACCCCTTTAGGGGGGCGTTTTCCGAATTCTGAAATCTGCTCCAAGGCATTGATCCGAAACAGAACTCCCAGACTCCGGCGCAGAATTCGGAAAGGCCCTTCCGGATTCTGGAAAGCACCTTCCAAGCCACTGAAATGAAATCGGAAAAGCCAGAATCCAGAATTCGCGCGGGAAGCAGAATCTGCGGATTCTGGCCAGAATCCGGGGCTGGAAAGCCAGAATTCGCGGCGGGGAACGGCGTGAGTTTTCATCCCTCGTCCTCCTCCTGATAGACCCAGACGGAGGGGTTCTCGACGGGCAGGACGGCCCCGGTCTGCGGGCATTTGTAGTGGCTGGGCAGCGCCGGGATCAGCTCTGGCGTGACCTCGCCCGTGTCGGGATCGACGGTCTCGCCGCCCGTGCTGAACAGCATTCCCTCGACGCAGAGATAGCCGTACTTGCTCCGCTCCGCGGCCAGGCCGATGCGCGTGGCGGCGGGGCCGCGGATGAACTTCACCTTGCCCTTGGTGGCGAGAACGCTGAGCCGGTCGTGGACGATGGTCCGCCCGCCGAGGCCCCCGGTATTCTCAAAGGCTTCGGAGAA
>JBKBVT010000467.1:0-718 GCA_046289305.1 Hyphomonas sp. | reverse complement strand
CGGCGAGGGCATTGTCGCAGGAGTCACCAACGCTGCCGACCGATGGTTCAATGCCTGCTTCGGCCAAACGCTCGGTGTATCGAATGGACAAATATTGCCCGCCGCGATCCGAGTGATGAACCAATCCGCTCTTCTGGACGGGCCGCCGATCATGCAAGGCCTGTTCAAGAGCATCGAGAACAAAGTCAGTTTTGGCAGACCGCGAGACCCGCCATCCCACGATGCGATCGGCGAATGTGTCGATGACAAAAGCCACATAGACAAAGCCCTGCCATGTCGACACGTAGGTAAAATCACTGACCCAGAGAAGGTTCGGCGCTGGCGCCCGGAACGCACGGTTCACCTTGTCACGCGGACAAGGTGCTGACGTGTCAGGGACTGTTGTTTTGACCACCTTGCCGCGCACAGCCCCACGGATGCCGATCTGTTTCATCAGGCGGTCCACAGTGCATCGCGCCAGCGCAAAGCCCTCGCGCTTCAGCTGATGCCACGCGAACCCCGTAGACCTGATAATTCTCATCCCGGACACGTTTGATTTCGGGGCAGAGCTCTGCGTCACGCTGATACCGCGCCGAGGCTTTGGACGGGTCAGCTCGGCATGCAAGCCGATGATAGAATGTTGACGGCGCGATCGGCAAAACCTTGCAGATCGACTCGACGCCGTAAACAACGCGCTGATCTTCAATGAAGGCGATCATCGCTTCAGTGGGCGGTCGAG
>JBKBVT010000466.1:0-729 GCA_046289305.1 Hyphomonas sp. | reverse complement strand
AACGGCTGTTGGCGCGGCCTCCGCGAGTTCATACTTTGTCTGCTTATCAGATGCCGCGTAATCCACGTGACGGCCCCCCGCGCCAATGGCTGGTCTAGAAAAACAGCACCTCGGCATTTAGTTGGTGTCGATAGGCAGCTTTGGACGAAACTGCCCCACCCCCTTCCATGGTTCCTCCCCGGCCTCAAACGTATGCGGGGGGCCCAGCGCCGCAGTTTTCAAGCGAAAGGCCTTTTAAACGGGGAAGCCAACCCGAAGCCACCTGCTGCACGACTTTGTGAATAGTGGTTCGAAATCAAACGTTTGCCTAATCTCGACTTCGCCGCGCTGGATTCTTTTGCGGAATCCAGGGAAGCCACTTTGCGGAAGCCACCTTACCGGAAGCCAGTCAACGGAAGCCACCTTGAGAAACCCTCATTCAGCCGGAGATTATCTGCTTCCATGCGGCAACTGATGTGCAGGATACTGAAGGCAGATGGTCGTGGTCGCTAAAAATGGGAGCGACGTTCGGGCCATTAGACGATCCGGTACACCGATCCCCGCCCATGTACCTTTATCATGCTGATCGACAACCCGAGTTTTTTCTTCAATGTTCCCGAAATCATCCCGCGCGTGCTGTGAGCCTGCCAACCAGTCGCCATGACGATTTCGGCAATTGTGACACCCTCAGTGCGTTGCATCAGGGCAATAATGTGCGCTTGCTTAGTTCCCGCACGCTGGGTCGGCGTC
>JBKBVT010000465.1:0-731 GCA_046289305.1 Hyphomonas sp. | reverse complement strand
TCGCCAATCCCAAGCCCGCCTGGCTCGACCAGGAAGACGTCAATATGTTCGACCACGCCGTGCGCGGCTTCCTGGAAAAGGAATGCCTGCCGCATGGTGACCGCTGGGAGAAGGAAGGCGCGGTCGACCGGGAAGTCTGGAACAAGGCCGGTGAGGCCGGGCTTCTCTGCCCGGCAGCGCCAGAAGAGTTCGGCGGCGCGGGCGGTGACTGGCGCCATGACTACGCCTTCCACATGGCGGTGGCGGAGCTTGGTGTCGATGGCTGGGGCGCGTCTTTGCACAACTCCATCGTTGGCCCTTATGTCTGGCACTACGGCACGAAAGAGCAGAAGGAAAAGCTGATCCCGAAGCTCGTCTCGGGCGAGTATGTCGGCGCGATTGCGATGACCGAGCCGGGCGCGGGCTCTGACCTGCAGGGCGTGAAAACCAGTGCCGTGAAAGATGGCAATGGCTATCGCATCAATGGCGCGAAAACCTTCATCACCAATGGCGGCACGGCCAATTTCATCATCGTTGTGGCCAAGACCGACCCGAAGGCCGGCGCGAAGGGCACCTCGCTCTTCCTCGTCGAGACCGACGGTCTGGAAGGCTTCCGGCGCGGGCGCAATCTCGACAAGGTGGGTCTCAAGGCTCAGGACACCGCCGAGCTCTTCTTTGAAGACATGTGGGTGCCGGCCGATGCGCTGCTCGGCGAGAGCGAGGGCATGGGCTTCATCCATCTGATGGAGCAG
>JBKBVT010000464.1:0-736 GCA_046289305.1 Hyphomonas sp. | reverse complement strand
ATCCGCATCGACTATTCCACCCTTCCCGAGGGCTTCGATCTCAGCCGCCCGGACGCCATCGCCGAGGTCGTCGAGCAGGCGCTGCGCGAGAGCGGGATCCCGGCCGAGGCGTCCGACGTCCTGTCGCACCTGAAGATCGAACTGCCAACCGCCCAGCTTGGTGCCGCCAGCCGCACGCTCGCCGAGATGCGGCTGATCTGATCGGAATAATCAGAAAGCACTGATATTGCTCCGATTTTCCTACGATCATCCGCCCGACAGAGCGATGGTGTTCGCACCAGAACGATGCAACTCAGCGAAGGATGCCCCGCCATGACGACCCGCCGCACCGCCTCGAACGACAAAGCCCTCGACGCCTTCATCGCTGCCAAGGCCGAGATCTACACCATGCTGGAGCGCCTGAAGGCCCTCAGCGACGACCACTTCGAGACCCACGCCGACGAGATCCATTGGGGGCACGTCGGGGCGCTGAAGCACTACGCGGGCCTGCTGCGCCAGATCACCGACAGCGCCTTCAAGGAAGGCGAACACGCCGCCTGACGCGCCCACACGGCGCGACGGCCGCCCCGTCCGACGACGGGGCTTGCCTCCGTAGAAGGCACGCACACCGCGCGCCCACAGCCACGGAGGCCCCGATGACCACCCCGTCCGACACCCAGACCATGATCCTGTCCCGCGCCGCGACCCGGCCCGGCAACCTCGCCCTGCCACTGCCCGAGGGGCTGGTCGGCGCCGC
>JBKBVT010000463.1:0-756 GCA_046289305.1 Hyphomonas sp. | reverse complement strand
GTTGATTTTGCTTCGGTATTTTGGTTGCGGGGGCAGGATTTGAACCTGCGACCTTCAGGTTATGAGCCCAACGTCGAGCGTTTCCAATAACTTAGGAAAACCAATTACTTACGCGACAAGCCTTTGTTCCGGCTTGGTTTTCGCCCTCACATACATCAGCATTCGCACGGATTCACATGGAAGAACAGGGTATAACGTGCATTCGCGGGTTGATGTGGCGTTGATGTAGCGCTCAACCCAGCGCGAGTGATTATTTCCGGCCCTCAGGCGCCACCAGGCCTCGTGGGAGTTTGCTCCTGACGGGGCGGTTCGGAACATCGTGTGCCGACCGTCGGCCACGAGGCCGAAGCGGATGCGCCGACTTTGTCACGCCCTCTTGCGCACCAGCGGGATGAGATGCTCGAGCAGGCCGACCTCTTCGACGTTATGCCGGATCCAGGCCCGTCCCATCGCCTCGGGAAAGACGAGGCGCCGGATCGCAGCATTCAGGAGATGGCAGACCAGGGGCGTCTCGAACCCGACAGTGAGGATCGAGCGGTAACTTGCGCCTTTCGCCCCGGTGCCGAAGTCGTGGGAAAGTCGGCTGACCACCTGCCCAAGCATCCGCTCTTCCAGCGTGATCCCCGTCTGGTCCAGCCTTGTGACCTCTTCGACAACATCGACGAGGTGGTTCATGTCGCGCCCGAAGGCTTCGACGATGTGAAAGCGCGCGCCGACCTCGGCAACACCGTTCGGCCCGGGACGCGCCAGCGCCCA
>JBKBVT010000462.1:0-759 GCA_046289305.1 Hyphomonas sp. | reverse complement strand
CTGGACCGATCCGCTGATGTATCAGGGCGGGTCTGATGCGTTCCTGGCTCCGCGCGATTCCATTCCGCTGGGCGACGATGCGTGGGGCCTCGATTTTGAAGGCGAAGTGGCCGTCATTACCGGCGATGCGCCGATGGGCTGCACGCCTGATGAAGCGGCCAGCGCCATCCGCCTTGTGATGATCTGCAATGATGTGTCGCTGCGTGGCCTCATTCCCGGCGAGCTCGCCAAAGGCTTCGGCTTCTTCCAGTCCAAGCCGCCCACGGCCTTTTCACCCGTCGCGGTGACGCCCGACGAGCTTGGTGCGGCCTGGGATGGCGCGCGCCTCCATCTGCCCCTGCGTTCGCAGTATAATGGCACTCTCTTTGGCGAGCCGGATGCCGGCGTCGACATGACGTTCGGCTTTCCGGAGCTGATTGCCCATCTGGCCAAGACGCGGCCCGTGACGGCAGGGACTATCGTCGGTTCCGGCACGGTGTCTAACAAACAGGATGGCGGTCCGGGCAAGCCGGTCAGCGAAGGCGGCAAGGGCTATTCGTGCATCGCGGAAATCCGGATGATCGAGACGATCAATGAGGGCAAGCCGAAAACGCCCTTCATGACGCCGGGCGACACGGTCCGCATCGATATGCGCGATGCCGGCGGCAAGTCGATCTTCGGCGCGATCGAGCAGGAAGTGGTGCGCTACGAGCGCTAGCGTCCCGCCTTATTCCTGCCCTGCCAGCCATCATGTTTTGTCACATTCACCCGCCAGAGTGC
>JBKBVT010000044.1:0-16233 GCA_046289305.1 Hyphomonas sp. | reverse complement strand
TCTCGCCGTCCTCGGTCGAGAGCAGCTGGCTGGTCTTGGTCTGGGCGTAATTCCAATGGCTCGCAGGTACGGCGCTCTCAGGCGCCTCGCCCTTGAAGGCGGTGCCGTCGACCGTCAGCACGCCGCCCTGGCGCGAGGCCGAAACACTGCCCCGCTTGCCGTCGTCATTCACGCGGCCCGTGACGGCGACAAGTTCGCCATTCTGCCAGGTTTCCTGCGCATTTAATTCGTAACGGAACACTGTGATGGGCCCGAGCCCGGCGCGCAGCGACACATCCGTCTTCACGACCAGGCCACCATCCGCCTCTTCGAACCGGACCACATGGCTGCCAAAGGCATTGCCCTGGCGCAGCACGTTGAAACGGATTTCGTCGCCTGCGCTCGGCGCCCAGCCATTCTCTTTCACCGGCGCCGGTGCATTGTCTGCAGAAGCCGGCAGGGCTGCGCCCATCAGCGCCACAAGGGCAACAAGGCTCAATCGCTTAAGGGTCATTGCACTTGATCCAATCAGGTTTCGCTATGATTTCTACGCTCTGTGCTGAATTGCGGATCAGTTTCCGCAACAGTGCGGATTGAACCGCGCGGCAGGCAGTCGTAGCCTGCCACACCATAAGTAACTCCAATCTGAGTATCCCGTTCCATGACCATTCACCGGTCTGTCATAGACCTCATCGGCAATACCCCACTCCTGCGCCTGAACAGTGCTTCAGAGGCGACAGGTTGCGAGATCCTCGGCAAGTGCGAGTTCCTGAACCCCGGCCAGTCCGTCAAGGATCGCCCGGCGCTGGGAATCATCCGCGAGGCTGAGGCGGCCGGCCTGCTGAGGCCCGGCGGCACGATCGTCGAAGGCACGGCCGGAAACACCGGCATTGGCCTCGCCCTCGTCGGCAGGACACTCGGATACCGAGTGGTCATCGTCATGCCGCGCACGCAGAGCCAGGAGAAGCTAGACGCCATCCGCCTCCTCGGCGCGGAGCTGATCGAGGTGGACGCCGTCCCCTACGCCAATCCCAACAATTACGTCCGTTATTCTGGCCGTCTCGCCGAGGAGCTCGCCGCGAGCGAAACCAATGGCGCGATCTGGGCCAACCAGTTCGACAACCAGGCCAACCGCCGCACACATTACAAGACGACCGGCCAGGAAATCTGGGAGCAGACGGGCGGCAAGCTCGACGGCTTCATCTGCGCGGTCGGTACCGGCGGGACGCTGGGCGGTGTCTCGCTGGCCCTCAAGGAAAAGAACAAGGCCGTCACCATTGGCCTCGCCGATCCGGGCGGCGCCGCGCTGTATGCCTATTACACGACCGGCGAGCTGAAAGCCGAAGGCACCTCCATCACCGAAGGCATCGGACAGGGCCGCATCACCGGAAACCTCGAAGACGTTCTGGTCGACAAGGCCTACCGCATCACCGATGACGAAGCGCTCAAAGTCCTGTTCGACCTTGTCGAGCATGAAGGCCTCTGCCTCGGTGGCTCAGCCGGGGTCAATGTCGCTGGCGCCATCCGCCTCGCCCGCGATCTGGGGCCGGGTCACACCGTCGTGACGATCCTCTGCGACTATGGCAACCGCTACCAATCAAAACTCTACAATCCGGAATTCCTGCGCAGCAAAGACCTGCCGGTTCCGCCCTGGATGGAGACGCCCCATGTCTGAAACCGGCGATCCGCTCGTCACGGCCGGCTGGCTGCTGGATAACCTTTCTGCGCCCGACCTCCGGGTGGTCGACGCCACCTGGTTTGCGCCCTTCACCAACCCGCCCGAAACCGGCTTTCAGGCCTGGCGCCGGGGGCATATCCCCAAATCCGTCCACTTCGACATCGACGAAATCGCGGACACGACCTCGTCCCTGCCCCACATGCTCCCGGACGCCGTCAAATTTTCCGCCCGCGTGCGCAAACTTGGCCTCGGCGATGGCAACCGGATCATCATCTATGATCAGAACCGGTTCTTCGCCGCCGCGCGGGTCTGGTGGATGCTGCGCGTCATGGGCCACCGGGACGTGCATGTGCTGGATGGCGGCCTCAGCGCCTGGACCGATGCCGGAGGCGCGCTCGATGACCTCCCTACTCCTCCGCCAGAACGCCACTTCACACCGCGCGTACGCAGCGACCTCGTGGCCGACCTGCGCAGCATGGAACTGGCCGCCGGCATGGGTCGGATACGGATCATTGATGCGCGGCCAGAAGGCCGCTTCTCGGGCCGCGATCCCGAACCGCGCGCCGACCTCCCCTCGGGCCACATCCCCGGCAGCGTCAACGTCCCCGGCAGCGAACTTCTGACCCCGGATGGCCATATGAAGCCGGAAAGCGAACTGAGCAAATTGTTCAAGGACCCCACCGCACCAACCATCACCACCTGCGGCTCAGGCGTCACGGCGGCCATCACCGCGCTGGCGCTCGCCCGGCTCGGAAACTGGGATGTCGCGGTGTATGACGGCTCCTGGTCCGAATGGGCGTCAGACCTCGCCCGCCCGATTTCCAAGGCGGAAGGATGAGCAGCGATGACGGCCACAAGCCGGAAACCCGCCTGATCCATACGCGCGGCGAACGCCTGTCCCGGATCACCGTGAACCCGCCGGTCGAGCGCGCCTCGACCGTCCTGTTCCGCACTGAGGCGGCGCTCTACGGCTCGCTGCCGACCTATGGCCGCATGGGGCTGGCGGTTCACCGCGAACTCGAAAGCGCTCTCTGCGTGCTGGAGGGCGCACATCAGGCGCGCCTCGCCGCCAACGGCCTGCAGGCCTGCGCCTTGGGAATTGCCAGCGTCGTTGAGCCCGGCGGCCACCTCCTCCTCTCCGACAGCGCCTATGGCCCGACGGCCCGCTTCTGCGAGCGGCGCCTGAAGATGATGGGCGTCGAAGCCGAGCGCTTCGATCCGCGCGCCGGCGCAGACATCTCGAAATACTTCCGGGATAACACGCAGGCCATCCTGCTGGAGTCGCCCGGATCGCTGACGTTTGAAATTTCGGACTTGCCCGCGATTGCCTCAGTCGCAAAGCCGCGCGGCATCAGGATTGTCTGCGACAACACTTGGGGCGCGGGGCTGCATCACCAGCCGCTGGCGCTCGGCGCGGATATCTCCGTTCAGGCTCTTACAAAATATGTGGTCGGACATTCCGACGCCTTCGGCGGCGCCGTCATGACGCGCGACGCTGGCATTGCCGCGCGCATTGCCGCCTGTTCGGAAGACTGGGGCATTTCGCTTGGGCCGGATGATGCCTGGCTGGCAATCCGGGGCCTCCGCACACTGACGACCCGCCTCAAGGCGCATGAAGCATCGGGCCTCGAACTCGCAAACTGGCTGGCAAGCCGCCCGGAAGTCGACGGCGTCCTCCACCCGGCCCTGCCCTCGCACCCCGATCACAGCCTCTGGCAGCGCGATTTCACCGGTGCAAACGGCCTCTTTTCCATCATCCTGAAGCCTGTCCCGGCGGGCGGCATGGACCGCTTCTTCGCCGCGCTGAAGCTGTTCGGCATGGGCTTTTCCTGGGGCGGCTTTGAAAGCCTGATCATCCCCTGCGACGCGCAGCTCAAACGCAGGCCCGACTGCTGGACGTGCGCCAAGCCCGGCCCGCTGCTGCGCATCCATGCCGGGCTCGAAGCGGTCAACGACCTCAAAGCGGATCTGGAAGCCGGCTTTGCAGCTCTGTCAGCTGCGGCTTAGATGACCGTCAGGGCAGTGCCTCCGGGCTGACCTGTTCGCCAACAGCCAGTGCCCCGCGTTCGAAGTTCAGGAACACGAACAGATCCTCTACATCCGCGCCAATCCTTGTCATCGGTTCAGAGGGCGGTGTGAGGCGCTCTGCTTTTTCGCGCGCGGCAACGCAGCGGCGCGTCTGGCTGGCAAGGTGCACGAAATCCTCCGCCCCCGGCAGGGAGGACAGCACGCAGCCGTCAAAATAAGGATATTGCGCATCCGCGGTGCAGCCGAAGGAAACGCGGTCTGCGCGGGCGGCCGTCAGGATCATCCGGTTTGGCGCGGCCAAGACCGGCACGAAGACACCTGAGTAACAGGCCGAGACGATGACGACCGTTGGCCGCTCGCCGCACCATTGACCAATGAGGCGGTTCAGCCGGGCGGGGCTGAGAAAGCCCTCATTGGCGATCATCAGCCCATTCGTCATGCCGTGCGATGTGAAATACAGGAGGCAGCCCGCCGTCGCGCGCTGCGCCTGGGCCTCGAACAAATCATAGACGTCGTCCGCTCTCAGCGAGTCGCCGCCCAGCGACATCGGCCTCAGCGACAGCGCGGAGATGTTCTCGCGCCGGAAGCCAGCCTGGGCAAAGCCCTCCGCGAGATCCCGGCTGGCATTGTCAAACGCATCGATCGGCTTGCCGCCGCCATCGCGCCAGTCCGCGGCGAGAATGCCGACCGCCCATTCGCTCAGCGGCGCGTCCTCGACCGAATACTGCGCCTGCGCCGGACCGCCCATGAACACGGCCAACGCGGAAAAGACAGCAAACAGACGGCCCAAAGTCATACTTCCCTCCGGAGACGGGACGCTTGATTGCAGAAAATCAAGCCTAAGCCATCTACGCAAGAGCTAGTTCGAAATCCGCCCGCCGAAAGTCTATCTAGGATACGTATCCAGCGACGGCTCCCGCCGCCAGCAATCACATCCGGCATCATATTGAAACGCCTCGCCATAATCATTGATGCGGGTGGCCGTGCCGGGCGTATGGACCCAGCCGGGAATATAGTCCCAGTCCGGATCGGCGTACCGGTCGGCAAATCCGTCGCCGGTATCGTCGCAGACCGCGTCGCGATTGGCGTTGAAACCGCAGCCATAGGCAGGCACCTGGGTCAGCGTCACGGCGATGTCGTCGGCGACCATGTTGAGGCCCATCGCAATGCCTTCCCAGTCCGAATGCGAACAGGCCGCGAGCGCCGCCAGCGCCGCGCCCGCCAGCGACAGTTTGATCCTGCGAAAGCCGTTCCCGCCCATGCGCTGATCCCCCAAGCTGTTGCGGGCATTATACTTTTCGGCAAACTGAACGCAAACTGAACCGGCCGGCCCTCAGGGCTCGTCACTGACCTTCACGACCAGCTTGCCCAGATTCTTGCCCTCGAACAGGCGTGACAGGCTGGTGGGCGCGTTCTCGAACCCTTCGACAATGTCGGTCTCGTATTTGAGCCGTCCCTCCATCAGCCATTGGGCCATCTGCTGGATGCCTTCCGGGAAACGCGGGAAATAGTCGATGACGATGAAGCCTTTCACCAGCGTCCGCCGCATCAAGAGGTTGGCGAAGTTGAACGGCCCCGGCACCGGTCCGGTCGCGTTATAGGTGGAGATCAGCCCGCAGAGCGGCATCCGCGAGAAATCATTCAGTCGCGCCATCACCGCGTCCATGATCTCCCCGCCGACATTCTCGAAATTGATGTCGATGCCCGTCGGGCAATACTTGTCGAGCGCCGCGCCAACGTCCTGGGATTTGTAGTCGATCGCCGCGTCGAAACCAGCGACGTTGGTCAGCCAGTCACACTTCGCCTTGCCGCCTGCGATGCCGACGACATGGCAGCCCTGGATCTTGGCGATCTGCCCGACCATGGAGCCCACGGCGCCCGCAGCGGCGGAGACAACAACCGTCTCGCCCGCCTGGGGCTTTGCGATGTCCATCAGCCCGAAGAAGGCCGTCATGCCGGTCGCGCCCAGCGGGCCCATATAGGCCGTGAGCGGAACACCGGGCAGCTTTGGCAGCTTCGCCAGCGAAGCGCCCGGCAGCGTGTTGTAAACCGACCAGCCGGCGAGACCGGTATTGACGATGTCGCCCGGCGCCAGCCCGTCAAACCGGCTCTCGGTGATGACGCTCAGCCCGCCGCCGCGCATGGCATCGCCGATCTGCACGGGCGGCAGATAGGCGTCCATGTCGCTCATCCAGATCCGGTTGGTCGGGTCCAGCGAAAGATAGATCGTCTTCGCGCGCACCTGTCCGTCTGACAGCGGCGTCAGCGGGCTTTCGACCAGTTCGAGATCGCCGGGTTTCACATCGCCCACCGGGCGTTTGCGCAATATCCAGGTCCTGTTGGTCTCGCTCATGCTTTCCTCCTGTTTCTTGAATGGGAGGCTAGAGAGAATCCGCCCTAGCGCAAGACGCCGCGCCGGTTCTGCCACCAGGCATAGGCGACTGAATAACACCCAGCCAGCGATGCCAGCGGGTCCGAACGAGGTTTGCGTTCGGTTCGATTATCCTTTTAAAGAACAACCAATGGGCGAGTAGAAACGCTAGCTCAACACGCCGCGCCGCGCGATTGTCTGGGCGTAATGCAGCAGCACCACCGACACCACGACGATGCAGACGCCAAACACGGCCATGCTATCGTCCGGAACCGGCCGGGCGAAGCTGAACCCGATGGAGAGGATCGTCGCCGTCGCCGCCAGCGCCATCACCTGCACCGCGACTTTGCGACGACGAAGCAGCAGGACCGCGCCCGCCAGCGAGGCAAACACCGCAACCGCCCGCAGACCCCACACCCAGAACGGCGTCTCATAGATGAAGACCTGGGTCATCTCCGGAAGCTGGCCCACATAGGGCGCATAGCGCGTGATGATCGCCAGAAAGTCGAAGACGGCCAGCAGGCTCCAGATGAAGGCCGCGCCGCCGATAAGATACAGATGAAGGGGCGCCCTTGGCGCATTTTTTGGCGCCGCCGGGGCGAGGGCCACTGTTTCCTTGAGGGTCAGCTCACGGTCCATGTGGCAGAAATAACACAGCTCTCGCCCTAGGGGAAAGCTAAAACCGATTCGCAGGCGTTACGAGTTGGCAATGCGTTTGGAGGGGGCCGCGCAGATGCGGCATGGCCGCGCCGCCTCAGCGGGTGACACGGGGCGCCGCCGCGCGCTAAACCACTCGCAAAGCAGAGGAATCGCTCATGGCCACGGCGCCCGTCACATCTGACAGCCATCTCTATCTCATCGATGCGAGCGCCTATGTGTTCCGCGCCTTCCACGCCCTGCCGCCGCTGACCCGGTCGTCTGACGGCCTGCCGATCGGCGCAGTCGCTGGCTTCTGCAACATGCTGTTCAAGCTGCTTGAGGATCTGAAGGGCAAGGAGCGCCCGACGCATTTCGCGTGCATCTTCGATGCCTCCGGCAACACATTCCGGAACGATATCTATCCGCTCTACAAAGCGAACCGGTCCGATCCGCCCGAGGAACTCGTCCCACAATTCCCGCTGGTGCGGCGCGCCTCCCTCGCCTTTGCCGCCCACGCCATCGAGCAGACCGGTTTCGAGGCCGACGATCTGATCGCTACCTATGCCCGCCTCGCCGAAGCGAAAGGCGCGCGCGTCACCATCGTCTCTTCGGACAAGGATCTGATGCAGCTTGTCTCCGACCGGGTTCTGATGCTCGACCCGATGAAGAACAAGCTGATGGGCCGGGATGATGTGTTCGAAAAATTCGGCGTCGGCCCCGAAGGCGTGGTGGATGTGCAGGCGCTTTCCGGCGACAGTGTGGACAATGTGCCCGGCGCGCCCGGCATCGGCATCAAGACCGCCGCACAGCTGATCAGCGAATATGGCAATGTCGAAACACTGCTCGAGCGCGCAGGCGAAATCAAACAGCCCAAGCGCCGCGAAACGCTGATCAATTTTGCCGATCAGGTGCGCACCTCCAAACAGCTTGTTCGGCTCAAGGAGGATGTGCCGGTTGTCCTGCCTGTCGAAGAACTGGCCGTGCAGGATCCGGATCCCAAAGTCCTGATCGGTTTCCTGGAGGAGATGGAGTTTCGTACCATCACGCGCCGCGTGCGCGAGCAGATGGAACTCGAAGGTGCCATCGACGCGCCCACCCCGGAAGCCCAGCCCTTCGACGTCTCCAGCTATGTCTGCATCCGCGATCTGAAGACGCTGGAAGACTGGGTCGCGCGCGCCACCCGGCAAGGCCATGTCGCCGTTGATACGGAGACGGACAGTCTCGATTCCGTCGCGGCGGGCCTCGTCGGCATCTCGCTCGCCCTCGCGCCGGGCGAGGCGTGCTACATCCCCCTCGCCCATGTCGATCCGGACGCGAAAGGCGATGGCGACATGTTCGGCGCCGATCCGCCCCGCCAGATCAGGATGAGCGAGGCGCTGAAGATCCTGAAGCCGCTGCTGGAAGACCCCGCCGTCCTCAAGATCGGCCAGAACATCAAATATGATCTCAGCGTCCTCGCCCGCCACGGCATCCGCATCGATCCGATCGATGACACGATGCTGCTCTCCTTCGTGCTGAACGCCGGCATCCACAATCACGGCATGGACGAACTCTCCGAACGCTATCTCGGCCACAGGACGATTCCCTTCAAGGAAGTCGCCGGCACCGGCAAGGCTCAGAAGAGTTTCGCGCAAGTCCCGCTCGATAAGGCCACCGAATATGCCGCCGAGGACGCGGATGTCACACTGCGCCTGTGGCAGGTTCTGAAGCCCCGTCTGCGCACGGAAGAAGTCACGGCGGTGTATGAGACACTGGAACGCCCGCTCGCCCCGGTGCTGGCCGTGATGGAGCAGGCCGGCATCAAGGTGGACCGCCAGATGCTGTCGCGCCTGTCGGCGGATTTCAATCAGCGCATGGGCGCGCTGGAGGCTGAGGCGCATGAGCAGGCAGGGCGTAGTTTCAATATCGGCTCACCCAAACAGCTCGGCGAAATCCTGTTCGACGAGATGAACATTCCCGGCGGCAAGAAGACCAAGACCGGCGCCTGGCAGACCGACGCCGATGTGCTCGAAGGCCTCGCCGCCGAGGGCCATCCCCTGCCCCGCACGATTGTTGACTGGCGCACGCTGTCCAAGCTGCGCTCGACCTACACCGAAGCGCTGCAGGCCGCGATCAACAAGGAGACCGACCGCGTCCATACCTGCTTCATGATGACGGGCTCCCAGACCGGCCGGCTCTCCTCGACCGATCCGAACCTCCAGAACATCCCGGTGCGGACGGAAGAAGGCCGCAAGATCCGCCAGGCCTTCATCGCGGAGGAAGGCAATGTCCTCGTCTCGGCGGACTATTCGCAGATCGAGCTGCGCATCCTCGCGCATATGGCGGACATCCCCGCCTTGAAAGAGGCCTTCCACAAGGGCCTCGACATTCACGCCATGACGGCAAGCGAGATGTTCGGTGTGCCCATCGAGGGTATGGACCCGATGGTCCGCCGCCAGGCCAAGGCAATTAATTTCGGCATCATCTATGGCATTTCCGGCTTCGGTCTCGGCCGCCAGCTCGGCATCCCTCCGGGGGAAGCCAATGACTACATCAAGACTTATTTCGAACGCTTCCCCGGCATTCGTCAGTATATGGACGAAACCAAGGCCTTCGCGCGCGAGACCGGCTTCGTGCGCACTGCCTTCGGCCGCAAGATCCACCTGCCGGAGATCAAGACCAAAGGCCCCGCTCGTGCTTTCGCTGAGCGACAGGCGATCAACGCGCCGATCCAGGGCTCCGCCGCTGACATCATCAAGCGCGCCATGATCCGTATGCCGAACGCCCTCGCCGCTGCGGGGCTACGCGCGCGGATGCTGCTTCAGGTGCATGACGAGCTGGTGTTTGAGTGTCCGGCGAGCGAAGCGAATGCGCTGATCGCGCTTGCGCAGAAGACGATGTCCTCCGCAGACGGACCAGCCCTCAAACTTTCCGTCCCGCTCGTCGTCGATGCGCGGGCGGCTGACAATTGGGCCGCGGCGCACTGAAACGCGGCGCCGGAATCAGAAAAGCCCCTCTCGCGGTGAGAGGGGCTTGTCGTTCAGTCGGGCAATGAAGCCAGCCCTTAGCCGGCGATGTCAGCCTCGGAGAAGAATTGCGCGATCTCGAGCGCGGCGTTCTCGGCCGAGTCCGACCCGTGCACCGAATTCTCGCCGATCGATTTGGCGAACAGCTTGCGGATGGTGCCATCGGCGGCGTCGGCCGGGTTGGTCGCGCCCATCACTTCGCGGTATTTCGCGACGGCGTCATCACCTTCAAGAACCTGCACGACGACCGGGCCGGAGATCATGAAATCGACTAGCTCGCCGAAGAACGGGCGCGCGGAGTGGACCGCATAGAAACGCTCGGCCTGGGCGCGGGTCATCTGGATGCGGCGCTGGCCGGTGATGCGCAGGCCGGCTGTCTCGATCACGGCATTGATGGCGCCGGTGAGGTTACGCTCGGTGGCGTCGGGCTTGATGATGGAAAAAGTGCGTTGCGCGGCCATGAGGGCGTCCTGTTGTTGACAAGTGATCGGGATTTGCGCGGCCTATAGCGGCGCGGCGCAGCGGGGGCAAGCGCGGATGGACGCCCTTGCGCAGGGGCGGTGCGGGCTTTAGGGCCGCTTCAGACGACCGCCCCGGAGCCCGAGCATCATGAGTGATCTACCCCCCTGCCCGAAATGCGGCTCGATGCTGACCTATGAAGACGGCGCCCTGCTGGTCTGCCCCGAATGCGCGCATGAATGGGCGCCGGGCGAAGTGGCAGCCGACGGGCCGAAGGTGGTCAAGGACTCCGTCGGCAACCCACTCGCCGATGGCGACACGGTGACGGTGATCAAGGATCTGAAGGTGAAGGGCTCGTCCCTCGTCGTGAAGCGGGGCACGAAGGTCAAGAACATCCGCCTCGTGGACGGCGATCATGACATCGATTGCAAGATCGACGGCGTCGGCGCGATGGGGCTGAAATCGGAGTTTGTGAAGAAAGTTTGAGGGTTTTGAGCCCTCCTAACCTTCGTCACTCCCGACCGGCAACGCCGGTCTGGGAGCCCATCTCCAGATGGCTCAGCGCAATGCGGCGGAGAGGTTGGGAGATGGGCACTCTGATGCGCTGCGCGCATCGAGTGTGACGAAGGTTGGGATTGGGCGATCCTCCCAAACCCGCCCTTATCCAACACTTCGCCCCCGCAACCATCACAGCGCCGGCCCCAAAACAGGAAACTTATCCTACCCCTCCGCAGCGGTGGTATTATCCCCCTGTCGCCCGTGCAGGGCACGCACTGGCGGGCGGGGGCGATGCCCCGGCAGCGGAGACGGGCAGGTCGCGACTGCTTGTTTCAACACTCACCCCTCGCACTGCGGCCTGCTACGTCTCCGCTTGCTACACCCAGGGAAAACCGGAAGGGCGAGGCCCTGTCCGGCTCAAGTTGCTGGTGGGTATACCACCCAACCTTCGTCACCCTCGATGGCCGAAGGCCATCTGAGGGCCCATCTCCCGCCGTCACCACTTTTGCCTGCGGAAGTGTTCGGAAATGGGCCCTCAGACGGGCTGCGCCCGTCGAGGGTGACGAACGCGGAGAGGTTTGGGCAAAGGAGGGTAAGGAACTTCTAAACCCCCGCCTCTTTCCAGCCGCCCCGTTCGGTCTGCTGGAAATAGCGCGTCGTCAGGCCGGCGTCCTTGGCGGCCTTGAACTGGGCGCGGGCCTTGTCGCGGGTGCCGGTGTCGGTGTCCTCGAACATCACCATGCAACGGCGGAAGGCGGCGTCTACCGGCGCTTCGACCCCGTCGAGCAGCACCAGCGCTTCGGCGCCGTTCACATTGGCGAGCTTGCCGGCCAGCAGCACAGGCTGGCGCGCGGCATCCAGCCCCGGCGCATCGGCCTGTCCATGCGGCAGGAAGGCATCGGCATCAAACGTCCAGAGCGCCGCATCCAGCTTTGCCAGCCGCTCGGCCTTTGGCGACACGGCGAGGACCCGCCAGCCCGCCTCCAGGCATTTCTGCATCAGCGGCGCGGCCGCCACCTCCAGCGCCGTGCGTGAGAGATGGTAGAACCACCATTCGGGGGCTGGGGTCTGACTTGCACTCATCTTCCAGCTGCCTATTCCCTGAAAAGGTCCGTATGGGTTCCGGCGCGGATGAACACGATCATGCCACTCTTCCCTGCCGTGTCGTCTATCTTATAGATCAACAGGAAGTCTCCGCCGATATGGCACTCCCTGTAACCCGCCCATTCACCCTTCAGCGGATGATCCTTCCATACGGCATCGAGAGGCGCATCATTCGCAATGAGAAGGAGCATAACATCCTTCAGGCGGTTCATGTCATATCGGCCAGAATTCGAAAGACGCTCCCAATCCTTCGAGAACGCCTTGGCATAGTCACACGCGCGCGGATGTTTCGCCCGCTTAGTGCCTTTAGCCATTTAGATCGGCCACCAGATCGTCCGCATTGGCAAAGCGCGCCTTGCGTGTCTCAATCATGCGGTCCGCTTCAGCCATGGCCTCGCGAGTGGCGGTGTTCGGAACCTTCAATTCGAGCGGAAACGCCTGGTCCGCGATGATGCGGTGAAACAGCAGACGAACAGCATCTGAGGCCGTCAGCCCCATAGCTGCCAGGGCCGCCGTGGCTTCCGCTTTAGTCTCGTCATCCAGACGAATGTGGAGCATTGAACTGCCAGCCATCAGGCCCTCCGTATCTCAATTGAGATACATATGCCGACTGGCCGAAGATTACAAGATCTCTGCGCCGCTCACTCCAGCCTGCGCGGGGGGGTGAGCGGCGCTAGCGGGTCACTCATAATTGTCCTGGATCCAGCGGGTCAGAAGGCGTGGGCCGTAGCCGGAGGCCCAGCTTGGGTCGATCGGGGCTTTGTCCCCTTCCACCCAGGCGACGCCGGCAATGTCGAGGTGCGCCCAGCGGACGCCGTCCTTAACGAAGCGCTTGAGGAACTGCGCCGCTGTGATCGATCCGGCCGTGCGTCCGCCAATGTTGCGCATGTCGGCGAATTTGGATTTGATCAGCCCGTCGTATTCCGGCCCCATCGGCATGCGCCAGACGCGCTCGCCTTCGACGAGGCCCGCCTTGGTCAGCTCGTCTGCGAGGTCGTCGTCATTGGTGAACAGGCCCGCATGATGGTGGCCGAGCGAAATGACGATGGCGCCGGTGAGGGTCGCGAGGTCGACAATCGCCTTCGGCTTGAAATGCTCCTGCGCGTACCAGAGCACATCACACAGGACGAGCCGGCCTTCTGCGTCAGTATTCTGCACCTCGATCGTCTGGCCCGAAGCCGAGCGCAGGATATCGCCAGGGCGGATCGCATTGCCGTCCGGCATGTTCTCGACCAGGCCGACAAGCCCGACCACGTTCACTTTCAGCTTCGCCTGGGCAATCGCGCGCATCGCGCCGGTGACCGCCGCTGCGCCGCCCATGTCGCCGCGCATGTCTTCCATGCCGGGGCCGGGCTTCAGCGAGACGCCGCCGGTGTCGAAGCAGACGCCTTTGCCGACGAGCACGACCGGGTCATCGCCCGGCTTGCCGCCATTCCATTTCATGATGCCCATCTGGCTTTCGCGGACGGAACCCTGGCCGACGCCGAGCAGCGCGCCCATGCCGAGCTTCGCCATCTGCTTCTCGCCGAGGATTTCGACCTCAAGGCCGAGGGAGGCCAGTTCCTTGACTTTCTCGGCAAAACTTTCCGGGTGCAGGTCGTTGGGCGGCATGTTGACGAGGTCGCGGGCGAGATAGGTCCCGTCCGTTGCGGCGTCGAGCGGTCCGAAGGTCTCCTTGGCCTGTTTGGCATCTTCGCAGACGAGGGTAAGGCCCGACAGGCTGGGTTTCTGATCCGGCTTCAGCTTGGTGAAGTAGGTATCGAACCGGTAGGCCGCGAGTTTCGCGCCGACCGCCACGCGGGCCGCCTCATCGGGCGAGACGGTATGAATGGACGCGGTCTTGAAGCCGGTCATGGCGAAAGTCTTGATGAAATTGGCGCCGATGGCTTCCTGCGCCCGTGCATCGCGCTTCTTGGGCTTGCCGCCCCCGAGGATGACGGCGCGGCGCGCGTCGAGGCCCTTCGGCAGCACCACAATGACATGCTGGCCGGACTTGCCATCGAATCGGCCGCCGCTAAGGGCCTCCGAGATCAGACCGCCGCTGGCCTTGTCCAGATCTGCAGCCGCAGCGGGCAGGCCCGCCCCTTCATCGGCAATGAAAGCGGCAATATCGGCCTTGGCGGCATCAGCGAATGTAATTTTCATATGTGGAAACTCCGTTTCGAGCGGAAACTAAGCATCGACGCGCCGAGCGCAACTCGTTAGCAAGTGATTTACTGCCCTTAGATGTTAAAAAGACCGGACCTGAGAGTGCCGCTTCCCGGACCATGACAAAGATCCAGGCCCATCTGTTCGGACAGATTCTTCAGGCTGTGCTGATTATTGTCGGCAGCCTCGTCCTGATTGCCCTGCTCGCGCAAGGGCTCGCGAGAACCGATCTGATCCTCGAAAACCGGCAATCGGCAATCACCTATTTCTATATCGTCCTGCTCGGTTCCCCGCAGGTCATCGCGCTGCTGCTGCCGCTGGCGCTGTTTGTCGCCGGGGTCTGGGCCATGAACCGGATCCACAAGGATTCCGAGATTGTCGTCGCCCAGGCCGCCGGCATGACCCGCTGGCAGGTCGCCTCACCCATTCTGCGGCTGGCGGTGATGTGCCTCGTGGTCCACCTGACGGTGAATCTCTGGGTCCAGCCCATGGCGCAGCGCGAGATGCGGTCCGCCGTGGCCGAGGCGCGGGCAGATCTCGCCGCGGCCCTGTTCCGGGTCGGCCAGTTCACCAATAATGGCGAGCGGCTTACCTTCTATGCCCGCGAACAGGTCGGCGGCGAACTGCGCGGCGTGCTGATCTCCGACATGACGGACCCGCAATATCCCACCGATATCCTTGCCCGCTCGGCCGCGCTCGTCTCGGTCGATGGACGCCCGACGCTGCTGCTGCGTGATGCGCTGAGCCAGCAGCTGGATGCCAACCAGCAATTATCGGTGCTGGAATTCGATCAGTACATGTTCGACCTGACGGATTTCATGAAGGAAGATTCCGAACTTGCGCTGAAGCCCTCGGATAAATTCCTGTCCGAATTGTTGTTCGTCGATCGCAAGAACTATTTCGAGGCGCGCGACGCTGACAGCTCCTTCGCCGAGGCAAATGCGCGTCTGGCAGCGCCGCTGCTCAATATCGTCATGGCCCTGCTCGCCATCTTCGCGGTGCTCGGCGGGGATTTCAGCCGGCAGGGCTACAGCAAGCGGATCGGCTTCGCGATGGCAGGCGCCATCCTGATCCTCGTGCTGCATATTGCATTGCAGGCCAGCGCGGCGAGCGACCCGGCGCTCAACATTGTGCTCTGGTTGCTGCCCATCCTGTCAGGCAGCGTGCTTGGCTGGATCTATTTTGGCCGGGGCGCCCGGATCGGACGCACAACAACGCGGATCCAGCGCCTGCCGCTCCTGCTGCGCCGGAGACCGGTCTGATGCCGTTTTTCTCGCGTATCCAGCGCTACATCCTGCGCGAATGTATTTCCGGCCTGGTGGTGGTGGTCGGGATCTTCCTGATCGCCATCCTGATGATCGATCTCGTCGAACAGCTGCGATCAATCGGGGGAGACGTAAATCTCACGCTGGCCGATGCCTTCCGCTTGTCGCTGATGAAGATGCCGCTGGTGCTCGAACAGACGCTGCCTTTTGCGCTCCTTGCGGCGTCGATGATGGCATTTACGCGGCTGAACCGGCGGTCGGAACTCTCGATCATCCGGGCCAGCGGGCTGTCCGCCTGGCGGTTTCTGATGCCGGTCATCTTTCTCGGCGTTGTGCTCGGCCTGTTCGCTTCGCTGGCGCTGAACCCCTTCGCGACCCGCATGAACCAGTCCTTCGAGACCGAGCGGGCCCGCCTTGTGAACATCGGACGGGAATCAGCGACCGTCGCCGATACGGGCGTCTGGCTGCGCCAGGGCGATGATATGAGCCAGTTCGTGATCCATGCCCGGCGCGTCGAAGACAGCGGCCGTACGCTGCTGGACGTGAAGATGATCGAGGAGCAGCGCCTCTATCAGGGCGGCCAGCCGACGAGCGACTTTGCCTTCGTCCGCCGCATTGATGCGGAACGCGCGACGCTGAACAATGGCTTCTGGCAGCTCGAGAATCTGGTCGAGAACCTGCCCAACCAGCTGCCCGAACGGCGCGAAACCCTGGCCATTCCGACATCGCTGGATGCCGCGACCCTGCTGGACAAGTTCGCCTCGCCCAACACGGTCGGCTTCTGGGGCCTGCCCCGGTTCATTTCCGAGACGCAGGCCGCCGGGCTCGATACGTCCCGCTATCTGATGCGCTGGTACGGCCTGACCGCTACGCCCGCCCTTTTCGTCGCCATGGCGCTGATCGGCGCGCTCGCCTGCCTGCGGCTGCAGCGGCTGGGCGGTACCTCGCGCCTTCTGGCGACGGGCGTCATGGCGGCCATAGGGCTCTATTTTTTCACGCAATTTTCCTCCAGCCTCGGCGCGACGGGCGCCGCTCCGCCGGTGGTCGCCGCCTGGAGCC
>JBKBVT010000461.1:0-762 GCA_046289305.1 Hyphomonas sp. | reverse complement strand
CAAATGGATGGGATTCCACTATGTACACAAGATTGGGCCGTCACAAACCGAGACGGTATTCCTAACTGGCAAAGATGCGTATGCACTCAGGTGCGCCTTACTACACCAAGGCGAGTTCGATATTTTTGATCAACGAGCGAGAGAAGCCCTTAGCCGTTTCAAGTTTGTGCTGTCTCCGCCGGGATGGACCGTGCATTGCAACCTTCATAACAGTACCTTGCAGCTTCAACCTGACATCTACTGTCGCCAGATAGCCCAAGCCGTCAGAGATTGGCTACAAAGCGTCTCTTGCGATTCTGATACTCAGGGGCGGATTAAGCTACTTGGGAATTTAGTCGACGGAAGAGACGGCAATTTTAACTTCTAGAACGACGAACGCCCGCGAGGGATGATCCCTGCGGGCGCACGTCTGGATAATATTGATTCTGTTGCCATAGACGGACCTAAGCGGTCAATAACTTTTTTTCCGCCCATACCCGATCATGCGGTTCAGCGCACCACACAGAGCTTCTGACAGTGCATCTCTGTGCGACCCTTTGACGGACCAGCCGTGGAAGATCAGGATATCAGCCAGACCGCGACCCTTGAGACAAACAGCGTCGACCAGTGCCAGATCCGTGATCGGACGTGCGGCGCGAGCACCGCGCGCCGACGGGCGAACGCGCCGGACGCTCATAGCAACCCCCGAACCGATCCGGCGGCGCAGGCCCTCGACCTCTGCCGAGAACTCCAATCGGCGGTCCATCCAGTCGCGCCCATCTG
>JBKBVT010000460.1:479-772 GCA_046289305.1 Hyphomonas sp. | reverse complement strand
GTTGCCGCCCCCTGTAAGGATATTGCCGGAATCACTCGGGCATCAGTACAGCGTCGATCACATGGATCACACCGTTGGAGGCCTGAATGTCCGCCGTCACAACGTTGGCACCGTTCACGGTCACGCCGCCTTCGGTCATGATGGTGATGTCGCTGCCCTGCACGGTGGGTGCGGTCATGCCATCGGACAGATCGGTCGACATCACTTCGCCTTGCAGCACGTGATAGGTCAGGATCTCGGTCAGCTGCTCTTGGTTCTCGGGCAGCAGCAGGCTTTCAACAGTGCCTTCGGGC
>JBKBVT010000460.1:0-469 GCA_046289305.1 Hyphomonas sp. | reverse complement strand
GGCAAAAGCTTCGTCTGTCGGCGCGAAGACGGTGTAGGGGCCTTCGGCTTTCAGCGTTGCCACCAGATCGGCCGCTTCGGCAGCGGCCAGCAGGGTGGTGAAGGTGCCTGCTTCGGCAGCAGTGTCGACGATATCCTTTTCGTGCATATCCGCGAAAGCGGGTGTGGCCAAAAGGGCAGCGGTCGTGAGGGCAAGGTAAGTTCTACGGAACATCTTGGTCTCCTTTATGTTTCGTTGATGCCTGCGTTGGCATCGGTATCAATACTCCCCAACTGCGGCATTGGTTCACGGGGGTAATCCGCCGAGGCTGCTTGACGAAAAGGGGTGCCGCGCTAAGCCACAGCCCTGCCGCTTTTCCACTGAAAATCTTGTGATCCTGCGCGAGTGCAGCGTGATCTGATCTCCCTCAAGTTGATCGAACGCAGAGCATTGCGGCTCTGCCATTTTGCACGGCAACAACCGCCTTGCC
>JBKBVT010000459.1:0-774 GCA_046289305.1 Hyphomonas sp. | reverse complement strand
ATTTCGAGCGGCGGCTCGCCGCGCTCGATGGCAAGGGCATGATCGTCTGCATGAGCCGGCGCATCTGCGTCGCGCTTTACAACGAGATCATTGCGCTTCGTCCCGAGTGGCATTCCGACGATGACAATGCCGGCGTCATTAAGATCGTGATGACAGGGTCGGCATCGGATCCGGCGGATTGGCAACCACACGTCGGCAACAAGGCGCGCAGGGATCTGATCGCGAAGCGCGCCAAGGATCCGGACGATCCGCTGAAACTCGTGATCGTTCGCGACATGTGGCTGACCGGCTTCGACGCCCCGTCGATGCACACAATGTACATCGACAAGCCGATGCAGGGTCACGGGCTGATGCAGGCCATCGCTCGAGTGAACCGCGTCTTCCGGGACAAACCCGCTGGTCTCGTGGTGGATTACATCGGGATCGCGCAAAGCCTGAAGAACGCGCTGGGCCAGTATTCCGAGAGCGACCGGCGCCAGGCCGGCATCGATGAGGCCGAGGCGGTGGCGGAAATGCTGAAGCGTTACGAGGTCGTTCGGGATCACTTCCATGGGTTCGACTACAGCCAAGCCTTGAAGGGGGAACCGTCAGATCGCCTCCGGACGCTCGCCGCAGCAATGAACTGGATCCTGGAGCGCCAGCACGCGGCAGCCGCCAAGGAGGCAGACGAAGAAGCAAGAAAGAAGGCCCTTCGGCGGTACCAAGACGACGTCCTTGCGCTATCGAAAGCGTTCGCCTTGGCAGCGGCCAGCGAAGAGGCCCAGACCATTCGTG
>JBKBVT010000458.1:241-777 GCA_046289305.1 Hyphomonas sp. | reverse complement strand
AATCTGAGCGACGCCCCCAGATAGCGCCGTTCAGACGGTCCGACGGGGCGCAGCAGGCGGGGGCCTTCCTCCAGCAGGACGAATCGATGCCAGGATACGGCTAGGCTGACGAAGGCCATCACCAGAACCACAGCCATGGCCAGATGCACCGCGATGGCCAGAGCGGTTGTGCCGTCTGCGCCGCGCATTGCCCGCATGACGGTGTACCAGAGGGTGCCGGCCACCACCACAGCGGCGGTCGGAAGGACCGACAGGATCAGCGCGGCCCGCAGATTGCCCGCAAGTTGCAGGACGGAATG
This sequence comes from Hyphomonas sp., assembly GCA_046289305.1. Classification (GTDB taxonomy): domain Bacteria; phylum Pseudomonadota; class Alphaproteobacteria; order Caulobacterales; family Hyphomonadaceae; genus Hyphomonas. The sequence goes on along the minus strand of JBKBVT010000458.1, from coordinate 478 downwards.
ACGTAGAAGACGAAATGCCAACATGAAATCACCTGAATGAATGTCCGCGCACGCTATTCGCGCCACACCCTTGTGACAACGCGCAAATCACCGTATTCCCCCGGAAACTGCGATGAAGGGTTAACCGCATGACCGACGCGCCGAAGAAAGTTGTCCTTGCCTATTCCGGCGGGCTCGACACCTCGATCATCCTGAAATGGCTGCAGACCGAATACGGCTGCGAGGTGATCACCTTCA
>JBKBVT010000458.1:0-231 GCA_046289305.1 Hyphomonas sp. | reverse complement strand
GGGCGAAGAGCTGGAACCGGCCCGCGAAAAGGCGCTGATGCTGGGCATCGCCCCCGAGAACATCCACATCGTCGATGTGCGCGAGGAATTCGTGCGCGATTTCGTCTTCCCGATGTTCCGCGCCAATGCGCTGTACGAGGGGTTGTACCTGCTGGGCACCTCGATCGCACGCCCGCTGATCTCGCAGCATCTGGTGCGGCTGGCGCACAAGCACGGCGCCGATGCGGTGGC
>JBKBVT010000457.1:0-798 GCA_046289305.1 Hyphomonas sp. | reverse complement strand
CCCAAGGGCTGTATCACCCGGCAATGAAGGCAAGGATGGACGGGCTGGAAGTCGACCGGGCGGGGCTTGCCGTGAAGCTGGAGGCCCTGCCCGCGCCGGACCCGATCCCCATGCACCCCGGATGGGCCGACACCTACGCGCGCAAGGTGGCGGACCTCGCCAATGCGCTGAATGACGACGACACCCGAACCGAAGCCGCGGACCTGCTGCGCGGCCTGATCGACAGGATCATCCTGCGCCCGGACGCGGATGCGCCGAAGGGCCATGCAATCGAGCTTTTCGGTGAACTTGGAGCGATTTTGTCGTTGTGTGGCAATGGGATGGGCGGACATGCAAAAGCCCGCACGAAGAGTGCGGGCGTAAGGCAAGTAACGATGGTTGCGGGGACAGGATTTGAACCTGTGACCTTCAGGTTATGAGCCTATGAACCCGGATCTCTACTAATCTTTTTAACTCAGCAGCTTAGCCAACAAGCCTTTGAAATTACGAGTGCTTCCTTCAAACTTTCGCCGACGCTCACCGCGTTTCGACAGCAAGGGCAGCGCGTAGACGGCATACGCGGGTTGATGTGGCGTTGAGTTGACCAGCAAGCACATCCAAAACTTAATCATCTTACCCGCGCAAGCCGACCCCCGCTTGTTCCATAAGTATCAGTGCGAACTCAACTCCCAAGAATATGAGCAAGTTCAACGATATCTGTGGCGTCGCCACCAGCAGACACCCTATTGCTGAACATCTGACCTATTACGCCCTTCAACGCGGATACGTCATTCGCCTTTACTGCTGCGATACCTGCGG
>JBKBVT010000456.1:0-799 GCA_046289305.1 Hyphomonas sp. | reverse complement strand
GGTGCTGATACAGGAATCCGTGGTCTGCGGTGATCAGGATGTTCGAGAAATTGGCAGAGGTCAGTTTGCGAACAAGCTTCGTCAGATCCTCGATGGCATCCTCCGCCGCTTCAGGCAGCCGATCCTCGGTCTGCAGCTTGTCGCCGATCGCGTCGATACGGTTATGGTAGATGTAGACGATGTGGTTGTCGCGGAAGAGCGCCTTGCCCTGGCAGCAGCGCATGCGTGGCGCTCTCTCGCAGCTGCCCATGGCCTCAGGCCCGTGGATCTGGCGGCCGACCGATGCGGCCCAGCGCCCGGCGCAGATGGATTTCCTTGATGGGTTGCAGCCATGAGCGTCCACAGACGGATCGGGGGCGCAGGCGGCGGCAAGGTCAAACGCGCGCTGGGCGTTCAGGCGGCATTGGAATGGGCGTTCCGCGTGGAACAGGCGCAGCTGGAACTGCCGCCGCCTAAGGACGGGGCCGCGGAAGGGTTCGGCTTCGGGCTGGAGTATGTCCTCATCCAGCAAGCCGCGCTGGGCTGCAAGGTCGACGGCGGCCAGCACAAGATGGGCAGCTACACCCATGCGGACGCCGAGGTGATCGCGGCAACGGTGGCAGGGATGCCGCACGGCCTTGGCGGCATCCGCATGGCGATCTGCGTCGCCGAATTGGCCCGCGCCGGGATCACGCCAGACTGGATGCCCGGCGCCGTGCCACGCTGCGTGCCGGTCGAGACCAAGCAAAACCAGTATGGCGAACGCGCGGCCACCATCGTGGTGGGCACCGAACGGGTGAAGACGCGCAGCAAATGGCGA
>JBKBVT010000455.1:0-828 GCA_046289305.1 Hyphomonas sp. | reverse complement strand
CTGTCTCGTCACCGGGGTCTCCGCTGGGAGTCGTTGGTAGTCGAGGAGGGACTTTGACGTGCTGAACTTGAATGCCATTACTGCTCAAATGCAATGATCCGTGTCTTCTGAAACATACGCGATCTCCCGCTCTGCCACGACGCTACTCGCATTCCAAAAGCGCGACAACAATGCACTCACAGGTTGATGCCGAGCGCCTCCGCTGCCAGGAAGGCTACACTTGGATTGAGTGATATGGATACAGCTTTCTCTGCGCTTCTAGGGACTTCGCGCTCTCTTGCTTCCACAGTGCTTCCACGGGTGTTAGAAACGAAAACGCCGCCCCAGAGGGCGGCGCGTAAGCGTTTGATAACGCAAGTGTTTTTGGTTGCGGGGATAGGATTTGAACCTATGACCTTCAGGTTATGAGGGCTACCCCCGCGTCCGGAATACCTTCGTGATTTCAGCATGTTAGGAGAATTTCGGGCGCCAAACGTCGGCGTCGTGTCGCACGGAACAGCCGCAACCGGTTGGGAGGAAACGGGAATCCAGACGTGCCCTCATCCGCGCTGGCTCCGGAACCCCTCGTAGCGCGGCCGGAGGCGGCATTGCAGGAAGCTTTCCAGCAGCGTCAGAACCGGAACGCCGAGGCTGGCCGGGAGCAGTATGTTGACCCGATCCACGTTCGTCCGGATCCAGTTCCCGATCTCGGCCCGATCAGCCTCGCCCAGACCGATACGCTCGGCATCGGCGATCTTGGACGCCGCGAGCGTGCTCTGTGCGCTGCCCGGATTATAGTGCTGGCGCGTGTAGCGCGCTTGGCTCTTGGGGCCGACCTTCCCGACCTTT
>JBKBVT010000454.1:0-831 GCA_046289305.1 Hyphomonas sp. | reverse complement strand
GAGTTTCGCGAAACCGTAGCTGCGCTTGCCTGTCTTTGGGTCGATCTTTGCCCGGAATCCGTAGTGGCTCCGGTGGGCCTCATCGGCGATCACCACCACGTTGCGCCGGTCGGTCATCTTCCCTTCCGACAGCTTCTGCAGGGTCGTGAAGATGATCCCGCCGGAGACGCGGTTCAGGACCTGTTGCAGATGTTCGCGGCTCTCCGCCTGCTCGGGCGTCTGGCGGATCAGGTCGCGGCACATGGAAAAGGTCTGGAACAGCTGATCGTCGAGATCGTTGCGGTCTGTCAGCACGACAATGGTCGGGTTCTCCATCTGCGGGTGCCGCACCAACTGGCCCGCGAAGAACGCCATGAGCAGGCTCTTTCCCGAGCCTTGTGTATGCCAGATCACCCCGGCCTTGCGGTCGCCATCGACGGCGGTTGCGCGCAGGGTGCTTTGAACCGCCTTCCTGACGGCGTGAAACTGGTGGTAGCCGGCGATGATCTTGGCGATGCCCGAGCCGGTGTCGCCGAACACCGTGAAGTCGCGGATGAGCTCCAGGAAGCGCCGTTTCTCGAAGACGCCATCGATCAGCACCTCCATCTCGGGGCTCCCCTTCGGCGCCACCTCGCGCCCATCTGTGGTGCGCCAGGGCATGAAACGCTCCTCGTTGGCGGTGAGCGACCCGACCCGCGCCAAGGTCCCGTCGGACGTCACCAGCACGGCGTTGGTGCGAAACAGAGAAGGGACCTCGGCCTTGTAGGTCTGGAGCTGATTGTAGGCGGTGGTGAGCGTTGCCGTCTCCGCGCCCGGGTTCTTGAGCTCGATCACCGCCAGCGGCAGGCCGTT
>JBKBVT010000453.1:0-865 GCA_046289305.1 Hyphomonas sp. | reverse complement strand
GACCCGGATTGTGGCGGCGGGCTCTGTCTGGCCGACCTGAACTGGCTGGGCATGTGGCGTTTCCGGTGATTTCCGCCGACATGGACATGCAGCCATGCTGATCGGCGCGAAGAGCCCATTGCGGACGGTCATGAAACTTGCAGAGAAGGAGGGATCTGCTTTCTCTGAAGCAGTTTCATGGGGCAGCAGAAGCCATCAGAATTCGCTCGACGACGTCATCGACTTCACCGTAGCTTGCGCGTGACAGGTGCCTGCATGTTATGAGCAGCCCCCGAGACCAGTCAGCTAGATGTTTTCCAGCGTCAACGCCATGTGCAACGATTATTTCCGGTCGGAACTCAGATAGAAGAAGGTCGAATGCCTTCGTGGTGCCTATCGGCATATTGGCCATACTTGTCGAAGGTTCTGCATAGATATTCGTTTCAAGCAGAGCCGGAACTGCCGCTGCCAGGCGGTCGATACGGAGTCGTGTGGCTGATGGCCCTTTGCCACGCGCAGCTCGTTCAGCATCATAGCTTTGACGCCAAGCAGCGTAATCGAAGCCTGTTTCCGCAGTCCAGTATTTCCACCAGTCACCGCCGGTTGTGGCTGCGTTATAGCCGACAACCCAAACTCGGCAGGATTCAGGCAGTCCATTGCAGACGAACGGGCGTTGCGACGAAGGTTTGCCGATAATGGACGCCAACTTGTCATCAAAAGCTTCTGCCATTGCTGCCTTGCATGCTCGCACCATTTGAAACGCATTGGAAGCCCTCCATCTATGGCAAGCAGCCTCAGCAAACGCCAGCTCGAAGGGGCCGTTTTCAATCCAGCCTGCAGCTCCGTCCCGCATAGGCGACATTGATGATCTGGCACAGCAACCCAA
>JBKBVT010000452.1:0-870 GCA_046289305.1 Hyphomonas sp. | reverse complement strand
TAGGTCTAATCGACATTCAGGATTCATTTTTGGCGTGATGTGTGATTCATCAGGCACCAGATTCGCCAATCTGGAGCCTGAAGATGCCGAAGCCGAAACGCTATGAACTGACGCCTGAGCAGTGGGAGAAGATTGCGGACCTTTTGCCCGGCAAGCTGGGTGATCCGGGCCGTTCAGGCGTGGATAATCTCAACTTTGTCAACGGTGTGCTCTGGGTCCTGCGGTCGGGGGCGCACTGGCATGACCTGCCGGAGCGGTATGGCAAATGGAAGACCGCACACAAGCGTTTCACACGCTGGGCCAGGAACGGCGTCTGGGAGCGCGTCTTCGAACATCTGATCGATGCTCCGGACAATGACTATGTCAGTATAGACTCCAGCCTCGTGCGCGCACACCAGCAGGCAGCCACCGGCAAAGGGGCAGGCCAAAAAGGGGGGACCAGGCGTTGGGGCGTTCCCGAGGAGGACTGACGACCAAGATACACATGGCGGTCGATGGGCGCGGACGGCCCCTGCGTCTGATCCTCACGCCCGGCCAGCGCGGCGATGCCCCGCTGGCGCCAGCTCTTCTGGAAGGCCTCTCGCCCCGTCGCGTGCTCGCCGACAAAGCCTATGATTCCAATGCGATCCGCGCACTTGTCGCCGGCATGGGCGCCGAAGCTGTCATCCCTTGCAACCCCACACGCAGGCACCCCATCCCTTACGATTTCGAAGCCTACAAGCTTCGCAACCTCGTCGAACGCTGCTTCAACAAGCTCAAGCATTTCCGCAGGATCGCTACCCGATACGATCGCCGAGCCCGAAACTTCCTCAGCTTCGTCGTCCTCGCCGCAGCTATGATATGGATGCGTTGAATGTCGATTCTGCCTAG
>JBKBVT010000043.1:0-16427 GCA_046289305.1 Hyphomonas sp. | reverse complement strand
CAGCGCCGGGGCGAGGTTGGCGGCGATCATGGTCCAGAGACCGCTGAACTGCTTTGTCAGGCGGCTGATGTTGTCGTTGAACAGCTCGGCATTCTTCGCCATCTCGGGCGAGATGACGATGCCCAGATCGTCGGCCTCATCGAACATGCCCTTCAGCGCATCGCGCCCGCCGTTCATCATCGGGATCAGGTCGGCGCCCGAGCGGCCCAGATATTCCATCGCCAGCGCGGTCTTCTCGGCCCCGTCCGGCATCCCGGACAGCACCTGCGCCACATCGGCCATGACCTCCGAGGTGGGCCGCATCGCACCATTCACTTCCCTGACCGAGACGCCGATCTTGTTGAACTTGTCGGGCGTCGCGGCCATCGCCCGCGACAGGCGCATCACCGCGCCCTGCACCGATCCCATCGACACGCCCGACATATCGGCGGCGTGCTTCAGGCGTGACAGCTCATCGACCGGGATGCCGATCTTCTGCGCCAGCTTGCCCATGTCGTCGGCGGCGTTCAGCTGCCCGCGCATCGCCAGCGCAATGCCCGCACCCGCCGCCGACACACCGGCGCCGACCACGGCCATGCGCTTGCCGAACTTTTGCAGCGCGGATTGCGACTGCTTCAGCCCCTTGCTGAACTGGGCGCTGTCCAACCCCAGATTGACGCGCAGCGCGCCGATCACGGCATTTGCCATTTTATGCTCGCACTTTTGACATGAACCACGCCCGCACGATGTCGTTCTGAACCGCCTGCGGCAGGCTTGCTGCGGGCTGGGAACGCTTGGCGGGTTTGTATTTGGGCATCTTCTTCGGATTGCAGACCGCGAAATGAATGAGGCTGGCGGTCTCATAGGCGACCATCCGGCGCGCCTCATGCTCGGTCCGGAACCGCTCGTCATGACCTTCGACGATCAGCACGATCTCTTTCGGGGTCAGATCCCAGAACTGCGCGTAATCCAGACCGCGCGACAGCCATGCCGCCAGAAGCGACCCGATCAGGTCCGCGTCCGGCGCTTCACGTTTCCCGCCGCACCCTTTTTTGGTGCGGGAAATGACGCCTGCAACGATTGCCCCAGCAGCTCGCCCACGCGGTCATGGCCGATCTCGTCAATGACATCGCCCGCCTCATCATCCGGCAGCCCGGCGGCAATGGCGAAAAAGGACCGGAAATCCTTCATCTGGATGTCCCCGCCCTGCATGCTCTCGGTGACCTCCCTGAAGGTCTTTCCAAAGGCCTCCTCGATCCCCACGATCTGATTGGTGCCAAAGCGGATCGCGTAGTCCTTGCCATCCGCCTCGAAACGGATCGTCCCGCGCCGCTCGCTCATGCCGTGGCCCCCGGTTCAAAGCCGATGCTGCCGGTGGTGCGGATGGTGATCGTCATCATCACCGTCTCGCCCGGCTCGTCAGAGTCGTCGATGGTCGGGTTCGGAAAGCCCGTGAAGGTGAAGACATCGCCCGAGGACTGGCCCGGTGCCAGGGGGAAGGTGGTGCGGTAAAAGATCGGGCCGGTGTGATCGCGGTCCTGCAGCTGCTGCAGGTAGCCCGCCGAGGTATAGTTCGCCTTGATCGCCAGCTCGCCGCCGTCGCGCAGGCTTTTGATCCATTCGCGGAACGCATCCGGCGAGCGGTTATGCGTCACCTCGTTATAGTCCTGCGACACGGCAGGCACGCCGACGCCCTTGGCCTCGGGGATCGGGTCAAAACTGTCGGTCTCGCCGGTCTGCGAGCGTTCGATCAGCGTCATATGGGCAATGATGGCTTGCGTCATGGGGGCCTCCTCAGCCGCGAAAGATGATGGTGAAATCCATCGACAGGCGATGGATGGGGTGGTCCGCGTCGCCCTCGACCATGTCGCTGGCGCCGATCAGGAAGATGCCGGGGAAGGGATCGGCGTGGTGGCCGTCGAGGGTTGCGACCACCGCCCGACCCAGCTCTTCGGCCTCCAGCGCCGAGGGCGCATAGCCGTCGATCTGCACCCGGTAGCGGGTGGGCTGGCTGCGGGCGGTGTTGCTGCGACGGGGTGTCATGCTGATCTGGCTCAGCACCAGATAGGCCGCGCCGACGTCCGCCGGATGCAGCGACCAGTTGATGCCGCCGGGTGCCAGCGCGGCAAGGTCGGGGGCGCCGATCAGCAGCGCCATCAGCTCGCGCTTCATCCGCGCAGCGTCCCGCGTTTGTCAGCCCGGCTGATGGATCGCTCGACATTGGCCCACATCGCCGCCGACAGCCGGTCGAGCAGGGTGCCGCGCGCGGCATCCCATGCCGGACGCGCGAAGGGCTGCGCCGGATGGTGCCGGGTGCCGAACTCCTGCAGGTGCCCGTGGCGACCGCCATCGCCCAGGCTGTAGGACGGGCCGACGAAGATCTCGACCGAGGCCTTGTCGTCGCGGAACATCTTGCGGTGCAGACCGGCCTGCCGCTTCTCCAGCCGTGTGCCGACGCCGATGCTCTTCTTCAGCGACTGCTGTCCGTCCGGGTCTGCCGGGGCGCGCTGGCGCATGTCGGCAGCGAGAGGTTCACCGACGCTGCGCAGGCTGCTGCGCAAGCTGCTTTTGCCGGTGGCGGGTTTGAGGCGTTCGATCTGCTTCTCCAGATCGCGCAGTCCGGTCATGCTGACGCTGACGCTCATGATCCGGCCCCCGGCAGCAGTCTGGCGGTGATCTCAAACCCGCCCGCGCGGCCCAGAGGCTTGATGCCGCCGACGGCATAGGTGATGTCCCGGCAGCGCAGCCGGTCGGCCATGGTGATGGCTGCCGTCTGCGCCGAGCGGCGGACGCGGAAGCGCACGGTCATCTGGCGGGCGATGCTGTCGGCCCGGAACCGCTCGCCATCGCTGATCGGCTCAAGGCTGGCCCAGAGGGCGGGCCCCACCGGCAGATGCGGGCCGCCCCGATGCTGAAGGCCGTCAAAGATCCGGTCGGCGCGCAGAACCTGCAGGCGGTGGTCATAGACATGCCGCGCCATCAGCAGACCACCTGCGGGCGGCGATAGCGCACCTGCCGCAGCAACCGGTGCACGCCGAAGCTCAGCGCCGGGGCGGTGAAGGTCTCGCCGACCGAGATCTGCGCCTCGCGCCATTCCATCACCAGCAGGATGATCGCCTGCCGCAGCTGCTGTGGCGCGCGGGCAGGGTCGGCATAGCCCACGCGAAGAAGGACGCTGTCGCCCGCGAACGTGCCGCGCCGCAGGCGGGGTTCGTCATGGCCGTTCAGCAGCTGCGCCCCCTCGGCGCCCAGCAACTCGATCACCGGCGCGCAGGGCAGCCAGACGTCGCGGAACGGCGCCTCGGGGAGCCTAAACCTGACCTCGCGCGGCAGGATCGGGCGGTTGGTGGCGGTCTCGACCACCGCCGTGGCGGCCCCGATCAGCCGCTCCAGCGCGGGCAGCTCGGCAGGATCGATGTGCAGATCCTCGGCCAGCGCGCCCGCATCGACCGCAGATCCCACCGGCGGCGTGACGATCTCCATGACGACGCCTTACCGGCCCTGTTTGGGCAGACCGCCCTTGCTGGCTTTGGCCGCATCCGCCGGTGTAGGGGCGAGGGCAGGGGTCTCTTCCGCGCCCTCCGGCCCGGCGCCATCACTGGCATCTGCCTGATCGCCCGCCGCGTCCATCGCCTTGGCCAGCGCCAGCACCTCATCCTCGCGGGCGTTCAGCTCCGCCTCGCGGCCTGCCAGCTCGGCGGCACGGTCATCGAGGCTGGCCGCGCGGGCCTCCAGCGCCGCCTCCTGATCGGCAAGCCGCGCGACCGTGCGCCGGATCTCGTCCTGCACATCCTTGAAGGCCGGGCTGTCGCGGAGATCGAGATTTATCGACAGCATCTCGGGCGCGGCTTTCGTCGATTTCTTCGGCGGCGCCAGAGCGGCGATCCCGGCATCGGTCAGGCCCTTGGCCTGATCGCTCTCGAAGGCGGCGACATCGCCGGTGTTATAGCGCGACCAGCCACGCAGAAACGTCACGGCTGTCTTGGCCATGGGGATCTCCAGTCTTTGAAAGGGAAGGGGGGAAGCGGGGCAGGGGCCGCTGGTCAGAGCGACCAGCCCGCCGCGTTGAAGCCCGCAAAGGCGACGTCGTGTTCCAGCGCAAAATCATGCTCGGAGATGGCGCGCATCAGCGTCAGATCATTCTGGAACGCCGAGACAAATTCTCCACCGCCATCGCGAAATCCAGCTTCTGTTGAGGCGCCGATGCTCAGATCCATGCTGTCGCCGATCATCGCCTCGCTGAACTCGCCGAAATAGATCTCGGTCTCATCGCCATCGGTGCCGAGATTGTTGGGGATCTGCGAGGTGGTGTAGATCGGCGCGCCCAGCAGTTGCCCATTGGCCTCGATCGAGGGCAGCAGCTTGTTGCCATTGGCGTCGCGCAGATTGGCGAGAAAGTTCTTGGCGCCGCCGCGCATGATCCATCCCGGCTGCGACATGGTCACGTCGGCATCCTCGACCCGCGACACCACCGTGCGCAACGCGGTCTCGGCAGCCGCCGCCGTCGCCGCCACGCCCGCATCAGGCGCGGCAATCCAGTTCGCCGCCAGCAGCCAGTTGCGGATCCCGCGCGGGGTATTGCCGGTGCCGGTGCCGCGGATAAAGGCCAGATCCTCGCGCCGCGCCATCACCTTGACCAGATCGTCGCGCACCGCCATCGCCATCGCGATGCCGGAATGGCGCAGCAGCGAATTGCCAATCGGCACCAGCCCGGTCAGCTTTTTGAACGACTGATCCAAGGCGCCGAACTCGGGCTGGCTTTCGGGGATCGGCGCGTTCTCGGCGATATAGGTGGCGGTGGCCGAGGCGGTCTGGCGGGCATGACGGATCTGTCCGGCAGGCATCGGGAAGGTCCGCGCCCCCGCCGCCCGCACCACCACCCGCGCGCGCAACAGCTCGATCAGATCGGCGGTCATCGGGCGCGGGATGGTGACGCCACCGGCGCTTTCGGTGGCCCCCGACAGCGCCGCCGAGATCCCGGAATGCCCCTCGGCATCGAGATAGCCGATGGCCTTCTCCCGGTCGCCCCGGCACCGCGCCAGCGCATGGACGGCAAAGCCAAGCGCCACGCCCTTGTCGGCGGGATTGCTGGGCGTGGCCGGGGTGGTCGCGGGGGAGGTGGCGCCCTGATCGCCGACAGCCGCCGCCGCCGCTGCGGCCTCGGCAGCCTCGCTGCGCTTCACCGAGGCGTTCAGGGCGTCGAAGGCCTTTTGCGCCGCATCGAATGCGGCCACGGCGGCGACATGCAGGGCGTCATCAGCGGCAGTGCCGTCGGTCTCCAGCGTGGCGATGGCATCGGCCTTGTCCTGCAAGGCCTTGGCTGCGGCCTTCCGGTCGCGGCGCAGGTCGTCGAGTTTTTTGCCCATGGCGGGTCTCCTACGAAAAAAGGCCGCGCAATGCGCGACCAGGGGATCCTGCCGCGACCGGCAGGGGGGGGTGTTACGGTATGCCGTGCGGGGGCGTCAGTGGAAGCGGGGGCTGGTTGGGCAGATCATGCTGATGAGGCCGATTTGAGCCCATCAGCGACATTCAAGCACACCGCAGCATGGAAGGCTCCTTCGCAGGTGTAGCAGCGTGGTCGGCCCAAAGCGGACACTCAAGAGGCTGGCACCGCTGCGCCGAAGCTTCCCCAAACCGGCTTTTCGTAGCAATGTGCAGCAACGTTTTCCAACCCGGGGTCCGCAGTGAAGTTTATTCGGCCTGCAAGCGTAGACAAAAGAACATCCCGCCCGACGCAGATTTTCTAAAGTGAATCGTGGTAGTCGATGACGGCCTGCGCGTAGGCTTTCCCAACGGCGGCTCCGTTGAACGAGCCAATATGGTCACAGAATTTGGAGGCACGTGTTCCCATAACACGATAGCGGCTGAGGTTCTTCTCCTTGAGTGACCATTCGTGATACACATCCAAGACCTCATGAGCGCCGACCAGAGGTTCGAAGACGTTTGAGTCTGCTTCTGCGATGAAAGCCGAGACCGTTCGAATGGCCTTATCGCAGTCCTTGGCGCCAACAACTACGTGTGTGATTTCAGCCCATGGCACAGAGCGATCTTTATCCGACCCGAACTTATGGGCAATGCGATTTCTCTTATTCTGAATTTTCTGAAGCTCTGGTTCCATTGCTACGAGCTTCTCAGGAAGTTTGCCGAACACAACTTCCATTTGCCGAAAGCGATGCTTCCAAAGCCCCTTAGTAAAGCTTTCTATCGCCGACTCCACGGACTTTTTCCAACCCTCAGGAGGTAAGGCCTTGCCTAATAAGAAGGAATAGCCGTCGACGCCGGTAAGAGATCGATCCAAGAGCTCGGGCTTTGCGTGAAGAGCAGTTTTTGTAATCGAATTTATGTAAACCTCTAGTAAGGACGCCGCAGAAATAAGAACGTGTTGCCTCGTCCAGTCCCGGAATTCGTCTGCGGCGCTCTCCCACTCCAACGCGGAGTTATATACGCCATGAACACCAGGGGTTACAGGAGGGAACTGGATTGAAGAGAAGCCAGCCCGAATATATTTTCGGGCACGCTCAGCCACCCAAAACACGTTATTGAAACGAGTCAGATTTTGCCTCGCCACTTGCCGAGCAAGAGATGTACCAAAAGGCGAAGTTGGAGGAAGATGTGGCATAGAAGATACCCTATTTGAAAACTCGTTCGAACCGGTCATGCCGCCGTGGTGCAGGCTCCTTGCACAAGAGAGCCCGGTCCGCGTGGCGCTCCCGGCCCTGAGCGGACGGATGGGCCCTCGCTGATCGCCGCAGTGCAGCTTCGCCAGACCGGCCGTCCCTCCATCGCGCGGCATATTCGGTGGATAAAGGTCGGCAGTGCGGGAGAAGCGACTACTTGTTCTTAAAATAACAAAAAAGTTAAAAAGAATTCTGGCACCAGCACTGTAGCGGAGTGCTACTGCACGACAGATATAAATGGTTTCTCTGACACTTTAGGGGCTTCGTTCAGTTGACCGCAAGTGTGGCAGTGTCCGCTCCAGTCGGCATCGTTGGCACCTATGACGTTACCTTTGCAGTTTTGGGTGCAAGGCACACGCTTGATTTTATAGTCCTGATTACACATCAGACAGTGAACCCCAGAGCCATCTGGCGCCAAGCAGGCAGTGCCGACCTTCTCGATGTCGATGTCCGCGTATCGGGTGTTTCCTGCATCTAGGCAACTCAGGCACAGATATCGACGCTTCGATTTTTCTTGCTTGAAGAGGGCCCTGAATTCGCTTTTCGAAAGTAAAGCCATGACAGTCGGAATTTCATGAAAAACAATCATGTGAGCAGATGTGTATTTTCCGTCGTGCAGGAATCCAATCCGTGTCTGCATGGCAAAGGTTACCCGATCTTGCAGCCATAGCCTGTCATTCCAGAGCAAACGGTAAATCTTGATAGCCTGTTGGAAAACGGCTTTGGGGCGCAGGGTGACACTTGCGCCTCCCTGATGTATGATCTTGTTCCGGAGAACGCGTGTCTGTGCGTATTCGGCGATGAAGGCATCTGAGACAGGCATCGAAGTCAATGTGTTCACAGCGCCTGGAAGATCCACGGCATCAAGCGTCCTGAGTTCCGAGAAGTCGATGTTGCCTCCTTTGCTCGACAGCTTCAGGCCGCTATCCAGAAGCAACAAATACGGGCTGACTGCACATATGCGGGCCTTAAGACCGAGCTCCATGGACTGCTGCAACAGAGAAGTAATCGCTTGCAAGTCCGACTGGCTCTGGACCAGATACTCATCCCATTCCTGCTGCCACTGTGAACTTATCTTCGGATACTCAGTGCTCTCATAAGATCCGTCGAAGTCACTCCAGATCGCCAGTAGGTCTTCCCATGCTCGGAAGTAAGCCTTCAGGGCGGCTTCTGTCAGGCTTTCGTGTGTGGGTAGGTTCGTGATCATGGGAAACATCCAGTAGAAACGGGCTCAACCGTAGCATTTGATGGATTTCGATTAACATATCGAGATCGCTCCGGAAAGTAGGCGCAGAAAGTCAGGCGCCGTAATCATTTTCCGCCTGCACGAGATCAGTTACAGTATAGACTATGCTTATTGACCCATCCGGCTTTCTGATTGTGCCGATCTCAATTTTCGCTATGAATTTATCTCCAAGAGTAATGCCTTCCTCCCCTTCAATGCGCTCAAGGTAGTCCTGGCTCACTTGGTGGCTGAACTTTCCAGAGATGATTTCTTGTGTCCCGTCCTGCTTGAAATCAAAGGTGCGTCTAATCGGGGAAAGTCCAACCAGCGTTCCGACCCAAGTGACGGAATCTATCTTTACTTTGGTGTCAGTTATTCTCTTGTATGCCCTAGATATGCCGGCGCGATCAAAGGAAAGCTGTCGATCTGGAAGGTTAGCTTTTAGGGATGCATCATTTTTTTCCAAATGCCCAAAGAACTGGGCTAATGCCTTAAACACCCTTGGGTTAATGTCGTCCACGTCGATTAAAAACTCATCGTCACTTTCCTGCGTGAACTCATCAAAGAGAGAGGCAGCTTCTTCGAGTGCTTCCCTTATTGGCGTTTTTAGTGCATTGAATTGTAGTGCATCTTTTTCTTCCAAGATGAACCCGAATGAGCCAGTTGCAACACCGCGGACGTTCAGAGCTGCAAGGTCGGCTCCCTTAATTTTTCCTCTAGAAGCAAGCTCGCCTCGAAGATTTGCAGAAAATAAGCGGGTCACAATGGATTGAAAGTGGTGCAGTGCTTGAGCTGCAAAATTTGCGTCGATCGACCGTCTGCCTTCAACCGGTCCGCCATCGAAGAGTAGAGCAATTTCTGCTACTTTTGCGTCCACTGCCTGCAATGAGGCGATTTCGTCCTCTACCGCGCCCAGTCGCGCGGCAAAGCTTAACTGGCCGACGATATCACCGTCGTCGCGTGCCTCTTCTATCAAGGCTTGCAACTCTTGTCGCTGCGCCTCAAGATCTGTAATCCGTTGGAGGTCAGACATTGAACCTTCCCCCTATCTTTTGCTCGACGGCCAAAAACTCCATCGCATCATCAGCAAGAGAAACTTCGATTATTCCTTTTTTTGTATTTGTTTCTCGCATGTCGCTAAATAGGCCATGCCAGTATGTAGTGCCCCTGACTAGCGCGCGTGATCCCGCATCCAAGTCTATTGGATATGTGTCGCACTTATACTGAGGCTTCATTTTCTTGGTATCGAAGTAGCTCGGGAAGAAGTGACTCTCAAAATCAGCAGGCCATGAACTAGCATTGAGCTGATACTTGAGCGGTCTATTGAATAGAGTCACAACATCAATGTCGTTGGGCGGCCTCCGCCTCAGAAGCTCGACATTCTCTACAAAACTCCCATCGATCCATTGGGTTCCCGAGGTGAAACCTCCAGCGTGAAGATGCTTGCGATAGGCGTTCAAGCCTTTGAGAAGCCTGGCACGCTCTGGTGAGGTGCAGAAGCGGTCAACGACCTCGATCATGGAAGCTTGATATGGCGAACGTGCATTCGGATCAGTTGCGTGCCCTGAAATGAAGGGCGGCAACGCGCCATGTGCGGCAAAGTCAGGAATGGGCATGCGGTTCTCGAAATATTCGGCTCGCAACACGTTAGCCTCAGAGCTTTTAGAGTGTCCAACCCAAACTCGCTGGAGTTGAGCGCTTCTTAACAAAGGCTCATCCGCTTTCAGTGGCTAAGGTTGGCCTGAGTGGCTGCTCCCTAGTTTCCTCTGCTACTGCCATGCCGCAGCCTCGACCGGCCGCTTCCCGTCCGATGGGCTGTGACGGACCAAATTTCGCTGCAGCGCTCGCGAATGGCCGCTTCGAAGGATTGCTGCGTATGCAGTGCCGCACGGCCGACAGTCGGCTTCCCGCCCTCCATGTCGCTGACGCTGCGACTGCGGGTTGATTTTTCGCAGATACAGCGAACGACACTTAGGTCCGAAAAGCTGACCTTGCCATCTTGGCGAATCCTCGACCAATAGTGAAGGCCGTGCGAAGACTTTCCCCGCGACCAGCACGCCTACCCACCCCACTCACCCCTCCGCCGCCGCCCGTGCCGCCGCGGCCCGCGCCTTGAACCGCGCCCCAGCTCCGTGCTTCTGCGCCGCCCCATAGCTCTGGAACACCCGCGCCGCGAAGGCCGCGCGGGTCTCGACCGTGTCAGCCAGCCCGCGTGCGATGGCGTCTGCGCCGCCGAAGACGGCGCCGCCGTCGCGGGGATCGTCGGTGACCGAGAGACGGGCAGGCAGATCAGCAGGCGCGATGCCGCGACCGGCGGCGACGGCGGCGTGGAAGGCGGCCTCGGAGGCATCCAGCGAGCGGCGCAGCTCGGCCATGCCCTCGGCGGTGCCGGGGTCGGGCATCTTGGCGCGGGCGTGGCTGGAGGTCAGCAGATAGGACTGTTCGCCCCAGCTGTTCGGGCCGACGACCGAGGTGGCCTCGACCGCGACGCCGATGGATCCGACGATGCCGCCGGGTGTCACCGCGATGCTGCTGGCGCTGGCCGCGATCCAATAGGCTGCCGAGGCCGCCATGGGTGCGGCGATGGCGTGCACCGGCTTTGCGGCTGCGAGGGCTGCGACCGCTGCCGCCGCGCCTTCGCATCCGCGTACCAAGCCGCCGGGGCTGTCGAGATCAAGGATCACTGCGGCGACATCGGATCGCTCTGCCAGCTCGGCTGCGGCTTCCTCCAGCCCAAAATAGGTGGTCCAGCCGAGATAGCGTTCCAGCACGGCGCTGTTCGGCGTCAGAATGCCGCGCACCGGCAGAACGGCGACGCCGCGCTGAACGGTGAAGCGTTCCACCGGCGAGGCGGCGACCGGATCGCCCGCGCGGGCCACCGGCAGGTCCAGCGCCAGCAGATCGCGGGCCAGCTCAGCGGCGAGGGCGGTGGGCGCCCCGGCCAGCAGGGCGCGGATCTTATGCGTCATCTTCACTCTCCTTGCCGGGTTCTGCGCGGGTCATATTGGGCGGCGGATAGAGGACATCGCCACCATCGGTGGGGGCAAATCCCTCGCGCTGGCGGGCCTCGTTGGGCGACATGAACGGGCCGCCGACGGCGCGGGCATAGGCCTCGTAGCGTTCCTTGGTGGTCGGGCGCAGCAGCGTGTCAAAGTCGTGGCGGAAGAACATCCCCGCCGCGCGCTCGCCTGCGGTCAGCAGCGACAGACCGTATTGATCCTCGAGCTGCTTGCCCCAGTGATACATGCAGTCGGTCAGGTAATCGATGGCGGCCTGTTCGGCATTGGCCTTCACCCCGTTCTCGAGGATCTGCAGTTTCGGCGGCGGCACCCGGTAGATCGAGGCGATCTGCTCGCGGTCAAAGCGCCGCGTGGACAGCAGTTCCTGATCGGCGGCAGACAGGTCGAGGCGGTTGATCTTGTCGTTCTGACCGAGGATCGGATAGCCGTTGCTGTCGGGATCGTTCAGCGCCATGCGCACCCGGCGGGCGTTGCGCAGATAGGCCTCGTCGTCCTCGTAGCTGTCCTCCATGGTGATATAGGCGCGCAGCGTGCTGCCCGAACTGATCCGCGCCGCGGCCTCTTGCCCGGCGAGCGCCACGCCGATGCTTTCCGAGGCAACCTCCAGCGGCGAGCGCCCGGTCCAGCCGTCCAGCGCCATATAGCGCAGATGCACCATGGTCCGTGCCGGGGACCGGCGCTGGATCCCGGCGCCGTCCTCGAAGTCGTAAAACCGCGCCCGCCCGGCGCGCAGGACCGAGACGCCATCGGGGTTCAGCGCCTCGATCAGCTCCAGCTCGCCGCCGCCGTCGCGGGGCGCATAGGCAAAGCTGTTGCCGCGCAGGGCAAAGATATAGGCCATCGCAAACCGGGCCACGACGGCGGGCACATCGGGCGAACTTTCGACGTTCATCAGATAGGATGCCGGGTGATCGCGGATGCGTTCGTCGCTGCCATCCTCGCGGCGCCGGTAGAGCTTCAGCGGGATCTTGGCCAGATCCCCGGCGATGACATTGCAGCAGGCAAAGACGGTGGCGTGTCTCTGCGCGATGGTGGCCGAGACGCGGGGCAGGGTCTTGACCCGGCTCTGCGTGCCCCAGCCCAGATCGGTGATCCAGCCCTGCGGATCGCGGGTGCCGGTCGGGGTGGCGGCAGCGACCTGCGCGGCGGGTGCGCGCAGCGGCGGCTCGGTGCGCGGCATCGCGGCGCTGGTCGCGGGTCTCAGGATCCTGCCGATGATGCTCATGCCGTCTCAATCTCCCGCGCCCTGCGCTTGCCCTCGGCGGCCTCGGCCCGCCCGACCGCCATGATCGCCGCCACCGCCGGATCGATCCGACCGCGCGAGCGCGCCTTGTTCGGCTTGATGTTCTCTGCCGGATCCTCGTCGCGATGGACGTTGCCGACCGCCCATGCCAGCACCGGATTGCCGTTGTGGCGCAGCCGTTTCTTCGCCACTGCCTCCTCAAACCGCTTCATCGGCGAGGACATCGAGCCATAGCCCTGCCCATGTTCGACCAGCGGGAAGCGGCGCCGGGTCAGGGCCTTGGCGATATACTTCATGCCCCACCGGTCATAGGCGACCTCCTGGACGTCAAAGGCCGCCCGGATCGCCTCCAGCCGGTCGATGACCAGATCCTCGTCGACTACGCCGCCGCCATGCACCTCCAGCCAGCCCTCGTTGCGCCACTGGACGTATTCGCGCTTCTCGGTCTGCGCGCGCTGGATAAAGCCCTTGGGACCGGCGGGCAGGAAGCTGTAGCAGATCAGATAGATCAGCCCGTCATGCGGCACCGCCACCACAATCGAGGTCAGGTCGGTCGTCTTCGACAGATCCAGCCCCACCCATGCCTTCCGGCCCAGCAGCATCGCCGGATCGAAGGTGTCTTCGGCACCCATGTCCCAGACCGTGCGTTCGATCCAGGACTGCGCGCCCTCGGTCCAGAGATCGAGATGAAGGCGGCGGAAGTTCGGCATCCGGCCCGCGATGGCCAGCGCCTCGTTCAGCTTGGCGCGGAAATCCTCGGCCTTGAAGGCCACGCCCAGATTGGGATTGGCCATCTTCCAGATCCGCGGATCCTCGATATCGCATTCCATCGGCGGCTCGGCGACATAGGCAAAGAACCGGTCGTCACTGACCGATCCGCGCAGCACCTCCTCCGAATAGGTCCGCAGCTCGCCGCAGATCGAGGCCATGTCGGCCCCGGCGGTGGTGATCGCCCAGTCAATCGGCTGCGCGCGGGCGATCATCGAGTTGACCACCACCTCGGCCAGCTCGCGGTCGGTCCAGCGGTGCACCTCGTCGCGGGCGGCAAAGTTCGGGTTGATGCCGTCCGAGGTATTGCCGTCGCGCGACAGGCATTTGATCTCGCCATTGGTGCGCGGGATCTCGATGGAACTGCGCCAGGTCTTCATCAGCTGGCTCAGCGCAGGCGAGGCATTGATCATCCGCTTCAGCTCGCGGAACAGCAGCCCGGCCTGATCGCGGGTGGTGGCGGCGCAAAACCCCTGCGGCGCGGCCTCGCCGTCGAACAGCTGCGTGAACAGCATCGGCACCGCCGTGTCGGTGGTCTTGCCGTTCTTCTTGGCGACCTGATGATAGGTGGACCGGAACCGGCGCAGCCCGTCCTCTTCCCGCTTCCAGCCAAAGACCGAGCCGTGCCGGAACACCTGCCACGGCTGCAGCCTCAAGGGCTGGCCGCCCATCGGGCCGGTGGTGTGCTGGATCAGCTCGGCGAAGTTCGCGATCCGCGACGCCGCCTTGCAGTCGAAGAACAGACCCCGGTCCCGGCCCGTTTCCAGATCCGTCAGGTGCCGCTTGCAGGCCAGCGTCACCAGTTCACCTGCGATCTCGCGCCCCTCGATGACGTCGAGGGCATAGCGCGAGACCGGGTGATCAATCGCCTCCATCGAGCTTGCGCATAATGTCATCGAACAGATCGCCCTGCGCGCCCCCTTTGAGGCGCGCCTCATCCACCGGCGTCAGCCCGAAGCGCGCGGCCAGCTGGTTCATCGCCAGCAGGGCCTGGTTCAGCTGCACCCATGCGGCGCGGTGCTTTTCCTGCTCGCCGTTGCGCCCGCCCTTCTTGATGAAGTAGCTGCCCATCATGGCGACATCGTGGCTCATGCGGACGACATGCCCGGCCATGACGCAATAGGCGCCAAAGGCATCCTCGTATTCCGGCTCCAGCCGCCCCTTGTTGACCAGCACCGGCGCTAAGCGATCCCAGATCTCTTTGTCCTCGGTCTGCAGGTGCTGCGGCGCCTCGGGCGCCGGGCGCCGCATGTCCCCCTTCATCGGGACGACATTATTGAGCGTCGGTTTCTGACCACGCATCTCTGTCTCCTCTCTGAAAGGGTGGGCTTTTTTTCCTAAATCAGCGCGCGCGAAAAGGACGGTCCCCACGCCGGTCCGGGGCAGGGGGCCGGAATTTCCAGACCACCCCCGGTCCCCTCAGGATCGCGGCGTCCGGCGCGCCGAGGCGAACACTTCGCGCGCGGTCTTGCGGCTGTGGCAGGGCTTGCAGAGCGGCTGCCAGTTCGCCCGCGCCCACATCAGTTGCGCGTCGCCACCGTGGGGGACGATGTGGTCAACCTCGGTCGCAGCCCTGACGCGCCCCAACTCAGCGCAGTCAGCACAAAGCGGATGCCGGTCGAGAAACCCCCGCGCCGCCTTGCGCCAGCGTTCGGTCGCATAGAGCTTGGACCGGGCGAGGGCGGCTTCACTGGTCTTCGCCGCCGCCCGACGTGCTGCCAGCTTGGCGTCCGCTTCCGCTGCATGTTCAGGACAATGCGGCCTGCCGGGAACGGCCAGTTCATCGCATCCAAGCGCGCAGCAGATCTTCTGGATCATGGCGGCGCCTCCGGAACGACGAACGCCCGCGAGGGGATGATCCCTGCGGGCGCACGTCTGGATAGTGTCGATATCTATGACGGCGTGAGACCTAATTCGTCAAGAAAGAATTTTTCCGCAGCTGTCGCGGCCCGACTGCATGCGCTCCAGACATGCCGAGAAGGCCTGCATCATCAGGGTGATGTTCTGCCCTTTGACGGCCCAGCCATGCGCGCCCAGCACCTCCCGGAAGCTGCGCCCATGCAAACAAATCGCATCGACCAGATCGCGGTCGCGGATGATCGACGCGCCCAGGCCGCCCCGCGCCGAGGGCCGGACCCGGCGCACCACCATCGCGGCACCGGTGCCGATGCGCCGCTGTAGCTGCCGGATCTCATCGCCCTCGGCCACGAAGGCATCAATGAACTCGCCGCCCGAGGATGGCCCGCCACCGCCCCGGCCCTCGAGGCTGGCGCATTTCATCCCGCCCGCATCATGGCGCTCGACCAGATTGCGATAGCGCCGCGCGATATCGACCTGCGCGCGGCTGAAGACCGGGCGCGGATCGCGCTGTTCCCTCTCGGCGCGCGCCCGCTCGCGGCGGTCCAGATCGTCGAAGATGTCCATCGCCCGCGCCGCCTTGAAGCCGCGCCAGCCGGTCGCCTCGACCTTGTAGCCGGTCTTGCTCCGGGCATCCGGCATCACCACGTTCGGCGTCACTGTCGTCGAGGCCCACCAGCCGTTCAGATTGACGGCTTGAAGTTCCACGGCAGCAGGATCGTCGATGTCGCTTTGCGGGGGGCCGTTGGCGACCGCCGTTAGGGGGGCTTTGAGGTAGGCTAAGGCTCGCAGCCGTTGATCAGGCTGGCGTGCTTGATGACCTCCTCGATGAAGGACAGAGGTTACAAGCGGATCGCTTCAAATCTGTTCAGCGCGTCATGGACGGGGGGAGCTCAGAGATAGAGCGCGCTGTGTTCTGCCTGTCTGCCTACGCAGGCGGAACATTCGGGCAACAGTTATCATGGGGTCTGCTCTCACCCCGGAGAATCCCGCAGACGGACGTTCGTGAATTGCTTGGAGTGTGCGTCCGGGACACATCCGGACGACGCGACGGACGCTCAGATCTGATCTCAGGGGCCGCCCAAGCGGATGACACAGGCAAAAATTTTTCAAGCGCAATCAGACATCATCTAAGACAAGATCTATTGAATCTCTAAGTCGTAGAGAGCAATATGAAACGACAAACAGCAAGACTCAGCTGCCAGCCGCAGAAGCGTATTGGGCAGGGTCTTTGCGCTTGCGGAACTGATGTATCCAGTTCGGCATGTTGACGAGTGTCCAAATCAACTCGAGACAGGCCGCCGAGTCGCCTGTCGCCAACATGACAGCAAGAGGGGCGCTCTACCTTGACGAATGTGACTGATCAGCCGCAACGCCACAGGCGAACTCGCGATGTTTGCAAATGGGCGCAGGAACGCTTCGAATACGCGGAGTTTGATGAATTCCTCAATGCCACGATCCTGCCCGCCGGCTTGCACAGTATTAGCGACAATGGTGAGATAATTGACTTTCTCTTCGTTGACAATAATAGCGATGGTTTGGCCGTGCTTTTTCATGGAGCGGTTCAGGCGGCAAAAATTCCGAAGCTAAAGCTACCGATTTTCTCCGGACTGAATGTCGAACTAGGCTATGAAGCTGACCGACTATTATTCAGCGAT